>JAIQGC010000019.1 GCA_020072805.1 Terriglobia bacterium
GGTCAATCTCGATCACCTTGTCCAGATGCTCGATGCCCAGAATCATGCGGTGCGCCCCGGGCGGCTCCATCGAGCGATAGAGCTTCTGCGCCAGCGCGCGGTAAAGAATATCGTTCACCAGCGTGGATTTTCCCGAGCCGGAAACTCCCGTCACCACCGTGAGCAGCCCCAGCGGAATCGTCGCATCCACGTTGCGCAGGTTGTTGGCCGAAGCTCCCAGCACCTGTAAAGACTTCCCGTTCGGCGTGCGCCGCTTCTCTGGCACCGCGATGCTCGCCGCTCCGGAAAGATAGCGGCCCGTGAGCGACTGCGCATTGCCGGCGATTTCCTCCGGCTTGCCCTGCGCCACCAGATAACCTCCAGCGTTTCCCGCGCCGGGGCCCAGGTCCACCACGTAATCGGCGCGCCGTATGGTCTCCTCGTCGTGCTCCACCACCAGCACGGTGTTGCCGAGGTCGCGCAGCCGCGTGAGCGATCCCAGCAGGCGGTCGTTGTCCCGCGCGTGCAGCCCGATGGAAGGCTCGTCCAGCACGTACAGCACGCCGCGCAGCCGCGAACCAATCTGCGTGGCCAGGCGAATCCGCTGCGCCTCCCCGCCGGAAAGCGTGGCTGCCGAGCGGTCCAGGCTGAGATAGCCCAGTCCCACGCCCAACAGGAAATCGATCCGCGCGGCCACCTCCTCGAGCGGCCGCGCCGCGATTTCCAGCTGGCGCGGTGTCAGTTCGGCCAGCATCGCATCCACCACCGGCCGCGCCGCGGTCAGCGAGAGCGCCGTAAAATCCGCGATCGAGCGCCCCGCCAGCCGTATCGCCAGGCTTTCCGGCCGAAGCCGGTGCCCCGCGCAGGCCGTGCACAGCGTCGGGGACATGTACTGTGTCATCCATTCGCGGTAGCTGTCCGAGCCGCTCTCTTCAAAATTCCCTTCTAGAAATGTGAGGATGCCCGGAAAATGAAAACCCTTCTCGGCCTTCGCACCCGCGGCCTTCCCCGCCCGCGCCTTGCCGTTCCCTGCCCCTTCCCCGCTGGCCTTCGACGAGGGATACCCGTAGAGCAGAAGATTCTGTATGCGCGCGGAATATTTTTCGAACGGCGTATCCAGCTTGAACCCGTGCGCATAAGCCCCCAGCTCCAGCGTGCGCTTGAGGATCGCCGAACCCGATCCGGGGCCCAATCCGCCGTCAAAAAGCGGCCGCGTCCAGTCCGTAATCACCTTGGCCGGATCGAAATTATATTTCGACCCAAGCCCGTTGCACGCAGGGCAGGCGCCATAAGGCGAATTGAAGCTGAACGAGCGCGGTTCCGGCTGCGGCACGGAGATTCCGCAATCCGGGCACGCCAGCTTTTCCGAAAACACATGCTCCTTGCCCTCCACCACCGCCACCGTCACCAGCCCCTGCGCCAGCTTCAGCGCCGTGGTGATGGACTGCTCGAGCCGCGCCGCGATCCCCGGCTTCAGCAGCAGCCGGTCCACCACGATCTCGATCGTGTGGTTCTTGCGCTTGTCCAGCTCCTGCGGCTCATCCAGAGGACAAAGTTCCCCGTCAATCCGCGCCCGCACATAGCCTTCCTGCGCGTATTTCTCCAGTTCCTTGCGGTACGCTCCCTTCCTCCCGCGCACCACCGGCGCCAGGATCATGATGCGGTCTTCGGGCCCGCACAGCCGCCCGCCCAGAATCGCCTGCACAATCTGGTCGCTGCTCTGCCGCGCGATGGGAATCGAACAGTTGGGGCAATGCGGAACGCCGATCGCGCAGTAAATCACGCGCAGATAGTCGTAGACTTCCGTGACGGTCCCCACCGTCGAGCGCGGCGAGCGCGAAGTGGTCTTCTGCTCGATGGAAATCGCCGGCGAAAGCCCCTCGATCACGTCCACGTCCGGCCGCTCCATCTGGTCCAGGAATTGCCGCGCGTATGCCGAAAGTGACTCCACGTAGCGCCGCTGCCCCTCGGCATAAATCGTGTCGAAGGCCAGCGACGATTTTCCCGACCCGGACAGCCCGGTAATCACCGAAAGGCTGTTGCGGGGGATCTCCACGCTGATGTTCTTCAAGTTGTGCTGCCGCGCGCCCCGCACGACAAGTTTGGTAAGTCCCATACTCTTCGAACGCCCCCTCCCGGGAGCTCCGGCGCACAGTGAGTACACTGCGCCCAGCTTAACTCTTGAAAGTAGCAAGGCGGCTAGCAGCGGTCAAGCCGGAAGCACCGGCGGAAAAGCCGAAAAAAGGCGGCGGCGCGGAGCGGGTAATTTTGGGAGGTAAGCGGCCATTTTTACAAGGTTTCGGATTGGCAATGCACTGATAACACGGCACTTAACTATGGCCTGCCGCTTGCCACTATGAAACCGAAGGGGAGGCGAGTCGAGATCCCTTTAGGGGATTGAGGGCTGGGCCGGCTCGTACCTCCCCTACACCACCTCCCCTGGAACACACCCAGAGTTATCTTTACTCTTCGCCTGTTTTCAAATTGGAAGGAATCAGAATCGCGCGTTAGTACCAGCTGCGCGTGGCATAGTCCGCCAGCGTCATGAACAGCAGCAGGCCCAGCCAGAACACCCCGGCAACCACGATGAGCTTGGTGCGGCCGGGGCTATAGCGCACATGCATGAAATAGAGCACCACCAGCGTGGCCTTGAGCGTGGCGATGACCAGCGCCACCACGATGTTCCACGGACCCAGCTCCACGTAGGCGGCCCCCACGGTGACCGCGGTGAGAACCATCAGCGTCAGGATGATTCCCAGATAAAGTTTCGGCGATACGATATGTTCAGACACGCGCCTTCTCCGTCCTATTTGTGCCGCCGGTCAATCAAGTACAGCAGCGGAAAAAGATAAATCCACACGATGTCCACGAAGTGCCAGTACAGCCCCACCATTTCCACCGGCGTGTTGTATTTCGCCGTGAAGCGCCCCTGCATCGATTGCCGAATCAGCCAGATCAGCAGGCCCGCGCCGACCACCATGTGCAGCGCGTGCAGCCCGGTCATCCCGAAATACAGCGAAAAGAAGAGCTGCGCATGCGCGGCAAAATCCGGATCAGCTTTGGCTGCGGCGGCGGAAACGTCTTCGGCGGGGATGTGGAACGACGAGCCCGGAACCAGGTGATGCTCGAACTTGGCCGCGTATTCCACGGTCTTGACGCCCAGGAAGATTCCGCCCAGGAGCAGCGTCAAAATTAGGAACAGGGTGATGAGCTTCTGCTTCCCCGTGTGCCCGGCCCACACCGCCATGGCCATGGTGAAGCTGCTGGCCAGCAGCACGCCTGTATTGAACGCGCCCAGCTTCAAATCCAAGGTGTTGCTGCCCATGGCGAAGGCCACCGGATTCGCGTGGCGATTCACCGTGTACGCGAGAAAAATTCCGCCGAAGAACATCACTTCGGTGATCAGAAATATCCACATGCCCAGCGAAGCGGATTCCCGCTGCTGTTCCAGCGTTTCAAAATGTCCGTACAGCTCTCCGGTGCGATGCACTCAGCACTCCCCTTCCACTTTCAGATAATCAGTCGTGCCCGCGGCCTGAATCATCCGTCTTGAGCGGCTTGTCCAGTCCCAGATCGGGCCGGTTCTCGAAATCGTACGCTTCCCAGGTAACCGTCGGCGTCACATGGAAATTCTCCGTGGGCGGCGGCGAATCCGTCTGCCATTCCAGGCCCGTCGAAGGCCAGGGGTTGCGCCCGGCCACGGGTCCGTAGCGCAGCGACCACAGCAGATAAATAATCGGAAGAATATAGCCGACCGCCAGCACGGTCGCTCCCGCTGTCGACAGGATGTTCAATACCTGAAACTCCGGCGGATAGCTGTGATAGCGCCGCGGCATGCCCGCGTAGCCCATCAAAAATTGCGGAAAGAACGTCAGGTTGAATCCGATAAACAGGACCACGGCGGAAAAACGCGCCAGCGTGTCCGGATACATCCGCCCGCTGATCTTCGGCCACCAGTAGTGCAGCCCGCCCATATAGCCCATCACCGCGCCGCCCACCATGATGTAGTGGAAATGCGCCACGATGAAGTACGTGTCGTGCACATGGATGTCCACGCCCAGCGTGCCCAGGAAGAGCCCGGTGAGCCCGCCGACCAGGAACAGCCCCAGAAACCCGAACGCGTAAATCATCGGCGTCTCGAACGAAATCGAGCCGCGGTACATCGTCGCCGTCCAGTTGAACGTCTTGATCGCCGAAGGCACCGCCACCAGCATGGTCAGAAACGAAAAAGCCAGCGCCGCGTAGGTGGACTGCCCGGCCACGAACATGTGATGCGCCCACACCAGGAAGCCGATGACCGCAATCGCCAGGCTGGCCGCGGCCATCACCTTATAGCCGAACAGCGGCTTGCGCGAAAACGTCGGTATAATTTCGCTGATCACGCCCATCGCCGGCAGAATCATGATGTACACGGCCGGATGCGAATAGAACCAGAACAGGTGCTGGAAGAGAACCGGATCGCCGCCCAGCTGCGGGTTAAAAAAGCCCAGATGAAAAAGCCGTTCCATCCCTGCCAGCGCCAGCGTCGTGGCCACCACCGGCGTTCCCAGAATCATGATGATGCTCGTGGCATAGTTCGCCCAGACGAACATGGGCAGGCGGAACCAAGTCATCCCCGGCGCGCGCATGGTGTGCACCGTCACCAGAAAATTCAGCCCGGTCAGGATCGACGAAAACCCGTTGATGAAGATGCCCAGCACCGCCGGGGCCACCGCCGAATTCGAATACACGCTGCTCAGCGGCGTGTAGAACGTCCACCCCGTATCCAGCCCGCCGCTCATGAACGAGAACAGCGCCAGCCCGCCGCCGATCATGTACAGGTACCAGCTCAGCAGGTTGATCTTGGGAAAGGCCAGGTCCTTCGCGCCAATCATCAGCGGCATAAAAAAGTTTCCGAGCACCGCGGGAATCGCCGGAATCAGGAAGAAGAAAATCATGGCCACGCCGTGCATGGTGAACAGCCGGTTATACACTTCCGGTGAAACCAGCGCGCCCTTCGGCGTCAGCAGGTGCAGGCGAATCATCCCGGCAAAAATACCGCCGATGAAAAAGAAAAACGTCACCGAAACCAGATACAGCAGGGCGATGCGCTTGTGGTCGGTCGTCAGCAGCCACGAGCGTATGCCGTAATCCGCGTTCAGATAATGCTTTTCCGGAAACTGCTCCGCCGGCCTGGACTCTGTTGCGCTCATAAGCCTATTTCTTCCCCATGTGCGGCGCTTCGGCGGGGGCTTCGGAAGCCGGGGCCGGCGCCTGCAATGACTTGATGTATGCCGTCAAACTCAAAACCTGCTCCTCGGTCACCAGCCCCTGGAAACTGGGCATCAGCGGCTGATAGCCCGCCACGATTTTTGCCTTCGGAGAGAGGATCGACTCGCGGACATACGCATCATCCGCCTGCACCGTGGTCCCGTCCGCCAGCTTCACCTTCGAACCATAGAGCCCCACCAGCGACGGCCCGCGTCCCTTGCCGGTCGGCAGGTGGCAGGTGTTGCACGAATATTGCGTGAAAAGCTTCTCTCCCGCTCCCGCCGGATTGGCGTCCTGCGCGCCTCCGCTCAGCCACGCCGCGTACTCCGCCGGTTCCATCACCGTGACCCAGCCGGTCATCAGCGCGTGGCTCGTGCCGCAATACTGCGAGCAATAAAAATGGTAGCGCCCGGTCTTGGTCGCCCGGAACCACAGCGTGGTGTACCGTCCGGGAACCACGTCCATCTTGATTCGGAAGTTGGGAATCGAAAAATCGTGGATCACGTCCTCGCTGGCCATGATCAGCTTCACGTTGCGGCCCACCGGCACGTGCAGTTCGTTGATTTCCCGCCGCCCGTCCGTGTGCTGCAGCTTCCACATCCACTGCTTGCCGATCACGTACACGTCCAGGGTGTCGCTGGGCGCCCGCCGGAAATCCATGTAAATCACCGCGCCCCAGGCGAACATCACCATGGCCAGCACCAGCGGAATCAGCGTCCAGACGATTTCCAGCGGCACCGAGCCGTGCACCGGCACGCCGATTTCCGTCTGCTTCTTGCGCCGGTATTTCAGCGAAAAAATAACAACGAGAACAACCACCAGCAGGGCAAAAAACAGCGATGTGCCCAGGATGTATAACGTCAGGGCGTCAACGCCGCCCGCGAAGTTGGACGCCTGCTCGGGAAGTATGGATGAGTTTTGCAACTGCACGGTCCTAGTGTACTCCTTGCAAATTCGCGCCAGCCCCGAGTTTCGCGAGGCGGGTCACCCGGCTTTCATACCAGCGGAAGATCAGTATCCCGAAGACCAGCGCCAGCACGGTCAGAATTCCCACCGCGCGCACCACCGTTAAAATCGTCGCGCTGTAGCGCGCCGCGCCGGGATCGTATTGAAAGCAGAACAGCAGCACGTGGTCGCTCACCGTCCCGATCTTGCCCGCCGAAGCTTCCACCAGTCCCAGCCGCACGTCCCGCGGCGAAAAATCCACCCCGTAGAAATACCGCGAAATGTGCCCCGCCGGCGTCAGCAGCAGAATCCCGCTGGCATGCGCGAACAATCCGCTTTTGGCGTCGTAGCTGTAATGATAGTTCGCCGCCTCGGTTACTTGCGCAATCGCTTCCTGGCCGCCGCTTAGATAATGCCACCCGCCCGCGGTTTCCGGACGGCCGTAGCGCGACATCGCTTCCTTCTTCTTGCGCGCCGCGATTTCCGGCGTGTCCTTCGGATCAAAACTGATCAGCACCACTTCGTAGTCGCTGCCCGGCCGCAGCGAAAGCATTTTCAGCGTCCCGGCAATTCCCTGCTGCAACTGGTCGCACAGCGCCGGGCACTGGTAATAGACAAACGCCAGCAACACCGGCCGGATCCCGTAATAATCCCCCAGGCGCACTTCCCGCCCGGTCTCGTCGCGGAACGCCGCCGTTCCCGGAATCACCGCGTCCAATTTCGGCGCGAAGCCGATCGAGCGCAGCGAAGCGGGCAGCCCCGGATCGGTAACCCCTTCCGGAATCGTTTGCGCGGACGCGCTCCAGGCTGCGCCCAGCAGCACGGCCATTCCGGCGAGTTGGCGAATCCGGCTCATTTCCCTATTTCTTTTTTCCGGCGGGCGCGGGGGCCGTAACCGGCAAACCTTTCTCGGAGATAATCTTCATCGCTTCTTCCACGGGAATCTCCGCGATGCCCGCCTTTTCGTCCACCCAGCGCGTCTGCGAAAGATTTTTACGCTCGCGCGCCCGCATGTCGCGAAGGTCCTGCTGCGGATCGGTTTCGTGTCCGGGGACGCCCTGCAAAAACGGCTCGGGCAGTGCCTTGGGCGGCTCCGCCTGCCGCGCCGTGGCTGCCTGGACATCCGCGCGCCGCGCGTGTTCCAGAGAAACGCTGTAAATCGCCCAGCAGAGATAGTAGCTGGCCACCAAGACCACGGCCATCACCACCAGAAATTTCAGAATCCAGGGTACCTGAATGTCCTTGGCTTCGAACCCCACGTCCTTATGGACCGGGTCCTGCCCCGTATTGTGCTGTTCAGTGCTCATTGTGTTCCGTCACCTCCGCCAGCTTGGGATCGCCCAGGGGGAGCAGTGGCCGTTGCTGCAATTGCTTCGCGAACCAGAAAAGCCATATGCCGCCGATTCCCAGCGGCGCCGCCAGATCCGCATAGTGCAGCTGGAATCCCTGGCGGGAAAATTCCGGCCCGGTGATCCACGTCAGATCCACCAGGCGCATGGCGATCAGGAACATGGCCACCTTGGGCAGCAGTCCCGAACTGCGCTTGACGTCGCGCGAAAGCAGCAGCAGGAACGGCAGCGCGAAGTGCAGCAGCAGCAGCGCCACCGCGAAAAAGCCCCACGTTCCCATCAGCCGCGCCTTATAGAAAACGATCTCTTCGGGAAGATTGCCCGACCAGATGATCAGCAGCTGCGAAAAAGAGAAATACGCCCACAGCATGATGAAGGCAAAGAGCAGCTTGCCCAGATCATGCAGATGCTTCGGCTCGACCACTCGGGACATCGGCTCGCTCTTTGCGAGCATCACCAGGATCGCGATCATCAGCGACATCGCCGTAATGGCCTGCCCGATCACGAACAGAAATCCGTAAATCGTGGAAACCCACTGCGGCGATAGCGACATCACCCAGTCCACCGCCGCCAGCGTCATCGTGAACACATACAGCACGATGCCCGGCCCGCTGAAGAGTTGCAGTTGCCGCCGCAGCATGCGGTCTTCCGGCTTGCTGTCCTGCTGTATCGACAGGCGATTCAGCAGCAGCGCCAGCCCGGTCCAGATGGCGAAGTAAATCACCGCGCGCGTGCGGAAGCCTTCCACCGTCAGGTAATTCTTCTGAAATTCGGAAAGTTCCCCGTGCACCGGCTGCGCCCAGCCGTAGATGCGGCTCACTCCCAGAAAAATCGGAAGGAAAAAGAGGGCCAGCAGCGGCAGCGTGCGCGTCGCCGCTTCCAGGGGACGCCGGATCAGGATGCCCCATTTGCCCCCGGTCATGTGCTGCACCATCAACAGGCCCAGGCTGCCCAGCGCCGCGCCCAGCACCAGCAGATAGCCGATCAGATAGGCGTGATAAAACTCATCGGAACGCCCGGTCCAGGCAATCCCGCAGGCCGCCAGGCCGAGAACGCCGACGATCAAAGCGCGCCGGGAAAGGCGGGCGACGCTGTCGGGCGCCGTATAGGTCTGCGCCGTCATCAGTGCGCTCCTCCTTCGGGGGTGTGCTCCGCCGGCGCCGATTCCGGCCCGGCTTTCAGCTTGCGCAGCGTTTCCGGAGAAAGCATTCCTGCCGGCGCGTTGCGGCTCAATTGCAGCGCGCGAATATAGGCAATGATGGCCCAGCGGTCATGCGCATTCACCTGCGCCGAATAATCGTACATCGCGCCGAATCCGTGCGTGATCACGTCGAAGAAGTATCCCACCGGAGCCTGTCGCAGGCGCTCCTGCTGGTACGACGGCGGATGCTTCATCCCGCGCACCGCGATCATTCCGTTGCCGTCCCCTTCCGCTCCGTGGCACGGCGCACAGAAAATTCCATAACGCTCGCGCCCGCGCTCCAGCAGCGCCTGCGTGATGGGCAGCGGAAAAAATGTCGAATCCTTGGGCACCGCCAGTTCATCCTCGGCCAGCGCTCCCCGCTCCACCGTGTTCTCCTCCGGCGTGCGGCTGCCCCGCCCGTCGCTGAAAAACGCGCTGGGCGTCAGCGGATTATTCTTGGGCTGGTCGGCCATGTCCTGGCGGCAGCCTCCCGCCAGCGGCAGCAGCACTGCCGCCGCGAAAATCGCGCAATTGCGCAGCGCGCTACTCATCGAGCACCTCGGCCACGCTGGCCGGTTTCAGCCCCTCGAGAAACTTCCGGGCTCCCGCGCCGTCAAAACTCGCCTTCCCCGCCTCGATGCACAAAAAGAAACGGTCGCTCGAAGCGTGCGCGGCAAACCGCGCCACGTTGAACACCGGATGATACGGCTGCGGCAGCTTGTTCAACGCCAGCATCCCGAACACCGCGAACGTCGCCGCTCCCAGCACCGTCGTTTCAAACGTCACCGGAATAAACGCCGGCCAACTGTTCAGCGGCCGGCCGCCGATATTCAGAGGATAGGCGATCACCGAAGTCCAGTATTGCAGCCCGAATCCCGCGCAGCCTCCCAGAATCCCGCCCAGCAGCGTGATCTGCGGCACCCACGTGCGCTTCAGCCCCAGCGCCTCGGAAAGCCCTTCCACCGGATAGGGCGTGTAAGCGTTCAAGTTCGCAAAACCCGCCGCGCGGGTCTTCTCCGCCGCTTCCAGAAGCTCTTCCGGCGTCGCGAATTCCGCCATCACCCCGTATAGTTTTGAACTCTGCTCGTTCATTTCTGTTCCTCGGAAGTGTGCGCCACCAGCTCGCGCATCTCGGCGATGGAAATCGCCGGCAGCGTGCGCACAAACAGGAATATCAGCATCACAAAGAGCCCAATCGTTCCCGCGAACGTCCCCACATCCCAGATCGTCGGCCGGTAATTGCCCCACGCCGAGGGCATGAAGTCGCGGTGCAGGCTCATCACCACGATCACGAAGCGCTCCAGCCACATCCCCACGTTGATCACCAGCGACATCACAAAGAGCAGCGCCACGTTCGTGCGCGCCCGGTGCAGCCACAGCAATTGCGGGATCACGATGTTGCACAGGATCAGCGCCCAGTAAAACGCCGCGTACGGCCCGTGCATCCGGTTCATGGCCAGGAAGCTGTCGTACTTATTCCCCGAATAAAACGCCATGAAGAATTCCATGCAGTAGCCGTAAGCCACGATCAGCCCCGTCGCCAGCATCACCTTGGCCATGTTCTCCAGATGGCGCATGGTGATGAAATCCTCGAGCCCGTAAAACTTGCGCAGCGGAATCGCCAGCGTCACCACCATGGCGAAGCCCGAATAAATCGCCCCGGCCACGAAGTACGGCGGGAAAATCGTCGTGTGCCAGCCCGGCACCACCGCCACCGCGAAGTCGAAGCTCACCACCGTGTGCACCGAAACCACCAGCGGCGTCGCCAGGCCCGCCAGCAGCAGGTAGGCCATCTGGTAGCGGTGCCAGTGCCGCGCCGAACCCCGCCAGCCCATGGCCAGCAGCCCGTAAATCATCTGCTGCGGCCGCGAAGTCGCCCGGTCCCGCAGCGTCGCCAGGTCCGGCAGCAGGCCCACGAACCAGAACAGCAGCGAAACCGTGAAATACGTGGATACCGCGAAAACGTCCCAGATCAGCGGGCTGCGGAATTGCGGCCAGATCCCCATCGTATTGGGATACGGCATCATGAAGTACGCCGCATACCACGGCCGCCCCGTGTGAATCAGCGGAAACAATCCCGCGCAGGCCACCGCGAACAGCGTCATGGCCTCGGCAAAGCGGTTGATCGACGTCCGCCACTTCTGATTCAGCAGCAGCAAAATCGCCGAAATCAGCGTGCCCGCATGTCCGATACCGATCCACCAGACGAAATTGACGATGGCGAAGCCCCAGGCGACCGGGATGTTCAGTCCCCAGATCCCCGTGCCCCTGGCGATCAGGTACGCCACGCACATTCCCAGCATCATCACCAGGCCGAAAGCGATGCTGATCCCGAAAAACCAGCCCGCTCCCGCCGGCCGGCTGAGCACAATCGAGCTGATCTTTTCCGTTACCGTTCCAAACGTGTGGCCGGGCTCGACAACCGGAGCGACCCTGCGCAGGGAAGATGTATCGTTCGTCGCGCTCATTTCGTTTCCTTGGCCGGATGCTCCGGACGTTCCAGCTCCGGATTGGTGTTCTTCACGGCTCCCAGATAAGTCGTGCGCGGCCGCGCGTTCAGCTCGGCCAGAATCGTGTAGTTGCGCTGCTGCGCCTTGAGCTTGGCCACGCGGCTCTTGGGATCGTTGGCGTTGCCGAAGACGATGGCCTCGCTGGGGCAGGCCGCTTCGCACGCCGTGACAATTTCCCCGTCGCGGATCGGCCGGTTTTCCTTTTCCGCTTCAATGCGCACGTTATTGATGCGCTGCACGCAGTAGGTGCACTTTTCCATCACGCCGCGGCTGCGCACGGTCACTTCCGGATTGCGCATCAGCTTGAATTCGGGCGTTTCCCAGTCCTGGTAGCGGAAGAAATTAAAGCGCCGCACCTTGTACGGGCAGTTGTTCGAGCAATAGCGTGTCCCGATGCAGCGGTTATAGACCATGTCGTTCAGGCCCTCCGCGCTGTGCGTCGTTGCTCCCACCGGGCAAACCTGCTCGCACGGCGCGTTTTCGCACTGCTGGCACGGCACCGGTTGAAAGAGCATCGCCGGATCGTCCAGCGAGCCCTCGTAGTAGCGGTCAATGCGGATCCAGTGCATTTCCCGCCCGCGCAGCACCTGCTCCTTGCCCACGATCGGAGTGTTGTTTTCCGCTCCGCAAGCCACCACGCACGCGTTGCAGCCGTTGCAGGAAGCCAGGTCAATCGCCATGCCCCAGGCATAGCCGGGGTATTCGAATTCCTTGTAGAGAGACAGTCCCTTCATCTTCTCTTCTTCGGGAAGCTGCGTGAATCCGGGATTCTTCTTGAACTCCTCGAACGAAGCCGAGCGCACCAGTTCGCGCCCTTCCATGTTGTGATGCGCCTGCGTGCACGCCAGCGGATACGTCTCGCCCGTCTTGCGCACGCTCCCGCCCGTCGCCGTCCACAGCGCCGCCGCGCTGCGCACCGCGTAGGCGTTGAATCCCTTGTTCGTTCCCGCGTGCCCGGACTTGCTGCGCCCGTAGCCCAGCGGCAGGGTAATCACGCCCTCGGCCTGCCCCGGCAGCGTCCACACCGCCGCGCTCACTTTGCCTCCGGACAACTCGATCTCCGCAATGTCGGAAATGGTCTGTCCGTGCTCGCCGCCCACGAACGCGCTGCTGTGCTTAAATCCGAATTTCTCCGCCGTCTTCGGACTTACCAGCGCGGCGTTGTCCCACGTCAGCTTGCTCGCCGGCTTGGGCAGCTCCTGCAGCCAGCCGTTGTTGGCGAATCGCCCGTCGTAAACGCAGGGGTCGGGCCGGAAAACAAACTCGATCTGGTCCGCCGCCAGTGGCTTCGCCGCCGGCATGCTCGCCGGGCTCCACTTCGTCGTGAGGCTCAGCGGCGCAAACGCCGTCGCTTCGATCACGCCGTCGTGCAGCCACTTGCGCCATTCCTTTTCCGTGTGCCCGCCCAGCCAGGTCGCCCGCACGCGGTCGTAGGCGGACATCCCCGGCTTGTCCGAGAAAGCTCCCACCACGTCATGCGCCGTCTTGCCCTGATAGAGCGGCGCGATCAGCGGCTGCACAATGCTCGCCGTTCCGTCGAACGCCCGCGCATCGCTCCACGATTCCAGGTAATGCGCTTCCGGAATGTTCCACTGGCAATGTTCCGCGGTCTCGTCGGCGTAGGCGCCCAACCGCACCGCCAGCCGCACCTTCTTCAGCTTCTCCGCAAAATCGTAATCCCGCGGCGCGTCATAGACCGGATTCCCGCCCAGGATCAGCAGCGTGTCCACGCGCCCGTTGTGCATGTCCGCGCACAATTCGCGAATCGACTCCGCATGATTCACCGGCTGCGCTTCCGCCGGCTCCGTGTAGTACACCGTCGCGCCATTATTTCCCAGCGCCTGATTCATCGCGTGCGCCAGCGCATGCACTTCCGCGGGCTGCTGCTCCCCGGCAATTACCAGGCTCGCCCCGCGATGCTTCTGCAGCTCTCCGGCCACCGTCTCCAAAAGTTTTTCGCTGCCCGCCGGAAGCGGCGCTCCACCGCCCAATCCCAGTTTCCCCGCCAGCGCCCGCGCAAACAGCCCCACATCCGAGGCCCGCATTGGCACGCGATGATCCGCGGACGCTCCCGTCACCGAAGGCGTCGGCTCCAGCACGTACAGCCGGTTCATCTCCGACCCCGCCCCGCTCAGCTTGCGCCGCCGCGCGAACTGCTTCGCGTAACGCAAATGCCCCGGCCCGCTCGCCAGGAAATCTGCATCCAGCGACAGAATCACTTCCGCCTTCTCCGGGCGGTACACCGCGCTGACCACGCGCCCGAACGTCAGCTTCGCGCCTTCCCGCGCTCCGTCCGAACCCGCCGGCTCCCACTGATGCCACTTCGCCTGCGGATACTGCGTCAGCAGTCCCCGAATCTGCGCCGCCAGCGTCGGCGACGTCACGCTTCCCGTCAGAATCTTCAGTCCCGCGCCGGTCTTCAGCACCTTCGCCGCGCCCGCCGCCGTCTCCAGAAATGCTCCCCAGGATTCGATATTCCCCTGGTGCGTCACCACCTGCGCGCGGTCCGGGTCATAGAGCCCCAGCACGGATGCCTGCGCAAACGCGTTCGACGCTCCCAGGCTCCCCGGATGATCCGGATTGCCCTCAATTTTGGTCGGCCGCCCTTCGTGGCTTTCCACCAGCAGCCCGATCGCGTCCGCGCCCATCTGCAGCGCCGTCGCATAAAACTGCGGCTTGCCCGGGGTCAGTCCGGTGGGCTGCGTCACGTACGGCACAATCGACTCGCTCGGCGGTCCGCCGCATCCCGAAAGACCCGCCAGAGCCAGCGAAGCCGCCGCCAGCTTCAGAAAATCGCGCCGGTCCACCGATTCATCCAGCTCCGAAGCCTGCCGCGGAAATTCCCGGTGCAGCAGCTCCGCAAAGTGCGGATTGTCGGAAAGCTCTTCGAGGCTGCGCCAGTATTCCTTCCCGCTGCTCTTGCTCAGCCGTTCGCGGATGGCTGCCAGGTCCACGGAATATTCCCGCGGCGCCAGTTCCACTTCCTCGTGGTCGTGTTCGTCGTGTTGCTTGTGCTTGTGATCGTCCGCGCTCATACCTTCTCTTTGCGTCTCTCCGGATTCCCTGCGTTTTCTACCGATGACACGTCGAACAACTGGTCAGTTCCGCCGTCGTCCGAATCTTGTACTGCGCCGCCAGCGCCCGCCCGATTTCCGCCTGGTTCGCCGGCGCCTTCCAATCCATGTTCACAACGTCCTTCTTCTCGCGCAGCACCTGCCCTGGATTGCGGTGGCAATCCAGACACCAGCTCATCAGCAGCGTCGAGGACTGCCACATCAGGGCCATCTGATTCACCGGCCCGTGGCAGGACGAACAGCCCACTCCCTTGTTCACGTGAATGCTGTGGTTGAAATAAACGAAGTCCGGCAGGCGGTGCACCCGCGACCACTGCAGCGGCTTCCCGCTCCGGTAGCTTTCCCGCACCGGCTCCAGGTACGCCGCATCCTTAAACAGCACCGAATGGCAGTTCATGCAGGTCTTCGTCGGCGGTATCCCCGCAAACGCCGAAGTCTCCACTCCCGTGTGGCAGTACCGGCAGTCTATGCCGTCGTCCCCCACGTGGTGCTTGTGGCTGAATTGAATGGGCTGCTCACGCACCACATTCTGGTTCGTCTTATAGGGTGAACGCGGCGTGGCGTAAATTACCAGACCCGCCAGCCCCGCCGCCAGGATGGCAGCGAACAGCGAGAACCGCGCGATAAAGTTTGTACTGCGGTGAAAAATCTGCGCCATGGTATATGTCTAGCCCGAACCTGTAGAGCGTCCCTCAGGGAGCGCCTTGCGGCTTGCTTTGCACCGTTCACTTGCCGAAGCAACGAACGGTTGACTAGTTTCCGATAATTCTTTCCTTATTGCAACTCGACCGCTCACAAATTTCCAAAATCACAATACCGCTGCGAACCACGGGTGACGTAACTAATTCGCAAATTTTAGCGGATGGTTCAATCAGGAATCCGTTCCGCGTGCCACTCCGGAACGCACCACCCTGCTTTTTTCCCGCTCCTTGCCTCTTTCCACGATTTTCCCGTTCTCGCCCCAATTTGATTCCAATTCCAACTCACGGTATTCTGTGAAGACCTGCTTCACTGCACTACGCCGCTGGGGCGTGGTCTAACCGGTAGGACACCTCACTGTTAATGAGGTCGGTGAAGGTTCGAATCCTTCCGCCCCAGCCATTTTTTCCCTGCCAGCAATACCCGCCCCCGCTTCACTCCTTCGCCGTCGGCAACCCCGCATCCACCCAGCCCTTCCATCCGCCGTCCATCGACTCCACATTCCTGTAGCCCATCTTCTGCAGATTCTCCGCCACCAGCACCGAACGGAACCCTCCTCCGCAGTACAGCACCAGCTTGGCCGCCGTGTCCGGAATCTTCTGCTCGATGTCCCGCTCAATCACCCCGCGCCCCATGTACACCGCTCCCGGCAGATGCCCCCGCGCCCATTCGCTCTCTTCCCGCACGTCCACCAGCACCAATTTCTCCCCCGCATCCAGCCGTCGTTTCACCTCGGCCACGTTCGTTTCCTTCACGCGGGACTTTGCTTCATTCACCAGTTGCAAGAATTTCGGCGCATGCGCCATGCCTTCCTCCTGAATAAATTGCACTCCAAAAAATACAGCCCGGCAGTTGCAAGCGCCGGGCTGTCCTTCACTAATTCCCGATTCTCTCTCCTCACGTCCCCTGGCGAGCCGGAGGCTTCGGTGCGTCCGCTGGCGGTGTTGGCGCATCGGCGGGCGGCTTGGGCGCATCCCCTGCCGGCTTCGGCGCGTCGGCCGCGGGCGGCTTCGGAGGCTCCGCTGCGGGCGGCTTGGGCGCTTCTACGGCCGGCTTCGGAGCCTCTGCCGCGGGCTTGGGAGTCTCCGCCGCGGGCTTTGCTTCTTCCGCCGCGGGCTTTCCGATGGCCGGAGCCGGCGGCGTGCTTCCTCCTCCGCCCTTCCTCGCCAGCAAGCGCACATAATGCACCAGACTCCAGCGAATCTCCGCCTTCACCCTCTCCCCCTCGGGCACCATCTTCCCCTTGCCCTTGGTGATGATCGTGAAGATCTCCGCATCCGTCATCTTCTCGATCACATTCCCTGTGCGCCAGTCGTGCGTCTCCAGCTTCATGTCCTGCGCCAGATCGCCCTTGCCGCTTCCGTCCGCGCCGTGGCACATCTCGCAGTCGTAACGGTAAAACCGCCCGGCCTCTTCGATTACCGCCAGCGACGATTTAACGGGATTCTGTTCCTGAGCTTTCACAACCGCGGCGCCCGTCAAAAGCAACGGCAACACCGCCAAAACGCTGATACTCAACTTGCGCATGGTCCCCTCCGAGGCAGGTCAGTGAAGGGCAGGTCCTGACCCCCCGGGCGCATTCTACTCCCTGCCGCGCCTCCTGAAAAGAATTGCTTTAAAAAAGCCTTCCGCGCGCCCCCGGACCCTATTGCATGTCCCGCCAGTTCGCCCCCGCCTTCACGTCCACCACCAGCGGAACGTCCAGCTTCCGCACTCCCTGCATCTCCTTGCGCACCATCTCTTTCAAATTTTCCAGCTCTCCCGGCGGCGTTTCAAACAGCAGCTCGTCATGCACCTGCAAAATCATCCTCGCCTTGTACTTCTCCGCCCGCAGCCTCCGCTCGATCGCGATCATCGCCAGCTTGATCAGGTCCGCCGCCGTCCCCTGCAGCGGCGAATTCAGCGCCGTCCGCTCCGCGAAATTCCGCAGCTGCATCTGCGGCGCGGTTATCTCCGGTATCGGACGAATGCGCCCAAACAGCGTCTTCACCTGGCTCGTCTTCCGCGTCTCTTCCAGCGTCCGCTCCAGATATTCCTTCACACCACTGTACCTCTGAAAATACGCCCCAATAAACTTCGCCGCCTCCCGCTGCTCGATTCCCAGTTGCTGCGCCAGCCCGAACGCCGAAAGCCCGTAAATAATCCCAAAATTAATCGCCTTGGCCGCCCGCCGGTGCTCCGCCGTCTGCGCCAGCGGCCCCACCCCGAACACCTCCTGCGCCGTCCGCGCATGGATGTCCTCGCCGTTGCGAAACGCCTCCACCAGCACCTTGTCCCCCGAAAAATGCGCCATGATCCGCAGCTCAATTTGCGAATAGTCCGCCGAGAGCAGCACCTTCCCCTTTTCCGCCGCGAACGCCGCGCGAATCTGCCGCCCCAGCTCGCTCCTCACCGGAATATTCTGCAGGTTCGGATCCGACGAGCTCAGCCTCCCCGTCGCCGTTCCCGTCTGATTAAAGCTGGTGTGCAGCCGCCCGGTCGCCGGATGAATCAGTTTCGGCAGCGCATCCACATACGTCGATTTCAACTTGGCGATCTCCCGGTACTCGATAATTTTCCCCGGCAGCGGATGCGACGCGGAAAGTTCCTCCAGCACGTCCACCGCCGTCGAACGCGCCTTGGCCTTCCCTCGCTTCGTCGCCGTCTGCAAATTCAGCTTGTCAAAAAGTATCTCCGCCAGCTGCATCGGCGAGTTCACGTTGAACTCCACACCCGCCAGTTCCCAGATCTCCTTCTCCAGCCGCCGGATCTCCTTTTCCATCGCCCGCGACATCTCCTCCAGCGCCGCCGGATCCACCCGCACTCCCGTCCGCTCCATCGCCGCCAGCACCGGCGCCAGCGGCAGATCAATCGTCTCGTACACCTCCGCCAGCCCCTGCTCCTCCACCTGCTGGCGCAGCACCGGCGCCAGCCGCTGCAAAATCGCCGCCCGTTCCCCCGGCGCTCCCGTCAGCACCGCGTTCAAATGCCGCAGCGCGCAGTCCGCAAAATTGTGATTCGCGGTCGTCGGCCGCAGCAGATACGAATAAAGCTGCGTCGCATGCCGAATCCCCGCCACCGGCCCCGCCAGCAGCTCCATCAGCTTCGCGTCGTGCACCACCTTCGCGCGCTTCCCGTCCGCCAGCACGGTCCCCAGCGCCCGCAGCGCCTCTCCCTTTTCATCCACCCACACCGCGCGCCCTTCTCCTTCCCCGCGCGAGACCTCCACCGACGCAATCCCCGTCCCAAATCCTTCCGTCTCCCGCCCTTCGCTTTCCAGATTCAGCCATACCGCCAGCGCAGCGCTCTTGGGCAATTTTTCCAGCCACGCCCGAAATTCCCCCGCCGTGGCCAGTTGCGCGAAATCCGTCTTCTCCGCGGCGGCCCCCGGCCCGGGCGGCGCGGCCGCATCGGCCCCCAACTCCTTTAGCAGCGATGTGAATCCCAGCTCGCGGTAGAGCGCCGCCAGCGCCGCAACATCCGGCTGGCGGCTCTCCAGTAAGTGCAAATCCAGCTCCAGCGGCACATCCAGCGCGATCGTCGCCAGTTGCTTCGAGAGCATCACCTGCTCGCGCTGCTGCTGCAGCGCCTCGCGATACCGCTTATTCGAAACTTCATCCGCATGATCCAGCGCGTTCTCCACGCTCCCATATTTCCGGATCAGCTCCACCGCCCCTTTTTCCCCAATCCCCTTGGCTCCCGGAATATTGTCGATCGTGTCGCCCATCAAGGCCATCACGTCCACCACCTGTTGCGGCGGCACCCCCAGAATCTCCTCCACCTTCCCTTCATCCACCAGCGTGTCGCTCTTCGCTCCTCCCGACCCCGTGCGCAGCGTCCGCACCCCGTTGCCCACCAGCTGCATCATGTCCTTATCATTGCTGACCAGCACCACCTCCAGCCCCTTCTTCGCCCCCTGCTGCGCCAGCGCCCCCAGCACGTCGTCCGCCTCGTACCCGTTCATCTCCAGCACCGGCAAGCGCATGGCCTCGCACAGCCGCCGCACAAACGGAATCTGCATCGCCAGCTCGTCCGGCATCGGCGGCCGCTTGGCCTTGTACCGTTCAAACAGCTTGTCCCGGAACGTCGGCCCCTTGCTGTCAAACACAATTCCGACGTAGTCCGGCTGATACTCCTTCAGAATTCTCCGCACGATATTTCCAAACAGGTAGGGAACCTTGGTGGGCACTCCGTCGCGCGTCCGCAGACGGTCCATCGGCACATAAAACGCCCGGTAGATGTGCGCCATCGCATCCACCAGGAACAGCTTCTTTTTTTCCGCAGCGCTCATGCGCGCGAGTATAGCAAACCGCGGCTAATGCGGCAGAGCCGCCGACCCTCCCTAGCCCGCGAACAATAATGTAAGGGTGTCATCCTGAGGGCCCGATGCTTTTTATCGGGCCCGAAGGATCTCAACTTTTAATTTCTGCACAACGCCCATCCGGAATTCTCGCTCTTCGTCCGTACCGCCCTCACACAATCCCCAGCGGCCCCGCCACTTCCGCCATCAACTCCGCCGCCCGCAGCAACTGCTCCCTCTTGTGCCCCGCGCTCACAATCGCCCGCAGCCGTGCCTTGCCCTCCGCCACCGTCGGGAAACCCACCGCCGGCGCAAACACCCCGGCCTCGAACAGCTTTTTCGAAAATTCGAACGCCTTCGCCGCGTCCCCCACGTGAATCGGAATGATCGGCGTCTCGCTGGCCTGAAACTGAAACCCTCGCCGCTTCAATTCCCTCTTGAAATATTTCGTATTCGCCCACAGCTTCTTCACCAGCTTTTCTCCCTCCGGGGAATCCAGCAGCGTGAACGCCGCCTGGCACGCTCCCACGGTGGCCGGCGGATGCGAAGTCGAAAACAGGAACGGCCGCGCCCGCAAATACAGAAAATCGATCAGGTCGCGCGAACCGCACACGTACCCACCCATCGCCCCAATCGCCTTGCTCAGCGTCCCCACCTGGATGTGCACCCGCCCGTGGCATGCGAAGTGATCCACGCTCCCGCGCCCGCCCCGCCCCAGCACGCCCGAAGCATGCGCGTCGTCCACCATCATGATGCAGTTGTATTTCTCCGCCAGGTCGCAGAGCTTTCCCAGCGGCGCGATGTCCCCGTCCATCGAAAACACACCGTCCGTAATGATCAGCTTGTGCCCCGCCCAGTTCGCCGTCTCCTGCAAAATCCGCTCGCAGTCCTTCACGTCTTTGTGCTTGAACACCTTGATCGTCGCTTTCGAAAGCCGCGCCCCGTCAATAATCGACGCGTGATTCAGCTCGTCCGAAATGATCAAGTCCTCCTTGCCCAGCACTGCCGAAACCGTTCCCGCATTTGCCGTAAACCCGGATTGAAACACCACGCACGCTTCCACGTTCTTGAACCGCGCGATCTGCTCCTCCAATTCCATGTGCAGCTTCATCGTCCCGGCAATCGTGCGCACCGCTCCCGCTCCCGCCCCGTACTTGCGCACCGCCTCCAGCGCCGCCTTGCGCAGCGCCTTGTGCGTCGTCAGCCCCAGATAGTTGTTCGACGCCAGATTGATAATCTCCCGCCCGTCGAACGTGCACACCGCCTTCTGCTCCCCCTCCAGCACGCGCAACTTCGGCGCCACTCCCTTCGCCCGCAACTCCGCCAGCTGCTCCGTAATGTACTGCAGCGGATTCCCCTTCATCATCTCTTCTCCCGTAGCCATATCCACACTCCTCATTCCCGCTCGCTATTATTGTGAGTTGTTATGCCTGGCAAATCTAACAGGCTGCGGAATAACTGTTGCCTCGCCTGTATTTGTAGAAGCCGGGCTTCAGCCCGGCTCTTGTTTTCAATCTTTGCCGGAAAGCATCCCAACGTTTACTTCACTACTCAAGCAAAAATGAAAAAACCTCACCCCGCCATCCCATTGGGATACAAAAGAATCTTCCCCGCATGCCCACCCGACAACTTCGCAAACGCGCTCTCAAACTCGCTCAACGCCACCCGCTCCCCGAACAGCGGCTCCAGGTTCACCCGCCCCGCCTTCAGCAGCGCCGTCATCTGCACCCACGTCTCGTACATCCTCCGCCCGTAAATCCCCTGGACCGTCGCTCCCTTGAAAATCACGTCCTTCACCAGGTCCAGCGCCACCGCTTCCGTCGGGATCCCCAGCAGCGACGCCCTTCCCCCCGCCCGCAGCGCCGCGAACCCCTGATGAATCGCCGTCACGTTCCCGGACATCTCCAGCAGCGCATCCACTCCCGTTCCGCCCGTCTCTCTCAGAATCCGCGCCACCGCATCTTCCTCCGCCGGATTCACCACCACGTCCGCGCCCATCTTCTTCGCCATCGCCCGCCGCTGCTCGTTCACTTCCGTCGCAAAAATCACCGAACTCCCGCACGCCCGCGCCACCGCTATGGCCATCAGCCCAATCGGCCCGCACCCCGTCACCAGCACCGTCCGCCCCGCCACCGGCCCCGCCAGCACCGTATGCACCGCGTTCCCCAGCGGGTCCAGAATCGCCGCGTAGTGCTCCGGAATCGACGAATCCAGCTTCCAGATAT
Source organism: Terriglobia bacterium (assembly GCA_020072805.1). GTDB lineage: Bacteria > Acidobacteriota > Terriglobia > Acidiferrales > UBA7541 > Acidiferrum. The sequence goes on from JAIQGC010000019.1 coordinate 21,494, forward strand.
TCGCCGCCGGAATCTTCACCAGCTCCGCGAACGCTCCGTCGCGGTCAATCCCCAAAATATGCAGATTCTGGCAGACGTGCGCCTCGCCCAGGCGGCACTGGTGGCAGTGCCCGCAATTCACGTGCATCTCCGCGCTCACGAAATCGCCGGGCTTCACCGCCGCGACGTCCTCGCCAATCCGCTCCACCACCCCGCAAAATTCGTGCCCCAGCGTCACCGGCGGCTTGATCCGCCCCTGCGACCACTTGTCCCATCCATAGATATGTAAATCCGTCCCGCAAATCGAAGCCGCCCGCACGCGCACCAATACATCCGCCGGCCCAATCTCCGGCACCGCTGCGCTCTCGTACGAGAGCCCCCGCCCGCTCTTCATCTTGCGCAATGCCTTCATCGTCGTGCTCGATGTCATACGATCGCTCAACTCCATCCGCCAGCCAATAACGCGATGGTAACACACCCCTCCAGCCGCCACCCAAACCCGCGGGCACCCCTTGTTTTCACGTATAGAGGTTTACCAGGCTGCGGAAAAACTCTTCCTTCTTATGATTTTGTAGAGGCCGGGCTCTAGAGTGTGTGTGGTAACTCTTGCTTTATAGGGGGTCGGAGCTTAAGCTCCGACAAAAATGCTTTCTTTTCAATGCGGCTTTAGCCGCTGAGGAACTGATTTTGCGGTTGCCCCACAGGCTCTTTAGCCCGGCTCTTGTTTTCAATCCTTTACCTGCTCCAAGGCAGCCTCTAGACGAATTTTCAGCCCTTTTTCCCGTAGCCTGTTAGAGTTAACCTCACGCACAAATGACGCAAGACCTGCAGCGGCGACCGTCCCGAATCCCGCCCATAACCAAGTTCGGAGTGTCATGTTGATCTGCAGCAAGAGGGGATGTTTCTCTTCGAAGCCCTTGGCCTTCACGCCAGGCGGAACCCTGGAAGGTTTCAACTCAATGAACAGTCTCCGGCCCACCGTCCTGTTTCGGCCCCTGCTTAAAATCAATCCCCCAGAAATGCGGCGACGGTGTCAAAAACTCCACTCCCACGCGCTGCCCTTTCTCTCCCGCATCCCCCAAAAACACGATCCGGCATTCCAGCTCTTCCTGCGTCTCCGGATTCACCAGCACCAGCAGCCCTCCGTTCTCTACCCCATGATTCAGGTAGAGCAGGCCGCCGTGGGCGCTTACCATCACCGTCTCGCAGATTTCCCGGAATTTCCGCCCCTGCAAGCCCGTCCCCAGCGCCTGCACCCGCACCCGGTGAAAAATCCGGCTGCTCCGCCGTGGATCGCTTGCATATTCACGCCCCATGATTCCCCCATGTTCGGACGATCCGGGGATACGGTCAATTCCCTCGTCCTGAACTGTTCTCCAATGTAAACATCTCCCGCTTTTCTGTTGCTCTCTCCTGTTGCTCCAAACTCCGGAATCATACTATTCTGTACTTGGCATGGGAATCATTCCTTTGCCGCGCTTCTTGTCCCGGAGGCGGCTTGGTTTTTTGTTATTGGTTTTGAAACTCAAATGAAATCAGCGCTTTCCGCGGGGGAATATGAATCTGGCCGAGTATATTTTTGCCCATCGTGATCAGCACCTGAACGAGCTTTGCGACTTCCTGCGCATCCCCAGCATCAGCGCCAAGACCGAGCACAAGCCCGATATCGAGCGCGCCGCCCAATGGGTCGCCTCCAATCTCCGCTCCGCCGGCTTCCAGACCGTCGAAATCGTTCCCACTGCTCTTCATCCTCTCGTCTACGCCGAATCCCTTCACGCCCCCGGCAAGCCCACCATCCTTTTCTATGGTCATTACGACGTTCAGCCCGCCGAGCCTCTCGATCTCTGGACCTCCCCGGCTTTTGAACCCACCGTCCGCGACGGCCGCCTCTTCGGCCGCGGCACCGCCGACGACAAGGGCCAGGTGCATATCCACCTTAAGGCCCTCGAATCCCTCTTCAAGACCCACGGAAAACTCCCCATCAACGTCAAGGTGCTCATCGAAGGCGAAGAGGAAGTCGGCAGCGTCAGCCTCTGGGAGTACGTCCAGAAGAACAAAGCCCGCCTGCAGGCCGACGCCCTCGTCGTCTCCGACACCTCCATGCTCGCCCCGGGCGTTCCTTCCATCACCTACGGCCTGCGCGGCCTCAACTACTACCAAATCGAACTCACCGGCCCCGAGCGCGATCTCCATTCCGGCGTCTACGGCGGCGCCGTTCCCAATCCCATCACCATCCTCTGCGAACTCTTCGCCAAGCTTCATGACAAGGATTTTCGCGTCGCCATCCCCGGTTTCTATAAGGACATCGCCAAGCTTTCCAAAGCCGAACGCAAATCCCTCAATGCCCTTCCCTGGAAGGAAAAGGATTTTCGCAAGGCCGTCGGCGCTCCCGCCTATTGCGGCGAAAAGGGCTTTTCCATCGTCGAACGTCTCTGGACTCGCCCCACTCTCGAACTCAACGGCATCTGGGGCGGCTACCAGGGCGAAGGCGCTAAGACCGTCATCGCCTCCAAGGCCTTCGCCAAATTTTCCACCCGCCTGGTTCCGAACCAGAACCCCGATAAAATCGCCCGCCTCGTCGAAAAGCACATTCGAAAACTTCTCCCCAAATCCGTGAAGATGAAGTTCGAAACTCTCAGCACCGGCAAACCCTGGGTGGCCCCTTTCCACGCCCCCATTTTCCAGATCGCCCAGGCCGCTCTGCAGAAGGGTTTTGGCAAAAAAGCCGTCTTCATCCGCGAAGGCGGTTCCATCCCCTTTGTCACCCAGATGCACGACACCTTCAAGGTTCCCTGCGTGCTCATCGGCTTCGGCCTCCCCGATGAAAACGCCCACGCTCCCGACGAGCACATCGCCCTGGACAACTATTTCAACGGCATCCGCGCCATCGCCCACTTTTACGAGGACCTCGCTTCCCTCTAACGGGTTTCGAAACCTCCTCCAAACCTTTCGAATCCGGGCGCCGCGGGCGCCCCGTTTTCTTTTTCCCGCACGGCAAATCCCGCCCGCTCCCGTCTCTTCCGGAAACCCCCGTTTTTCTTGGTATTTTTGCTGTTTTTTCTTGCGTTCTGCGAATCCCTTGGCTATAGTGCCTTTCGGTGCGCGTTTTACACTTCATCTGTCGGGGAAAATCGCGCCGCCTGGCCCGATTCGTTCGGGCTCAGAAGAAAGTCAAATAAGAGGAGACTAGATGGCAGCCAAGCCAATGAGCAAGAGCAAGATCGTGGCGACCTTAGCTGAAAAGTGCGGCACGCCGAAAAAGACAGTGGTCACGTTTTTTGAAGAACTCTTCAAACTGGCCGTGAAAGAGTGCAAGGGCGGCGCGGGAAAGTTCGTCGTTCCGAACATTGGCCGCGCCGTGAAAGCGCACCGCAAGGCGCGCATGGGCCGCAACCCGGCAACGGGCGAAGCCATCAAGATCAAGGCCAAGACCGTGGTGCGTCTGCGCGCGGCCAAGGCCTTCAAGGATGCCATTCTCGGATAAGTATTTTCCGGGAATGCCCTGACTCCGCCCGCGCCGCTGCACAATTCGTTTGCGCCGTGAAGCCGGGTGGGTGTCGAAGCCGTATCGGGAAAAATACTCCTCCGCGGGATTGCCTTCGCGCAATTCCGCGGAGTTTTTTATGCCGGAGGTCTTACAGCGTTCTTACGTAGCGCACCACGTCCATAATTTCTTTTTCGCTCAACACTTCCTTGAACGGCGGCATCTGCTCGTCTCCGCTTTCGATCCAGGCCTTCAGCGTTTTGTCCGTGATTTTGTTGTCGTTAACGCTGAATTTCCCGCGCTGGTTCAAGCCCTTCAGTCCCGGGCCGATCTTGCGCACATCGCTGTCCGCGTTGTGGCAGAGCGCGCACTTTTTTTCGAACAGGATTCTCCCGCGCTCCACGGCTTCCTTATCCACCGGCGCGGCGGCTTTTTTGGCCTTTGGTTTCTTTTCCGTTCCCTGCGCCAGCGCCACTCCCGCCATGGCCAGCGTTGCGATTCCCAACCAGCAGATTATGCGCTTCACAAAACCTCCCCGGACTTCGTTGCTATTTCCGACGTTCCGCTATTTTCCCAGCTTTATCTGCCGACTTCCAGCGGAAGAAAGCAACTCCCGCGTGGTACAGGTTCTACCGCTGCAATACAGGACTTTCGTACTGTAGAAAACTTTCTCCCTGCGTGCTATTCCTGGATGGTGATGAGCCAGGACACACTGACCAACGCATGGGACTTGCTGCAAGACGCCTACCAGGCCCAGATGGAAGGCGACTACGATAACGCCGTGGAACTCTACCGCGCTTCGCTCGAAGTGCATCCGACGGCGGAAGCGTACACCTTTCTCGGCTGGGCTTACCATTTTCAGGGCCGCCTCGAAGAGGCCATCGCCGAATGCAAGCGGGCCATCAAGATCGATCCCGAATACGGCAACCCGTACAACGACATCGGAGCCTACCTGATCGAACTAGGCCGCCCCGATGAGGCCATTCCGTGGCTGGAACTGGCGCTGGAAGCGCGCCGTTACGAGCCGCGGCATTTTCCTTATTACAACCTGGGCCGGGCCTATCTGGCCAAGGAACTGTATGTGCGCGCCAAAGCCAGTTTTCAAAAAGCGCTGACGATCGAGCCGCGCTATCGTCTGGCGCGCGAAGCGCTCGATCATCTGCGCCGCCGCGTGAACTGAATCTTCCTCCGGGCGCTTCGCTATGCGCTCGCGGCGGGAGCGTCCTCCTGTCCCGGCTTCACGATGCGGTCATAGACGACGAGCAGGGCGGTAGTCAGCAGACCAACGCCACAGATTACCCACCACATGCGTTCCGGCTGATTCACCACTTCGCCGTAGTGATGCGCGAGGCGTCCGCCGAGCCAGCCGCCAATCAATGAGCCGATGCCGATGGGCATGAACGCAAAGCCCATGTAGGTGCCCTGTTGCCCGGCCGGCGCCAGGTTGGAAATATATTCGTAGTAGCGCGGCTGTTGAATGATTTCGCCGACGGCCACGATGCCGATGGCGAGCACGGCGGTCCACACAGTGGGATGCGCGGCCAGGACAAGCCAGGCGAGGGAACTGACCAGCGTGCCGAGAATGACCGCGCGGAAGGCGCCCAGCTTGCGCAAAACATGGTTCACGGCCAGGGTCAGGCAGATGACCACCGAGGCGTCGGTCATCAGCATGAGTTCGACATCGGCGGTGGAGCTGATGTGCGCGTGAATATAGACGGGCAGCATGATGAATTCCTGCCAGAAGACGACCCAGTAGCCGGTGAAGATAAGCAGAAAAATCATGAATTTGGGATTGCCGGCCACGGTGAGGAAGTTGCGCAGGGTTTGCTTGATGGAGGGGGAAACTTCCGCGGCGCGCCCCGGATCGCGAAAGAAAATCAGCACGGCGATGAACATGGCAAAGACGCTGAGCGCGGAAACGCGAAAGACTCGCTCGATGCCCAGGTGGCGGTGGGCCCAGGAGGCCACAAACGGACCTGCGGCGCCGCCGATATTGACCATGGTGTAGTAGATGGAATAGCCGAGGGTGCGGACGTTTTCGCGGGAGCCGCGCGCGGTCATGCCCACGACGCAGGGTTTGACCATGGAGACACCCAGGGCGGGCAGGAGGAGCACGAAGGCGACCAGGCCGGTGAGCGGGACCGCGCCGCGCAGCGGGGCCATCCAGGAGGCACCCAGCGAGCCGATGAGGAAATAGGCAGCGCTGAGGATGAGGTAGGCGAGGGAAAGGGCGCGGCGGAATCCCAAGCGGTCGGCCAGGGCACCGCCGAAGATGGCCATGAACCAGACCATGCCGCCGAAGATGCCGGTGAGCGTGCCGGTTTGGGAGGCGGGAAAATTCAGGGTTTCGTGGAGATAGATGGCCAGGGAGGAGAAGGCCGCGTAGTAGGCCAGGCGCTCGAAGATCTCGCTGATGTTGGCGACCCAGAAGCCGGAGTCGAAGCCGTCGCGGATGTCTTGCAGGCGCTGACTAAAGCTCATGTGGCCTCCGAGGGTGCCGAGGCGGGATTGTATAGGAGAAAGGCGAGGTAAGGAAGTATGGGAAAGATGAGGTAAGGAGGTAATGAGGTAGTGAGGTAAAGAGAGGGGCGGGGAGGAGTTCCATTTTGGGAAGAGATGGGGTACACCCCGGTTGTTTTCGTAAGAATGGCAAATAAAGGGGGTTACGGAGAGCGAAGTTTGTAAGAATGGCAAATAAGGGACTTGCGGGATGGGGTTTGGCGCGGAGGGATGAAAAAAATGAGGATCGGAGAGGCGGGAATAGATTATTAGAGAGCAGAAGGCGGTACATCCCCGGTGTTTTTGCAAAGAGTGCGCAAATTACAGATTTCAGAAGGGTTGCGGCGCGATCCTGTTTTTGGAAAAGCGAAAGAGTGTGGAAGAGATTGATTGCAGGGGAGTTGCGGAACGCTCCTGCTTTTGGAAGAGCGCAAGAGGGCGAAGAAAATGCGGTTTGGGGTTGCGGGAGGATGTGGAGGCCGTAATTCATAAAGAATGATAGCGTATAAGTAACGGTATTTCAATGATTCTAATGTAAGATTTGAAGGGTTTGTGGAAAAGTCTAGAAATCGTGATCGGGAATAGTGAGTGATGCGCAGTGCGGTCAAAGTACGAGCCCTGCAACGAATCCTTGAAGTTCGGCGCACGAATGATTATAAGTCGCTAGATATCTAATCCATTATGCGCCAGGCAGCCGGACAGGTGTTCATAAGTTTCTTCTCCCGTCTCTTTCCCAAGACGAAGGATGTGGAGGTCCATGTTGATTCCTCCGTTGATGAGAGCAACGTCTACGTCGATGTGAGCCTGCGCCATGGGGATGCGGTCTATCGCTTTGAAAATCTCGGAAAACTACCTGCGCGCATCAAGGTCGGGGATCGATATTTTCGCATTTCCCAGAAAAATCGGCATACGTTAATCCAGCTGGCAAATCTAGACGCGCGGTTTGATCCTCAAAAGGGTTTTGTCTTTCCGGAAAGAGATGTTCCTGAAGTACTCAACTATCTTCGCCCGAAGGCCAGTGTTGAGTTTTCGAAGGCTTCAAAGCGCATACATGTTGATGAGAAGCCGCTGGAATATGAACACAACGTGTCGCAAGTTGGGGAAGACGTCGAGGTCGAGACGTCATTGGCATCCCCTGATTCCCGGATTCGAATTGACGCGCCCCAGGACGCGAAGTTTATCGAGGGCTCTAAGTACGCCCATGCGCCGAGCGGATATTTTCGTAAGCCTCAGGAGAGGAAGTTCGAAACGCTAACTGGGGAAATTGGAAAAACCAGGCTGCGCGGCGATCAAATTCCTTTTTTCCTATTGCATGATCTGAAAAGAATTCAATCTGAGCCGGGAAGTAAAGTGGCGAGAGATGTTCAGTCGCAACGCGTTATCGTACAGCAGTTCCAGCCAAAAGTTTCGCTGCAAGTGGATGGACCCTGGATTTGGTTTGACGTTCGTTACGAGGCCGATAAATTCAAGGTCGGCTATCAGGAAATGGAGAAGCTCGACTCCTCGCGAAGCTTCATTCGACATGGCGAGGCTTGGATTCAAGCGGACAAGCAAACCCATGCGCGCGTTGCTGAGCGAGTCGAGGAGATCCCGGAAGTCGAGGCTATAGAAGAAAGGTTTCGCACTCGGACTTACCACTTCGATGAGGTGCAGTCTCTCTTAGAGCAAGTCGCCAGCCTTGATATATCTGATGCTTATGCTCAATTTCGAAAGGCACTCGAAGATTTCTCGCAGATTGAGGAGCATCCGCTGCCGTACAGTTTAAAAGGTATATTGCGGTCGTACCAGAAACATGGCTATGACTGGCTCGCGTTTCTTGCGAAGTATGGTTTGAATGGGATTCTGGCCGACGAGATGGGATTAGGAAAGACTGCCCAAGCGCTGACGAAACTACTTGATGCTCATGCGGGTGGAGAAGCAGGGACATCACTGGTCGTTTGTCCGCCGTCTGTTCTCAGTTCATGGCAAGACGACCTGAAAAAATTCACGTCCCCGGTTGAGTTTCGCACTGCGATCTATATGGGTTCAAATCGACAAAGGATTCTAAAGGATCTTCATCACTACCAGGCAATTCTGACGACGTACAACATTGTCACGCGGGATATAGAGATTCTCTCGAAAGTGACGTGGGAATATGTAGTGCTAGACGAGGCGCAGAAAATCAAAAATGTGGAAACTACCACGGCGAAGACGTGCAAGAAGTTAATAGGGAAGCACAAGCTCGCAATTACGGGCACACCCATTGAGAATAGGCTTAGCGAATTGTGGTCAATCTACGATTTTTTGATGCCCTCTTATTTGGGAACTCAGAGTTACTTCCGCGACCAGTTTGAGATTCCGATTATGAAGAGGAACGATCGGGGCGCCCAAGAGAGACTGCGCAGGCGAGTGAGTCCTTTCAAGCTTCGACGTGAGAAGACTCTCGTGGCCTCCGAGCTTCCAGCCAAGATTCCGATGGATCGCTATTGCGAGCTTACGCCCGAACAGGTTCAGCTCTATAAGCGTTATGCTCTTGCGGAGAGGGACAGGATAGCGGGACTTCCTGGGGACAAAGTTCGAATCGACACTTCCGTTCTCACTGCAATTCTGAGGCTTAAACAAATCTGCTGTCATCCTGCGCTCGTTACGGAAGATTCGGGCGGAATCTACAAGAGATCGGGCAAACTTGAGGCGTTCGTTGAGGTCCTGGACGAGATAATAGAGAACGATGAGAAGGCACTGATTTTCAGCCAATTTACGCAAATGCATTCGATTTTGCGGCGGGTTCTTGGCGACAAACAGTTGCGGTATTTCTATTTGGATGGTTCGACGCCGATTAAGGAACGGGCCAGATTGAAAGAGGACTTCCAGCGGGGCGAAGTTCCGTTCTTTCTAATCAGTCTCCAAGCCGGAGGCTTGGGCATGACCCTGACCGAGGCGAATTGTGTGATCCACTACGACCGTTGGTGGAATCCTGCCGTGGAAGATCAGGCGACGGATCGAGTCCACCGGATAGGCCAAAAGAAGCCCGTGAAGGTCTTTAAGATTCATACACGCGGGACGATCGATGAACGAATTGATGAGCTACAGGCGAAGAAGAAAGATCTTTTCAATTCGGTCATCGAAGTGGATCAAATGCGGAAGGAAATTACGAAGGAGGAGTTGCTTGCGCTCTTTGCCGCGCCACTGGAAACGCATCGCGGCAACGGCGTTTAGCTTCGAACTTCCGACCGAGACTAAGTCCACTGTGGATTGCAAAAGCACGAGAAGAGAAAAACAAGATGCCGGGTTAAAACCAGGCGCTACACAATCAGGAAAAGATGGCGGGCTCCAGATAGGGACGGGCACGGCATCCCGACAAGGTCGGGACAGGTGCCGTGCCCCTACGCGGCGGGAAAAAGATCGAAACGATTTGATTGCAAGTTGGTGGAAGGAGATTGGACATGAAACTGTTTACGGCGTGGGTGGTGGGGATTGTTGGGGTGATGGTGGCGAGCGCGGGCGTGGCGGCGGGGCAGAGGGTGCCGCTGTTGGCGGAGAGGGAGGTGGCGGCGCTGCATGAGGAGATTTCCGGGGAGGCGGCGAAGAGGAATTTGGAGGGGATTGCGCGGAATCACCGGCAGAGGGGTTCGCGGGGATTTCGGGCGGCGGCGGAGCTGGTGGCGGAGCGGGCGCGGGCGTATGGGTTGAGCGATGTGCAGATTTTGCAGTTTCCGGCGGACGGGAAGATTTTCTATGGGACGCAGCGGTCGCGGCCGGCATGGGATGCGGAGTTCGCGGAGTTGTGGGAAGTCGGAAAGGATGCGGCGAGTTGTTACGACGCAGCGACGAAAAAACCGCAAAGCAACGAGGAGATGCGCAGGCAGCTTGCGACCTTGCTACGGGAGGATTGCGACCCGAGGCTGCTCAACGGGAAACTTTTGGCGAGTTATGAGGCGATGCCGATTGTTTTGGCGGAGGACAGCGAGTCGGCGGAAGTAACGGCGGGGCTGATGGACGTGGGGAGCGGGACGGCAGAGAGCGATTATGCAGGAAAGGACGTGAAGGGAAAGATTGTCCTGGTGAGCGCGCAGGCGGGGGCGGTGCAGGAGCTGGCGGTGGGAAAGTTCGGGGCGGCGGGGATTGTGAGTTATGCGCAGAATCAGAGAACGGCGTGGTACGGCGAGGACGAGAATCTGATTCGCTGGGGGCATTTGGAGACGTTTTCGGCAAACAAGACGTTTGCGTTCATGGTGTCGCTGAAAACCGCGCGGGGATTGCGGGAGCGGCTGGGGCGCGGGGAGGAGATCCGGCTGCATGCAACGGTGAAGGCGGGGCAGCATGCGGGGAATATCGAGGTGGTGACGGCGACGATTCCGGGGGCAGACGCGAAGTTAAAGGACGAGGAGATTGCGTTTTCGTGCCACCTGGACCACCAGCGGCCGGGGGCCAATGACAATGCGAGCGGGTGCGCGACGATTCTGGAGGTGGCGCGGACGCTGCAGAAATTGATCAATGAAGGAAAACTGGCGCGACCGGCGCGGACGATACGGTTTATCTGGCCGCCGGAGATCGAAGGGACGACGGTGCTGCTGAATGCGCGGCCGGAGTTGGCGCGGCGGATCAAGGCGGCGATTCATATGGACATGGTGGGCGGCGGGCCGGTGACCAAGGCGGTGTTCCACGTGACGCGGGGGCCGATGAGTTTGCCGTCGTTTGTGCATGACGTAGCGTGGGCGTTCGCGGAGTTCGTGAACGAGGAGTCGTACCAGTATGCGGCGACGGGGAAGGCGGAGTTTCCTTTTGTGGCGGCGGAGGGGGGTAAGGAGCCGCTGCGGGCGGAGTATTCGGCGTACACGATGGGGAGCGACCATGACGTGTATCAGGATGGGTCGTTCAAGATACCGGCGATTTATCTGAATGACTGGCCGGATAGGTACATTCACACGAATTTCGATACGGCGGAGAATATTGATGCGACGAAATTGAGGAGGGCGGCGTTTATCGGGGCGGCCAGCGGGTATTTTCTGGCGGGAGCGGGGGCGGAGAATCGCTTGGGAACAGCAGAAGCGGTGCAGACTGGGCGGTTGGCGAGGCGGAGTTTGTTGGAGCGGAGGATGGCGCAGGTACCGCGAGATGAATACGGCGTGCTGGGGTTCGCATTTGCGGATGCGGAGCGGGAGATTGGGCTTTCGGTCATGCGTTTTTTTCCGCACTTGGCCGCGGGGAATGAGAAGTTGGCGCCGTTTGTGGCGGTGGAGCAAAAAGTGATTCGGGGCGGCGCTGCGGCGAGCGGGGACGGGGCACTGGTTTTTCGGAGAGTGGAACAGCCGCGGGGGCCGATGGCCGTGTTTGGGTATGACTATTTTACGGATCACTGGCGGGAGAAAGGGATGGCCGCGCCGAAGCTGCTGAGCTACGAGGGATTGTGGGGCGCGGGGGAGGAGTACGCGTACGAGGCGCTGAATTTTGCGGATGGGACGAGAAATGCGCGGGAGATTCGGGATGCGGTGTCGGCGGAGTATGGGCCGGTGGGGCTGGAGATGGTGGTGGAGTATTTGCGTGGGCTGGAGAGGATTGGGGTGGTGGAGTTGAAGAAGTGAGGGACCGTGGAGGCGGAAAAGAGCGGAAGACTTACCGTCGAGCTTAAGCTGGTTTGTGGGCGAGAAAAATTGTGTGGCGGGGACCGCCTTTTTTCAGGCGGGCGCGAACGGGTTCGGCGTGGACGGCGAAGCCAGCGTAGCGCAGGCGCTGTTCGAATTTGCGGTCCTCGCGGGCGGACCAGACGGCCAGGACGCCGCCGGGCTTCAGCGCCGCATAGGCGGAGGCTAATCCAGCGTTGTTATAGAGGCCGGCGTTTTCCGGGGAGGAAAATGCGGAGGGGCCGTTATCCACATCGAGAAGGATGGCGTCGAATCGGGCGGGGCTGGAGCGGAGTTTGACGGCGACATCGCCGATTTCGACGCGGGCACGTTTATCCTTGAGCGGGTGATTGGCCAGAGGGCCGAGGGGGCCGCGGTTCCATTCGACGACGGCGGGCAGGAGCTCGGCGACGACGACTTCGGCGTCAGGCGGGAGAAGATCAAGAGTGGCGCGAAGGGTGAAGCCCATGCCGAGGCCGCCGATGAGGACGCGGGGCTCTTCGTGGGTGCGCAGGCGGGAGCAGGCGAGCGTGGCCAGGGCTTCTTCCGAGCCGTGCATGCGGCTGGACATGAGGCTTTTGCCGCCGGCGAGGATGATGTACTCGTTGCCGCGGCGGGTGAGTTTCATGTCGGCGCCGTCGGGAGTGAGCGTCTCGGCGAGTAATTCGAAAGGGTTCACCAAAGAATCTTACAGGAAAAGAGGGGGGCAACGCAGAGGCGCAGAGGGATACGTTCACTTGCGACGGCGAATGTGGTGTGATATGTTCCGCACACAATGTAGCCGCCGGCCGGGCTATGAGAATTTCATCAAGCCGGGGTGGAATTGATCATGCGTTCTAAAAACAAGAGCACGTCCCGAGCGGTGGAGCGCGCGCTGGCGATCGTTGAAGCTTTTGGAGAACGCGACAGAATGAGCTGCCGTGATATTGCCCGCCGCCTGCGGATTCCAAAAACATCTGCTTGGTACATCCTGCGGACACTGGAGTCGCAGGGCTACGTGCTGCGAGACGCCGAAGACGGGCGCTACCGGCTCAGCATGAAAATGGCAACATTCGGCCACTCATTAACCGAGAAGCGCATCAAGCGATTGGCGATTCCCGTTCTCATGTGGCTTACGGAGCAAACTCATCTCAGCACTGGTTTGGCCAGTTCCGGCTGGATTCTGCATTGCGCTTTGCCGGACATGAGACCGGAGAACTGGAAGATTTCTCAGAATGAGTTTTATCCCTCGCCCTGCGGCAAGCTCTCCCTGGCCTACCGTGCCGAGCCGGAAGTGCTCGCCAAGCTGGAGCAACAACAGTTGATGCGCCGTATGCCTATCAAGATTACCAACTTGTCCCATCTTATGGAGGAACTCGCACAGGTCCGACAACAGGGCTACGCGGTGGATTATGGAAGAACCATCCACGGACTGTGCTTCGTTTCCGCCCCGGTCTTTGGGCCCTGCGGGCATCTGAAAGGATGTATCGGTGTGGCCGGATTTGTTGGCCATATACGTGAGGACAGGTTGCCGCAGATAGGGGCCTCGGTGAAGGAAGCGGCACAGGTGCTGATGCAGCAACTGAACTATCCCGACCAGCTCTCGGCTGAGGGAGCAGGATTCTTGCCTGCTATGTCGCGGCGCTGCCTTCCCGGCGTTGGACGCATCTTCGAACTACCCGTTGTGCACTACGATCACCAAGTCTGAGCAGAGCCAGGACTTAGCGGGAGCTCCCGTCAAAGTAGCTGGACCGAGTTCAGCGAAACATCCCCTCAGAGACTCAGTTCTTGTCCCATATTTGGACCACCCGTCTTGACACTCCCCTGCCTTGTGCGTAAAAGAGGTGCAAATCTCGCAGGAGAGTGAGAAATGCTCAGACCAGTCACGGCTTCGCTGCTAGCGGCTATCTTATTTTCGCTACCATTGTGGTCACAAACCTCGGCTACCGGAGCGCTTTCCGGCACAGTCACCGACGCCCAAGGTGGGGCGTTACCGGGCGTGACCGTCGGACTCCTCCAGCAGGAAACGGGCGCGCAACGCACAGCCATGACGGATACCGACGGCGTGTTTCGTTTTGCGTTGCTCTCCCCCGGCAAGTACTCCGTCGAATTCAGTATCACGGGTTTCAAGACTGTCAAAAGGACTGACGTCACGGTGAACGTGTCGGAAACCGCTGTCGTCAACACTTCCCTGCAAATAGGGATGAAGAGCGAAATCGTTCTGGTAAAGGCCGATCAGGTGCAGGTCCAAACAGAGACTTCATCGCTTGGCCAACTGATTGGCGAAAATGATCTCAGGGATATTCCCCTGACGAACCGCAATTACACCCAGATGCTGCACCTGTCGGCCGGGGTGACGGCCAGCCTCATAAATGCCGCGGAAGTGGGACGCAACACCCAGGATGTATACGTTCACGGCGGGACTACGCTGGACAACAACTACCAGATGGATGGCGCTCAGATCAACAGTTCCTACAGTGGCCGGGCCGGAGATACCTCGGCATTCGGTGGAATCCCCGTCCCCAATCCCGATGCCATTCAGGAATTCAATATCCAGACCGGGCAATACGATGCCGGATCGGGCAGAAGCATGGGCGCCAACGTGAACGTGGTGACCAAGTCCGGCGGCAACGATTTCCACGGCGGGGTTTTCGAGTATTTCCGCAACGACGTGCTGAATGCCAATGATTACTTCCTCAACCGGAACGGCCAGCCGCGGCCAGCGATGAAGCAGAATCAGTTCGGATTCACGCTGGGAGGACCGGTTAAGCACAATAAGTTGTTCTTTTTCGGCTCTTACCAGGGCACCCGCCAAGTGAACGGGATGGGGGCTTCTTCGCTGCGCAGCGTCAACCTGCCGCCGCTCACCAACGACCGCTCCGCCGCGGCGCTGGGTGCGATCTTTGCCGGGCAGCGGGGTTTGTTACAGATGATGTTTGGAGGCGTGGGCCCGGCGATTCTGGCGGATGGGAGCAACATCAATCCCGTGGCCCTGACGCTGCTGCAATTCAAACTGCCCGACGGCAGCTACTACATCCCCACGCCGCAAATCATCATCAATGGCCTGGGGATGTCCACCTATAGTGTGCCCTCCCATTTTTCCGAGAACCAGATGATCGAGAACGTGGATTATAAGATCTCTGCGAAGCATACCTTCAGTGCGCACTGGTTCTCCGGTTGGGACGACGATGAACTCGGTTTTCCGCAGTCCAGTCTCGTCCAGAACGTCAATGCGGTTCCTGGGAACGGCCCGCTGGGGGCTTTCCGTAACCACACCCTGACCGCCAAACTCACGTCCATTCTCACCAGCAACTTCGTAAACGAAGGCCGTTTCAGTTTCATTCGCAACGTGGGCGTTACGCAGGGTGGAGCGCCGCTCAGCGCCCAGCAAGCGGGGATCCAGCCCGGACCGATGTCGACTGAAATGCCTTCCATCGTCATGCCGGGCTTATTTTCATTGGGCGCGGACGTCAATGACGGCGAAAAGACAGCGGCTGAAAGCTTTCAGTTAGCCGACCAAATTGCGTGGAGTAAGGGCAAGCAGAACATCCGCGCGGGGTTGGGCTTCGAGCGCATCCGCCAGAATGACAATGCCGACGGTGTGGAGCGGGGAGTCGTGATCCTGCCCAGTTTCCCCGATTTCCTGCTGGGCTTGCCCGGCTGCCCTCCCGGGACCTTTCCTGTCACTTGCAATCCCTTTAACCCAGGAAGCACTACCGGCATCCCGTTCAGCAACTTGTTAGTGTCCGTCGGCTTCTCCGGAGTTGTGGCCCGGCACCGCCGGATGAACGACTGGTCCATGTTCTTCCAGGATGATTACAAGCTGCACCGTCAGCTTACGCTGAACGTCGGGCTTCGCTGGGAGGTCAACGGGCCTGCGTCGGAAACCAACGGCTTGATCACCAATTTCAATCCTGCCCTGGCGGATCCCGTGCCGCCCCCCGGCGGAACCTTCAGCGGGTTCGTGGTGCCCTCGAATTTTCCGGGTACCCTGCCCACAGGTGTAACGCGGAGCGACAACAAGAGCACCTTAGCCGGCGGAACCCCGCTGCACAATTTCGCCCCGCGTATCGGTCTGGCGTGGCGGCCTCTCGCTGGCAATCAGAACTTCGTGGTCCATTCGGGATATGGCATTTTCTACTCCCGCACCAGCACCATGGGGATTTTTGGCACCAGCTTGGCGCAGCCTTATTTCGTCCTCTCGCAATTGAGCGGGCCGGCAAATACCCTGGCCAGTTTGCAGCAGCCGTTCAACCCCGCGCCGCCGCCGGCGAGCGCCTTTCCCATATGGACACCTCGGCAAGTAGGAAGCAATATGTCCACGGTACTTCTGGCACCCAATTTTGATTCGCCGATGGCACAGCAGTGGAGCCTGAACTTGGAATACGAGCTGAAGGGCGGCGTAATGGCCAAGCTTGGTTATGTTGGTTCTCACGGTACACGGCTACTGGAGATGGCCGAACTGAACCAGGCACAACTGGCCAGCCCGCAGAACCCCATTCACGGCGAAACGACCAACACGGTTCTGAACGTCGGGATGCGGGTACCCATCGTGGGCTTTACGCCGGACGGCCTGCGTGCCACCGAGACGGGGGGAATGAGTTCCTACCATGGACTGGAAGCGACCGTGCGCAAGCGCCTGAGCCACGGATTGCAATTGCAGGCCTCCTACACCTTCAGCAAGACGCTGGATAACGAGGTAACTCTTCAATCTTCCGGGGGGGTCTTATATGGCGGTCAAACACAAACAACCGTGGGGAACGGGCGCGGCGTAGCTGAGTTCTCGCGCCCGCAGCGCCTGGTGCTGAGCTATCTATACAGTTTTTCCAACTTCCGCGCGGGTGCAGGCCTTTGGGGCAGACT
>JAIQGC010000020.1 GCA_020072805.1 Terriglobia bacterium
AATGTGAAGTGTAAGCACATTTTCGCGGTTGAATTTAGCCAAAAAATGAAGGACCAGCTCAAGAAGAGCGTGACCGCCATCCAGGACAGCATTGACTTCCTGCGGCTGGGCATCAAGTACATGCTCTTTGACCTCGAAGCGACCCGCCGGGAGAACGCCTACCTGCGGAAGATGCTCGAACAGGATTCGAACGGCAACAAGGGCGAATAGCCCGGACTCCCAAGCCAGGTGCGGGGCCTGCTGCGGCAGGACCGCCCCTTAGACCCATATTCGGCCGTTTGTGACGCATTTGTACCCCGTAAACCTCGCACGTGAGCCCGGCGACACGCGTCGCCGGGCTCACGCGTTCTGGCGCGCCCCCGGACACCTCGCGCGCCGGATTGAATGCGCAGGGCGAGCACATTTTGCCGGTCCCTGGCATGGGCTATCCGGAACAACCTCTTGCCGATCCGTCCGCTGCGGACGTATTCGCTGGCGCGGCGGAAATAGCCGCTGTATTCGCTGCGCTGCTGCGTGCCGGCCTGGTAAATCCGGCCGTAGCGCCGGACTGCGGCCAGGACGGCCTGGCTCTCGCGGACCGTGACTGCCGTCGGCTTCTCGCAGTAGATGTCTTTGCCGGCCTGGGCCGCCATGACCGCCATCACGGCGTGCCAGTGTGCGGGTGTGGCGATGAGCACGGCGTCGATGTCGGGGCGGTCGAGGAGGCTTCGAAAGTCCACATAGGCCTCGCACGACCGGTAATTTCCCCTTCCGAAAACTTCGGCATAGTGCTGGTTGACCCGGAATTGAGCCTGCTCACGGCGGTCGCGCCAGACATCACAGACCGCAAGCACCTGGACGTCCTCGCGGGCCGCGTAGCCGCCGGTGAGATAGGTCCATGCGCCGCCGAGAAGATGGCCTCCGCCCTGCGTGCCGACGCCTATAAACCCCATGGTGATGCGATCGCTCGGCGCGGTTGCGCGATTCCGACCCAAGGCCGAGGCCGGGATGATGGAAGGTGCGGCGAGCGCGGCTCCGAAAATGCCAGCGCTTCGACACAGAAATTGCCGGCGTGTCAAAGTCCGTCTTTGTCTCATGCTTTATCCCTCGCTGGGTTGATTATAGGATGAAATCCTTACGCTTTGCCATAATCGGGGAGAAATATCTTAGGGATATGCGAGCTAATATCAACGTAATAATTAAAATGACCTCCCCGTTCGGGCGGCGCTTAGGCCGCCCGCAGCCCCTTCTCACTCTATTTATTGCGTTTGGACAAGGTTCTGTCGAGGAGTATCCCTGTCCGCAGAGACATCTTTGACATCAATGGCTGGGGGGCGATATCATTCCATCGCGAAGCGAAGCTTCGCTTTCGAACTCAAGGAGGGCACGATAGTGGCAAAGATCGCGATGATTGGCGCGGGAAGTTTAGTATTTTGCAAAACGCTCATGGCGGACATGCTCGCGACGCCGGCGCTCGCCGGCAGCGAATATCGCTTGATGGCGCTGACGCGAACGCGGCTCGACAAGATGCATGCCTTTATCCAGCGCATGATTAAAGACAACGGCGTAGAAGCGGCGGCGGTCGCTACGACGGACAGGCGCGAAGCGCTCCGCGGCGCCGACTACGTCGTCGTCATGATTCAGGCGGGGGGCGTCGCCGAATTCCGCCAGGACTACGAGATCCCGCTTAAGTACGGCGTCGACCAGTGCATTGGCGATACGATGGGACCGGGCGGCGTCTTCCGGGCCCTGCGGCACATCCCGGCGCTCCTCGAGATCGGCCGGGACATGCAGGAGCTCTGCCCTGACGCCATTCTGCTCAACTACGCCAACCCGATGGCCATGTGCTGCTGGGCTCTGGGCCGCCTGCCCGGCCTCCAATTTGTCGGCCTCTGCCACGGCGTTCAGACGACGATGGACCTCGTCGCAAGCTACGTGGGTGTCCCGAAGAACGAGATCGATTTTATCGCCGCCGGCATCAACCACATGGCCTGGTTCCTCAAGCTCGAGCACCGGGGCCGCGACCTCTACCCGGCGCTTAAAAAGAACTTCGAGAAGCCCGGCTTTTATGTTAACGAAAAGGTCCGGGGCGAAGTCCTGCGGCATTTCGGCTACTTCATGACCGAGAGCACCGGCCACCTTTCCGAGTACCTCCCCTACTTCCGTAAGAACAGGAAGGCGCTTGACCTGTACTGCGACGAGCCCGCGTTCGGCGGCGAGAGCGGCGCCTATTACAAGTACTGCGCGATGCTCGCGGAGAAGTTTGCCAAGACCGACCCCCTGTCTATAGAGTCCACCAAACTTGGTCTACGAAGCGCCGAGTACTGCTCGCACATTATTGAAGCCAAGGAGACTGGTAATATTTTCCGCCTCAACGGCAATGTCCGCAACGATGGTTACATCACGAACCTGCCGGCGGGCTGCTGCGTCGAGGTGCCGATCTTCGTAGACCGGACCGGTCTGCACCCCACGGTCGTCGGCAGCCTCCCGCCGCAATGCGCCGCACTCAACATGACGAACGTCCTCGTCCAGGGCCTCACGGTCGAGGCCAGCTTTTCGGGCGACCCGGAACTTGTCATGCAGGCCGTGGCGCTCGACCCATTGACGGCCTCCGTGCTGACTTTGAAAGAGATCCGTGACATGGCAGCCGAGATGCTCAAGGCCGAGGCGCGTTGGCTGCCGCAGTTCGCGGGGAAAAAGTTGCGGCCGGTCCCCACGATCGTGATTCCGAAAGACGTCAGGCGCCAGGAAGCCCCACTCGACCCGGCGCTGGCCATCGCGAACAGGTTCACGAAGCTCGCCCGGGCCTAGCGAGGAAATGACCAGTTCGACCCGGGCCTCTATTTCATTTTTCGATCCTGCCCCGGTCCGCCGGTGCCGTGAATCCGGGCCGCGGGCTCTCCGTCAATCCAAATCATCTCATCCCCCTCATTCCAGCCTCCCCACTGATTCTGGAACACGGACAGGGTCACTCCGACAAAATGGCCGTCCCCCCGCGTTTCGAGGAAGACGTAATTTCCCTCCCCCGAGGTGTTGAACCAACGCGGGTCCCGGCGCGCCTCGGCGAAAAGTTCCAGGGTCGCTCCGGGTTTCAAGGTCCCGTGGTCATCGTTGCCTCCGCTCCGATCATAACTCGACGTGCGGCGCGATTCATAATCTCCCAGAGAAGCGCTTATCGTCATGCGGGGGAGCGCATGCGACATCCAATGCTAGGGGATGATCTCCCAGACATCGACGTCCCCTCCCGGTTTCATCTTGACGGCGCCGGAGACGGTCCGATAGACGACCTCAGCCACCTCGGCGGGCGGCCTGCCCACATAGCCGGACAATCTGGTCGCCGTCTGGTCGGGGTTGACACAGCCGATTCGAAGGCGGCGGTGCTCTTGGGCGAGAGCTTGAGTGAAGCCCCGGACCCCGAACTTCGTGGCGCAATAGACTGACATTTGAGCATAGGCTTCCTCGCCCGCCGCGCTGGCGATGTTGATGATGCCCTTCCTGACGAAGGGGAGGAGAGCGGAAGTCATCTTGATCAGGCCTTCGAGGTTGGTTCTGATCTGCCGCTCAATATTCCGGCTGGTCTGCCTGCGAAAAGGGCTGAACGCGAGGACGCCCGCGTTGTTAATGAGATAATCCACTTTCCGATACTTCCTTGCGATCTTTGTCGCAGCCGCCTTGATGCTCCGGCTATCCGTGACATCGAGGTGGAGGAGAAAGGTATCCTTGGCTCCCAGCCGGCGACACCGTCTTTGAGCTCTTTCTCCGCGCGCTTTTCCTCTGTAAAATGTGAGGATGACCTTAGCGCCTTCCCGGGCAAAACGATAGGCCGTCTCCCGTCCGATCCCCGAACTCGATCCCGTAATGAGAATAATCTGGCCTTTCATCGACCCTCCTTGGATTCCAATCGTCG
Organism: Terriglobia bacterium; assembly: GCA_020072805.1. Taxonomy (GTDB): domain Bacteria; phylum Acidobacteriota; class Terriglobia; order Acidiferrales; family UBA7541; genus Acidiferrum. The sequence continues at coordinate 3,887 of JAIQGC010000020.1, forward strand.
CCGTTATTTCGCCGCCTTTTTATCCAGTTCCTTCTTGATTTTGTCGACGGCGGCCTGGGCCTCTTCTTTGATGTCGCGGAACTCGACGAGTGACCGGGCGAATTCAAGAGCTCCGCCGCAGGAAAAATTTGGCAGCATGCCCAGGACAAGCTTCTTTTCTTCAGGCCTGTCCGCCAGGCCATAGGCCAGTTTCAGGTCCTTGATGGCCGCCTCGGGAGCGCGGAATTTCTCGAGTCCGATCATCCGCACATAGGCCTGGAGCGTCAAGATCTCATGGACATCGTTTTTCGTCGTTTCGTTTATCTGGAGGATATCATCTTTGGCCGTAGCCGTCGGCCAGACGGCCAGTGCCCGAACGGCCGCATCGACGACGTCGGCGTTTGAATCGTTCAAAGCCTCGCGCAGGACCGGAAGCGCGCTGTCGTCTCCGATTTTTCCCAGGATGAGGAAGAGCATGCACTTATTTTTGATCTCCGTTTCTTTGTCCAGTCTCGCTTTAACCGCACCTGACCGAGCTAACGGATTGGCTATTTTTTTCGCGAGCGCGGAGATCGCATTTTCGACCTCGACCTGCTCCCGCTCATCGGCGGTCCTAAGCAAGAGGCCGAGCAGGCCCGGAATATCGGAAGGAGTGCCGACGAGCTTAAGGGCCCGCAGTGAATTCTGGCGAACCTTGGCGGAAGGAGAGCCTGTCTGTTTGACGAGCACACTTTTGGCGGCGAATATCCTCCGCTCTCCAATGCTCATGATGAGCTCGTTCAGAACGTCCTCCCCGGGCTCATTGGCAAGATACGAGAGCACCGCCTCATCCACATCCCGACCTTTGAGCCCCCAGAGGCTGGTGCGCGCGGCTTCTTGCTCTTTTCCGCTGGATTTAGCCGCAGCCCCGGCCAGGAATTCGACGGTGGAGGCATCGCCCGCTTTTTCGAGCGCTTTGAGTGCGGCGATGCGGACTCCCTCGAGCGGGCTCCGGGCTGCGCCCAGGATTGTGGGAAGGACCGTTCCTTTCGGATAATCGGCTAGAACCGCCAGGAGTTGGACTTGGCTGGCTTCAGGAAGCCTGGGCAGGAGCGCGCAGACGGAAGCGATGTTCGAATTATTGAAAGCGCCTTTGACCATTCCAATGGCCGGCCTATACATATTCTGGTCAGGGGCTTCCAACACGGAGAGAATAATTTTCGGGGCCTCGTCTCCGGCCGTGGCGATTTTTCCGGCCATGGCGGCGCCGCGAAGATCGGTGGGGAGTTTAAGCCCGAGCAAATGATTATATATTTCCGCTCCGGCCTCCATATTGTTGAGAGCCCTAAAACCCTCGGCGCACAGGAGAAGGCCGGATGCTATTTGGCCTTGAAGGTCGGGCTTGACTTTTCCCAGAGCTGCCGAAAGTACGCCGGCCGCTTCTTTGCCCGCGATCCGGCCGAGCGAAGTCACGGCCGCCGAGGCAGTCTCTTTTCTGGAATTCATGATCAATGGCCCGAGAGGCGCGACCGCCGCCTGGGTCTTTCTCTGTCCCAGTGAAAAAATAATACCCAGCTGGACTTCGCCCCTCGTGTTGGCCAGGGCCTTGAGCAGAGCTTTGTCGGCCGCCTCTCCCGGGATTTTTTCCAAGGCATATCGGGCCATGTCCGAGCTGTCTTTTTGGGGGAGCATTTTTTCAAGAATGGGGACAGATTTCTCGGTGCCGATGATGCGCAACTGGCGGCAAACGGTCATCTTGGCGGCCAGAGACGCCTGCGTTTCGAGAAAAGCCGATAGCTTTTCTTCACAGGCTTGCCTGGATTCCGGGATGTCTTTAATCGCCTGAACATAGTTTCTGAGATCCCAAAGAACACCTTCGTTCTGTCCGTATTCATAATTGGATAGGCGCTTCAGGACGTCCTCAAGGCTCAACGGGCTCGACGCCTGCGGCGACCGTGCGGGGGGCATAGACGCAAATAAAGCGGGGAGAAGCAGCCATAAGCTCACGAGCACGATTCCGACGATCTTCCTTTTTTGGTCTGACATGTTTGTCCCTTTTTTCATGGCCGATTCCCTTACGCAGGAAGCTGCCAGGGCTTGCGGTAGGAGCGGCTCAGCAGGCGCTCGGCTTCGGGGTCGCCGATGATTGTTTCAGTGGCGGGGTCCCAACGGATCTTCCGGCCGGTTTCGATAGCAATCACGCCGAGATGACCCACGCTGGCCGACCTGTGGGCGACCTCACACGGCGTGATCGTGAGCGCCCTGGATCTGACGCAGTCCAGGAAGTTCTGGTAATGATCCCGGCTTTTGTAAAGTCGGATCTCATTGGGGCCAATGACCTCGCTGGCGAGGTTAGCGGGTTGGGTCTCGAAGCTGCCCCGATCGACCCAGATCCAGCCGTATTCGCCGATCCATTTCGTACCGCCCTGGATTTCGGGGTAGCCTCCGGCGAGAATGATGGGAGTCCCATCGGCATACTTGGCTTCGACCCAGTAGCGCATGGCGCTGTTATAAATTCCGCTGGCGGGGAATTCCCCTCGTCCCTGGATTTCGACGGGTCCGGAGGTATCAAACCCGAGCCCCCAGTGGGCGATGTCCAGATGATGACCAATCCAGTCCATGAGCTGGCCGCCGCCGAAATCCATGTTCCATCTCCAGTTCATATGGACGCGGGCTTTGCAGTAGGGGATGTAGGGCGCCGGCCCGATCCAAAAATCGTAATCGAGCTCCGGGGGAGGCGATTCGATGTTCCATTGGCCAAACGTCCGGGCGAAATCATAATGCCCTTCGGGCAGTCCAACTTCGACTCTCAGGATTTTCCCGATCCGGCCGTTGCGGACGAGTTCGCAGGCCTGGTGGAAATTGGCGACGGAGCGCTGCCAGCTGCCGGTCTGCCAGACGCGGCCGTAGCGATTCACGGCGTTGCACAGGGCGCGGCCCTCGGCCAGGCTGTGGGGGAGCGGCTTTTCGCCGTAGATATCGAAACCGGTGCGGGCTGCGGCGATGGACACGACGGCGTGCCAGTGATCGGGAACGGCGATTGATACGGCGTCGAGGTCCGGGCGCGTGTAGAGCTAGCGGAAATCGTGGTAGGTCGCACAATCGTTGTTCCCGTAGTGCTCGTTGACCATGTCCTGCACCTGCTTGAGATGGACTTTGTCGATATCGCAGACCGCGACCCACTGGACTTCGTCTTTTTCCATGAAGGCCTGCATATTGGGAATGCCCATCATGCCGAAGCCGATGCCGGCCATGACGATACGATTGCTGGGCGCGACGGAGCCCGACTTACCGAGAGCCGATGCTCGGACGATCATAGGAAATCCTGCGACCCCGGCAATCGCGGCCGGAATGGTCTTGAGGAAATCCCTACGGCGGATTTTGGCGGATCTTTTGGTCATGATTAATCTACCTTTCTTAGACCGCGGTCTCCAAGACCGGGGTCAAACCTCAACATTCAACATTTTAAGCTTCTTCCAAATTTATTTCTCGACAATAGTCCTCCACCATAATATTTATCCGATAATGACATAAAAATGTTGAAAGTTGAGGTTTGACCCCATTCATTTCAAATTAGTGGGGTGAGGCCCGGGATCGCCACAGGCTCGACCCGGAGCGGGCCGAAATCGTACTTCGGCGGCGTGAGGTCGAGCTTGGAGCTCGTCATCGCCCATTCCCAACTGATCGCCCGTCCCGTGTATGCGCTCATGCGGCCTACAATGGCGCACAGTGTGCTTTCGGCGATCCGCCGGCCTTCGTTCAGGGGCTTTCCGGCCCGGATGCTGGCGATGAGGTCCGCATGCTCCTGCACATAGGGATTGGGCTCGTCGCCGTCGAACTTCCAGAAGTTCGTGCCGTGAATCTCGCCATAGCCGAAGGCGTAGCCCTTTGTTCCGACAATCCGTTCCTCGACGCGGTCGGCGCAGCCGGGAATCTGCCGGCACATGCTCATCACCCGGACGCCGTTCGGGTATTCGAACTCAACGGCGAAGTGATCATAGATATTACCGTATTCGGGGGCCGTCCGCTGCTGCCGTCCGCCCATGCCCGTGACCTTGACGGGCAGGGAGCCGAAGGCCCAGTTCATGACATCGAGGTTATGAACGTGCTGCTCGACGATGTGGTCCCCCGACAGCCAGGTGAAATAGAGCCAGTTGCGGCACTGCCATTCCATGTCGGACATCTGCGGAGTTTTTTTCACGACCCAGAGGTCGCCCTGGTTCCAGTAACACTGGCCTCCGACGATCTCCCCGATCTCGCCGTTGTTGATCCGCTTCATCAGTTCCAAATAGCGCTGCTGGTGCCGGCGCTGCGTGCCCGCGACGATGGCCAGTCCTTTTTTCCTGGCCAACTCAGACGAGGCGATCACTGACCGGACGCCCACGGGATCCACGGCCACCGGCTTTTCCATAAACACGTTTTTCCCGGCTTCGACGGCGGCTTTCAAGTGGATCGGCCTGAAACCGGGAGCGGCGGCTGTGACGATGAGGTTCACCTCCGGGCTGGCCGCGACCTTGAGATAATTGTCGAATCCGGTAAAGCACTTGTCCTTCGTGACTTTGACCTTATCCGGATGGGCTTCCTTAATCCTTTTTAAGGAGCTGTCGATGCGGTCCTGGAAGAGGTCTCCCATGGCCACGACCTCGACGCCGGGGGCGGCATTCATTACCCCATGGGCGATGTCTTCGACTACAACGGCCCCATGCAGATGGTCACGCGCATCATGCACAAGCCGGAAATTTCCGACGCAGCCACGCTCGAGGAGTTTGATTCCGTCATCCGCGAAATTCAGGAGCACGGCCTGGCCGCGGACGAACTCGAACCGCTCAAAATCAAATTTCGCTCGGACTATTACTCCATGCTGGAGGGCGGCATGATGCCGCGCTACGGCCTGATGCACCTGCTGGCCTGCTTCACGCTCTTCGACGGCGACCCGCAGCTCGTCAACACCATCCTCGACGGTTTTCTGGCCGTGACCCGCGAGGAAGTGCAGGCCGCGGCGAATAAATATCTGCGCCGGGAAAAGCGCGCCATCGTCTTTCGCCAGCCCGCCTCCACCGGAAAGGAGGCCGCATAATGGCTACGGCTCCGCTCAACGACAAATGTCCCCTGGCGCCGCCGCTCTCCGCCGAACGACCCGTTCAGTGGCCCCGCCGCACGTACTCGCGCCTTTCGAACGGCATGGAAATCGTCCTCGCGGAATCCCGCGCTGTTCCTAAATTCACCGGCCAGCTCTTTTTCCGCGCCGGTAACGCGGCTCTCTCCGTCCGCGCCACCGGCCTTGCGGAAATGACCGCCGCGGTCGTGCGCACGGGCACCGCCAAACGCACCAGCCGCCAGATTGAGGAAGACCTGCGGCGCATCGGCGCCGACCTCTCCTCCGGCGCCGGCATGGACACCACCGCGCTCTCCTTCGATGGCCTCGCGGAATTTTCCGAGCCGCTTCTGGCCATGGTCAGCGAACTGGCCCGCGAAGCTTCTTTTCCCGAAGGCGAATTCGAACGCGAACGCCGTCACACGCTCGAATCCGTGCGCATCGAGCGCACCACGCCGAGTTTCCTGGCCGGTGAGCGCCTGCGCAAGACGCTCTTTGGTTCGCACCCCTACGCACTGGTTTCCCCCAGCGAAGCGCAAGTGCAGGCCTATCGCCTTGAAGACCTCTCCGCGGCTTACCAGGAAATTTATTCTCCCGCGCACGCTCTGCTCGTGATGGTGGGCGATTTCCAGGCGGAAACCATGCTTCGCCAGATCGAAAAAATCTTCGGCGGCTGGACCGGCCGGAAACCCGCGGCGAAGACTTTTCCCGCGCCGCCCAAACTCCGCGGCCGCGGCGTTTCCCTGGTGCACGTCCCCGGCTCCGTGCAGACGCAGATTCTCTGCGGCTGCCCTTCCATTACCCGCAAGCATCCTGACTGGCTGCGCCTCGCGCTGACCAACAGCATCTACGGCGGGGCCTTCAATTCGCGCCTGGTGATGAATATCCGCGAGGACAAGGGCTACACCTACAGCCCGCGCAGTGGAGTGAACCCTCTGCGCGAGCACGGCTATTTTTCCATCTCCGCGGCGGTACGCAACGAGGTTGTGGCTGCCTCGCTCGCCGAAATCTTCTACGAGATGGAGCGCATGCGCGCCCTGCCCGTTCCCGAAGCCGAGCTCGCCGACGCCATCAGCTATGTCAGCGGCGTCTTTTCCCTCGGCCTGGGCACGCAGAGCGGCCTGCTCAGCCAACTCGGCACCGTGGCCCTCAACGAATTGCCGGAAGATTACCTGGAGACTTATCGCGACCGTGTCCGCGCGCTGAGCGCCTCAGATGTTCTGTACGCGGCGCGCGGCTATTTCGATTCGGCCAACATGCAGATCACCATTGTCGGCGACCGCGCGCAGATCGAATCGCAGGCCGCCCTCTATGGCGAAGTCGCTGTTTACGACGCCCAGGGAAATGTTATACAGTAAGCGTCTCTTGCCGAAGTAGGTAAATGCGGGAGGTGCGCTCGTGGGGACCGTCACCGTCCGGACGAATTTCGCTCGTTCACGGAATCTTCGCAATGGGAGAGCAGTGTTGCTGCTCTCCTGCCTTCTGGCTTTTCTCGTGCTGCGCGCGGAAGCCACCACCAAAAAGCCTCCCCCGCAACCCGTGAACATCAACACCGCCACCGCGGATGAACTGCAGCAGGTTCCCGGCATCGGCCCCGTCACTGCCGAGAAGATCATTCACATGCGCCGAGCCTACGGGCGCTTCAAGCGCGTGGACGACCTCCTCTCCATCAAGGGCATCGGCCGCAAGCGCCTGGAAAAAATGCGCAAGTATCTGGCCGTCTCCGGCCCGCCCTCCGCTCCGGCCTCTGCCCCAGCGGATAAGTCCACGCCGAGCAATGAAGAAAAGGCTCCGCCAGCCCCGCCCAGCTATCTTTAGCTGACCAAACTCCTCACGGTGCTCCCGCGGTTCAACGCGGAGCAGGATGTAATTCCAGGGATTTTAAGGAATCCGGCTACAGCTGTTGGTGCGAGGAGCGCGGCGCGCCGGTGCGCAGGGGCACTTGATCGGCGATGCGCACGCCGTAGGCTTCCAAGGCGACCACTTTCTTGGGGTGGTTAGTGAGGATGCGAATGTCTCTCAGCCCGAGGTCGATCAGGATCTGCGCGCCGATGCCGCTCTCGTGCTGCACCAGGCGCTGATAGGCCAGCTCTCGGTCAATCTGCCCGCGCTCGTGGAAATGGATGCGCGGCAACGCGCCCGCTTCGACGGCGGCCGATTCGATGCCGAAGCCCCTCCCGGTGTGGTGCAGATAGAGCAACGCGCCGCGGCCCTCCGCGGCGATGGCTTCGAGAGAGCCGGCAATGATGTCGTGGCAGTCGCAGGCGGTCGAGCCGAAAATGTCCCCAGTGATGCAGTGGCTGTGCACGCGCACCAGCGGCGCCGGCGGGCCGTCGAGGTCGCCGCGCACCAGGGCTACGTGCTGGTCGTTATCCACGTCGCTGGCGTAGGCGATCATGCGGAACTCGCCGTGCCGGGTGGGCAGCACGGCTTCGGCAATGCGCCGCACGTAGCGCTCGTGCTGCATGCGGTAGCGGATCAGGTCGGCCACCGTGAGCATCTTCATCTGATGTGTGCGGCAGAATTCCAGCAGTTGCGGCACGCGGCTCATCGTGCCGTCTTCGTTCATGATTTCGCAGATCACTCCCGCCGAATTCATCCCCGCGATGCGCGCCAGGTCCACCGAAGCCTCGGTCTGCCCCGCGCGCACCAGCACGCCGCCATTGCGCGCGCGCAGCGGAAAAACGTGCCCGGGCCGCGCCAGGTCCTGCGGCTTGGTCTTGGGGTCGCAACTGGCCAGGATGGTGGTGGCCCGGTCGGAAGCGCTGATGCCGGTGGTGACGCCGTAGCGCGCGTCAATCGCTTCGCAGAATGCCGTGCCGTGCGCCGAGGTATTGATGGGCGACATGAGCGGGAGGTGCAGCTCGTCGCAGCGTTCCTCGGTCAGCGTGAGGCAAATGAGCCCGCGCCCGAACTTGGCCATGAAGTTGATCGCTTCGGGAGTGATTTTCTCCGCGGCCATGGCCAGGTCGCCTTCGTTTTCGCGATCCTCGTCGTCCACCAGGACGATCATGCGTCCCTGGCGGAACTCCTCGAGAGCCTCTTCGACGCTGGCGAATTTGGGGGTGCCACTGCTCATACTGTTGAAAATATAGCCGATAGGGAACGGGGAGGCAAGGATTCGTGCGAGCGGACCACGCCGGGCGGCCGGGACGCCCCAAGGGCAATGGCAGAGCCGTAAGGGCAGGGAACTCAGGCATCCGCGCAAGGGAAAAGAAAGCGAGCCTCGATTGTCGGCTGGATTTTTTTCCAATAAACGCTAGAATGTGTGTGTTGCAATTGGGGCAGGAATTTCCCCGGGTTTGTGCGAAGATCCTCCCGCTTCGCCGCCGCAGAAAATACGGCCGGCTCTCGATTCTGTTCCGCTTCGAGCAAATGCCTGCCGCGCAACACCGCCGGGCGGGCGCCAGCAGTCCAGCAGAAAGGAAACACACGGAGTGATAGTCGGCATACCGAAAGAAAGTTATCCGGGAGAGCGCCGCGTCGCGCTGGTCCCGATGGTGATTCCCAGCCTGACCAAGGCCGGCTTCGAGGTTCTTGTCGAAGCGGGGGCCGGCGTGGAAGCCGGTTATCCGGACGCAGCCTACGTCGAAAAGGGCGCGAAGATCGCATCCGACCGCGCCGCCGTCTTCGCCGCCGCGGACATTGTCGTGCAGATTCTCTGCTACGGCTCCAACGAAATCACCGGCAAGGCGGACATGCCCCTTCTGCGCAAGGGCCAGGTTCTGATCGGATTCCTGCGCCCGCTCGGCTCGCGCGAGATCGTCGAGCAGATCGCCGCCACCGGCGCGATTTCCTTCTCCGTGGAGTTGATGCCCCGCACCACGCGCGCCCAGAGCATGGATGCGCTTTCCTCGATGGCCACCGTCTGCGGCTATAAGGCCGTCATCCTGGCCGCCGACACCCTTCCGCGCCTCTTCCCCATGCTGACCACCGCCGCCGGAACCATCACCCCGGCTCGCGTCCTGGTCATCGGGGCGGGCGTGGCCGGGCTGCAAGCCATCGCCACCGCCCGCCGCCTCGGCGCCGTCGCTTCCGCCTACGACCTCCGCCCCGCCGCCAAGGAGCAGGTGCAAAGCCTGGGCGGCCGCTTCGTCGAACTTCCCATCGAGGCGCAGGACGCCCAGGACGCCCGCGGCTACGCCCGCGCCCAGGACGAAACCTTTTATCAGCGCCAGCGCGAACTGCTCGGCCGCGTGGTGGCCGAAAGTGATATCGTCATCACCGCCGCCGTTATCCCCGGAAAGAAATCTCCCATCCTGGTCACCGAGGAGATGGTCAAGGGCATGGCCCCCGGCTCGGTCATTCTGGACCTGGCCTCCGAGCGCGGCGGAAACTGCGAACTTACCGTGGCCGGAGAAACCGTCGTCCGCCATGGCGTCACCATCATCGGGCGCATCAACGTGGCCAGCGGCGTGCCCTATCACGCCAGCCAGATGTACGCGCGCAACGTCACCTCCTTCCTGCTGCACCTGGTGAAGGACGGCAAACTGCAGTTGAATCTCGAGGACGAAATCACGCGCGAGACTCTTTTGACCCGGGACGGCGAAATCGTGCATGCCCGGGTTCGGGAATTTTTCGGCATGCCCGCGGCGGCCACGCCGGGGCGCGCGTAATACGGAAGGCGGAGGAACGGGAGACATGCCAACAAACTTGATCGACGGGCTGTTCGTTTTCATGCTGGCCGGCTTCATCGGCTTCGAGGTGATCCGCAAGATATCGCCGCTCCTGCACACCCCGCTGATGTCCCTCACCAACGCTCTCGACGCCATCGCCGTCGTGGGCGCCATCGTCCTTGTCGGCGAGGGCAAGAGCACCTTTGCCACCGTGCTCGGCACCATCGCCATCGTCGCCGCCACCAGCAACATCGTCGGCGGCTTTCTGATTACCGAGCGCATGCTGAGTATGTTCAAGACCAGCCGGCCGTCCAAGCCCTGAGGCGACACCCGACACGACCATGATCAATCCGATCGCATCCGAAACCCTCATTGAAATCATCTACTTCGTTGCCAGCGCCCTTTTCGTCCTTTCCCTGAAATGGATGATCTCGCCGGTGACCGCGAAGCGCGGCGTTCGCGCCGGCGAAATCGGCATGCTCCTGGCTATCGCCGGCACGCTACTGCACCACGGCATCGTTGATTACAAATGGATCGCCATCGCCCTGACCCTCGGCACCATCATTGGCATCCCGCTCGGCAAGGTGCACATGACCGCCGTGCCCCAGCGGACCGCGCTCAGCCACGCCTTTGGCTCGCTCTGCGTCACGCTCGTCGGCACCGTCGAGTTCTATCTCCGCGCGCCGCATGTGCCTCCGTTCATGATGTCCGTGCTCTCCGCGGAAGTCATTCTCGGCGGACTGACTTTTACCGGCAGCCTCATGGCCGCCGGCAAGCTCCAGGAAATTCTGCCGCAGCGCCCAATCACCTATAAGGGCCAGAACATCGTCAATCTCTCCCTGCTGGCCGTCTCCGCCGGACTCGCCGTCTATTTGGTCAATCATCCCGGGGCAACGTATCTCTTTCCCCTGATGGTCGGCATCCCGCTCATCTTCGGCGTGATGATGATCATCCCCATTGGCGGCGCGGATATGCCCACCGTCATCTCCCTCTTGAATTCCTACGCCGGTCTTTCCGCCGCGGCCATGGGCTTCGTGCTCAACAGCAAGCTGCTGATCATCGCCGGCGCCCTCGACGGCTCTTCCGGTTTCATCCTCTCCGTGATCATGTCCAAGGCCATGAACCGTTCCTTCACCAACGTGCTCTTCGGAGCCTTTGGACAGGTGCAGCCCGCGGCCGCGGCCGGCCAGGAAGAAAAAACCGTGCGCAGCGCCACCGCCGAGGAAGCCGCGCAGATTCTTTCCGCCGCCAATAAAGTCGTCATCGTGCCCGGCTACGGCATGGCCGTGGCCCAGGCGCAACACAAGGTCCGCGAACTCTATGACGCGCTCACCAAGCGCGGCGTGGACGTCAAATTCGCCATTCACCCCGTGGCCGGACGCATGCCTGGGCATATGAACGTGCTCCTCGCGGAAGCCGATATTCCCTATGACCGCTTGCATGACATGGACGAAATTAACGGAGACTTTCCACAGACTGACGTCGCGCTCATCATCGGCGCCAACGACGTCACCAATCCCGCCGCGCGCACCGACGCTTCCAGCCCCATCTTCGGCATGCCTATTCTTGATGTGGATAAGGCCCGCACGGTCATGGTCATCAAGCGCGGCATGAGCCCCGGCTTCGCCGGCATCGACAACCCGCTCTACTATTTCGACCGCACCCTCATGCTCTTCGGCGACGCCAAAGCCTTCGTCGGCAACATCGTCCGCGAACTCTCCGGCGGTAGCGGCCACTGACCCGCCCTTCTTCGCAAAACCACCCGTAAGGGCACGGCATGCCGTGCCCCTACTCGTCAACGGCGGTCTCGCTCGAATGCCGCAGTGTCCCTCTCCGCAGCGCCCGCTCCTTCATCACCGCGAAAAACACCGGTACCAGAATCAGCACGTGAACCGTCGAGGTAATCATCCCGCCCACAATCGGCGCCGCGATGGGCTTCATCACGTCCGACCCGATCCCGGTCGCCCATAAAATTGGAATCAGGCTGGCTAGCACCGCCGAGACCGTCATGAACTTCGGCCGCAGCCTCTGCACCGCGCCCTCGATTGTCGCCGCTTCGATGTCCTCATGCGCCAGCGGAACGCCCCGCGCGATGCGCCGGTCCAGCGCTTCGTGCAGATACACCACCATCACCACCCCGGTTTCCACCGCGATCCCGAACAGCGCAATGTAGCCCACCCACACCGCCACGCTGAAGTTGTAGCCCATCAGCCACTGCAGGATCAGGCCGCCGCTCATCGCGTACACCGTGGGAAAAATCAGCACAGCCGCTTCCGTCACCGAATGGAAAATCAGGTAGAGCAGAACGAAGATGACGAAGAACACCACCGGAAGAATAATCTTCAGCCGCTCCTTGGCCCGCAATTGGAATTCATACTCGCCCGACCAGTGATAATTGTAGCCGGGGGGAAGTCGCAGCTTCTCGCGCAAAATCTGGTCGGCGCGGCTGACGAAGCTGCCGTAGTCGTTTGTGTTCAGGTCCAGGTAGACGTAGCCGGTGAGCAGCCCGTCTTCGTCGCGAATCAGCCCCGGCCCGCGCGAGAAGAATACCCGCGCCACTTGCGAGATGGGAATCTGCGCGCCTGTGGCGGTCACGATTACCACGCTGCGCAGCCGTTCCACGCTGTCGCGGAAATCTCGGTTGTAGCGGACATTGATCGGATAGCGCTCCCGCCCTTCCACGTTTTCCGCGATATTCTCCCCGCCGATCCCGCTGCTCACCGCCCGCTGCACCTCCGCCACCGTCAGCCCGTAGCGCGCCGCTTCCGCGCGGTTCACCTCCACATTGATGTAGAAGCCCTCGGCCACGCGCTCGGCAAACAGGGAGCGCAGCTCGGGCATGCCGCTGAGTTCCTGCTTGACCTGCACGCCGATCTTCTGGATTCCTTCCAGATCCGGCCCCTGGACCTTCAGCCCTACCGGCGTTTTGATCCCCGTCAGTTCCATGTCCAGCCGGCTTTGAACGGGCATGGTCCACGTGTTGGTGATGCCCGGAAACTGCAGCTTGTCGTCCATCTCCCGCAGCAGCTTTTCGTAGGTCATTCCCGCGCGCCACTGTTCCTTCGGCTTTAGCGTGATGGTGGTGTCGTACATGTCCAGCGGTGCGTTGTCCGTGGGGCTGTCCGACCGGCCCACCGTCCCGAATACGCTGGCCACTTCGGGAAACGAGCGCAGGATGCGGTCCTGCTGCTGCAGGAGTTGCCCGGCCTGGGTGATCGAGATGCTCGGCAGGGCCGTGGGCATGTACAGCGTGGAGGCCTCGTAGAGCGGAGGCATGAACTGGCTGCCGATGCGCAGCGCCAGCGGCGCGGTCACCAGCAGGAACACCAGGTTCAGCAGCAGCGTGGTTTTGCGGTGGCGCAGACAGAAGCGCAGGATAGGTAGATACAGAGACTGGGTGATGCGCGAAAACGGATTGTCGCTTTCCGGGCGCAGCTTTCCCCGGATGAAATAGAGCATCAGGATGGGCACCAGCGTAACCGCCAGGACCGAGGAAAATCCCACCGCCAGCGTCTTGGTCCACGCCAGCGGGCGGAACATCCGCCCCTCCTGCGCCTCCAGCAGGAACACCGGCAAAAAGGAAACCACGATGATAATCAGCGAGAAAAACAGCGCCGGGCCCACCTGCTTGGCCGCCACCATCAGCAGCTCCCGCTGCTCCCGCGGCGTCAGCGGACTTCGTCCCTCCGCCGCGCGCGTCCCTTGCTCCTCGGATAAATGACGATAGCCGTTTTCCACCATGACGATCGCCGCATCCACGAGCACACCGATGGCCAGCGCGAATCCGCCCAGCGACATGATGTTCGAGCTGATCCCCAGAAAGTGCATGGGGATAAAGGACGCTAGCAGCGCGATGGGCAGCGTCAAAATCGGAATCAGCGCCGAACGGAAATGAAACAGAAACACGATGATCACCAGGCTGACGATGATGGCCTCTTCGATTAGTTTGTCTTGCAGTGTCTTGATCGAATCCCGGATCAGTTGCGAGCGATCGTAGCCCGCCAAAATCTCCACTCCCGCCGGCAACGAGGGCTGGATCTTCTCGATCTTTTTCTTTACCCCGTCAATCACCGTTAGCGCGTTCATCCCGTAGCGCATCACGATGATTCCCCCGGCCGTTTCTCCCTCTCCATTCCATTCCGCCACACCCCGCCGGATGTCCGGCCCGAAAGACACCGTGCCCAGGTCGCGGACCAGCACCGGCACGCCGTTCTTCGTGGCCACCGGCACGGTTTCCAGGTCCTGCAGCGAGCGCAGGTAGCCCAGCCCGCGGATCATGTATTCCGCCCCGCCCATCTCCAGCACACTCCCGCCCACTTCGTTGGTGCTCTCGCGCACCCGGTCGATCACCGTCCCCATCGGGATGTTGTAGGCGCGCATCTTGTTGGGGTCCAGATTCACCTGGTATTGCTTGACGAATCCCCCGATCGAAGCCACCTCCGCCACTCCCGGCACCGTTTCCAACTGGTAGCGAAGATACCAGTCCTGCAGGCTGCGCAGCTCCGCCAGGCTCAGCCGGTGCGAGCGGTCCACCAGCGCATATTCATAGACCCACCCCGCTCCCGTGGCGTCCGGCCCGATCATCGGAAAAACATTCTTCGGCAGCCGCCCCTGGATCTGCTGCATGTATTCCAGCACCCGCGAGCGCGCCCAGTACAAATCCGTGCCGTCCTCGAACACCACGAACACGTAGGAATCGCCGAACATGGTCTGCGCGCGCACCGCCTTGACGTGCGGCGCCGCCAGCATCGTCGTCACGATCGGGTAGCTCACCTGGTCCTCGATGATGCTCGGCGGCTGGCCCTCCCACGGCGTGTGAATGATCACCTGCACGTCGGAAATGTCCGGCAGGGCATCGAGAGGAATCTGTTTGAGCGACCAGATCCCCGCCAGCACCAGTAGCAGCGTCCCCGTGAACACCAGAAAGCGATTCCGCGCGCACCAGTCGATAATCAGGGAAATCATCACATGCCCCCTTCGGCGCTTACGCTGGTCTGCGTGGTAACCAGCACGCTTCCGTTTTTCACCGCCGTGATCGTGATCTTCCACGTGCCTCCGGAGGGCAGTTGCACCGTGCCTTCGTACACGCCCCCGCCCTTTTCCTCAAGCTTGCTCTCCACGTTTATCGCCGCCATGCCCATCTGCGGCATGCCCGGCATGAAGCTGCGCACGCTCACCTGCGCCCCGCCCACGCCCGCTCCGTCCGCCCCCGTCAGGTGCACGCGGTAGAGATTGCTTCCCTTGCGCGGCGTCGCCGGGTCCGTTGAAAAATGCGCCTGAACATTTTCCTGCGCCGCCTTCTCCGGCCCGGCCGTGGCCGCGGGCGCCGCGGGCGTGAGCGGCCCCATCAACGCCTGCAACTGGCTCTCCGAATCAATCAGGAAATTCGCCGCGGTGATCACCCGCTCGCCCGCCTTCACTCCCTTGTTCACCACGTAATCGCTTCCGGCCTGCTGCCCCAGCTCCACCTCGCGCGGCTCCAGCGACCCTCCTCCGTGGTCCACGAACACGATCGAGCGCGTCCCCGATTGCAGCACCCCGGACGCGGGAATCGTCAGATGCCTGCCCAGCGGCACGCTGACGCTCACGTTGACGAACATTCCCGGTTTCAGCAGCAGCCCCGGATTGGGAATCACCAGCCGCACCCGCACCGTCCGCGTGGCCATATCCACCTGCGGCCAGATGAAATCCACGCGCCCGGAAAATTTCCGCCCGGTATAAGCGTCCGTGGTGATCACCACGGCGTTTCCTGGCTTGATCTGTCCGATGTCGCTCTGGAACACCGCGGCATAAACCCACACCGTCGAAAAATCCGCCACCGTATACAGCCGCGTATCCGGCTGCACGTACTGGTTGGGCACCGCATTCCTCTCCGTCACGAATCCCGTCGTCGGCGAATCCACTTCCATCTCCTGCTCCACTTTCCCGTTCTTCTCCAGCTTCTCCAGTTCCCGCGCCGGTATCTCCCACCGCCGCAGCCGTTCCACCGCCCCTTCCAGTAGCGCATTCGACCCCGTGGCCACTCCGGGCACGTCGCTCTTTCCCAGCGTGGCCTGATTGCGCTTGGCGATCAGGTACTCCTGCTCGGTGGTGACCAGGTCCGGACTGTAAATCGTGAACAGCGGCTGGCCCTTCTTGATGTAGTCGTAGGTCGAATCCACGTAGACCTTCTTGATCCAGCCCGGATAGCGCAACTGCACGTAGGAAATCCGCCGCTCGTCCACTTCCACGTTGCCCACCGTGCGGATCTCGTTGCTTACCATTTTTTGCTGCACCACCGCCGTGCGCACCCCGATCCGCTGCAGCCGTTCCACGGGGATCTGCACCGGCGCCAGCTTCGCTTCCGTCACCGCCGCCGGCGGCCCGCCGCCTTGCTCGCCCATGTCCATGCCCGCTTCCATCGGCGCGGGCCCGGCTGGCTGCCGGCTGCCGCGCCACCAGTACAGTCCCAGTGTCGCCGCCAGCGCCATGCTCGTTGCCAGCATCGCGAAAAATGCCGTGCGATAGTTCTTCATCGTATTTCTCCCGTCAGGCGCTCGATTCGCGCCACTGCGCTTTCGTGCTCCACCAGCGTTTGCTGGTAGGCCAGTTCCATGTGCTGGACGTCAAGCAGGGAATTGAGCAGCGTCTCGAAATCCGCCCGGTTGGCCTCGTACGCCGCCATCCCCGTTTGGAATGTCGCCTGCGATTGCGGGATCAGCCCTTCCCGGTACAATTGCGCCTGCTCTTCCGACGTGCGCGCCACCACCAGCTGCTTCTTCAGCAGCGCCGCCGCTTCCTGCATTTGCGCGTCCTCTTCGATCCGCGCCCGCTCCACGTTGCTCTTCGCTTCCTTCAGCGCCGCCTGGCGCGGCCCGCGCCGCGGCAATTTCACCTCGAACGTGGCCATGTAGTAGTCGCGGAAATCGCCGCTCGTGTGCTGGTACGTGTAGGAGACCCCGAAATCCGGCCGGAACTCCTTCTGCGCCATGCGCACTTCCGCCTGGCTCTTCCGCAGCATGGCCGTGCGCTCGCGCACTTCCGCGCTGCCCTCCTTCACCCGCTCCATCAGCGCTTCCCCCGCCAGCGGCAGCGGCGTAAGCGCCAGCGGCTCCGCCACGATGTCCGCGGAATCCTGCGCCCGCCGCACGATCCGTTTCAATTCGGCCTGCGCTTCCCCCGCCGCCTGCTGAATCATCGAAAGGTCGTAGAGATTCTTGGTGTGCTGCAATTGCGCCTTCAGGATGTCCTGTTGGTTGCCCTGCCCCACCCGGTAGCGCGCTTCCGTCACTTCGCTCACCTGCTTCAGAATTGTGTCGTGGTGCTCGTAGATCCCCCGCGCCTGCTGCAGATAAGCCAGCCGATAATAAAGCTCCTTCATCCGCTCGATCTCACCCCGCCGCACGGCTTCGGTGCGTTCCTCCAGCACCCTCACTTCGCCATTCGCCACCTCCGCGCGCAGCTTGCGCTTTCCCGGGAACGGCAGTTCCTGCGAAGCGCCGAACCCGATATAGGCGAAATCACTGTTCGTGAAGCCGGCAAATGGCCGCGGGCTGCCGACGCTGAATTGCTGCACCATGACCGTCGGGTCCGGCAGCGCCGAGACGCGCGGCGCCACGAACGCCGCCCCGCGCACCGCCTCTTCCGCCGCCTGAATATTCGGACTGTTCTTCCGCGCCTCCTCGATCAGCGCCGCCAGCGGAGTCGCCGCCGACGCGGGCGCCATCGCCATAGCCGCAGGCTGTCCCTCCGGCTGCTGCGCCTGGGCTTCCTGCGGCGCGGCGCTCAGCCCCCACGGCAGCGCCGCGGCTAGCAACAGCCCGCAGACGCCTCGCCGCAGCTTCCAGCCTGCAATCGCTCGCACGGCATTCTCCTCGCCCGCTTGCGTGCCAAGCCTCCCCTGCCTCTTGCCGAAAATTTCCAGGAAATCACAGTAAATGGAATTCATGCGTACTCCTCCGTACGTTTCGTTTCTGGAATGGCTCCCGCGCACAGGCGCACCTGTGCGGATTCAGAAAGATACGGAGGAAATTCAGATTCTCAGGACGGAAATACTGGGGGGAGGACTGCTGGGCGGCGAAAACGTTCCGCTATTGCCGAGGATAGAGCTTCCCTCGTCTTCAACAAGAGCCTGGGAAAAGAAAACTCCATCCGCATCCGGCGTCCACACGGGCGCCGGCAACTCCGCGCGCACCGCCAAATACGGATCGTCTTGCGCCGAAATCGTGCAGCAGGAAGGCGATGCAGCCGCCAGCGCGCTTTCGCACTCATGGCTCATCCGCCCCGGACAGGCTCCCCGCTCCAGCCCTGCCGGAACCTGCGCCATGGCGCACGCCATCACCGGGCCGGCAAGCAGTGCCAGCAAAGCAACGGAAGCCGCGAATCCACGAAGTTTACTCATTTCTGAATTCCAGACTACCCCTTCCCTTTATGGGACGCAAGAAGAACCTGCCTTGGTTGCTTTTCCTGCCACCTCGCCCAGACCCGCCTCGCCGAATTCCGCAGTCCGCATGGAAAGGGGGATTCCCTCCTGTTATTCTTCTAATGTTGGATGGCGGCATGCCGCCAGTGTCTGCCGGCCTTCACGGCCGGAGCGTGGGCAGAAAGTGGAAGCAGATGAAAGATTTCAGCGCAATCGAAACCGCCTTGCGTTCGATCGCCTATTTCACCATGGAGATTGCTCTGGAAAGCTCCATGCCCAGCTACAGCGGCGGCTTGGGCGTTCTCGCCGGCGATACCATTCGCGCCGGAGCGGACATGAAGGTGCCCATGGTCGCGGTCTCTCTCCTCTACCGCCAGGGCTATTTTTCCCAGCGCCTCGATGCCGAAGGCGCCCAGCTCGAAGAACCGGTCAACTGGCGCGTCGAGGATTTCCTCAAGGAAGAGCCCGCGCGCATCTCCATCACCATTGAAGAACGCGAAGTCGAACTGCGCTGCTGGCGCTATGACGCCAAAGGCGTCACCGGTTACAACATCCCCATTTATTTCCTCGACAGCGATCTCCCCTCCAACGACCTTTCCGACCGTCTCCTCACCGGCGGCCTCTACCGCGGCGACCGCCGCTACCGCCTCTGCCAGGAAACCATTCTCGGCATCGGCGGCGTGCGCATGCTGCGCGCTCTGGGCTATTCCTCCCTCACCCGCTTCCACATGAACGAAGGCCACGCCGGCCTCCTCGGCCTCGAACTGCTCAACGAAGAAGTCAAAAAAGCCGGCCGCCGCTCTTTTAATGCCGAAGATGTCGAAAAAGTCCGCCAGATGTGCCTCTTCACCACGCACACCCCTGTTCCCGCCGGCCATGACCGTTTTCCCATGTCCATCGTTCACAAAGTCTTCTGCCACCGCGAGGATTTTCTCAACATGCAGGACGTCTTCTGCGCCAAGTTCCTTAACGAAGTTCTCCAGGAAAACCGCCCCTTCAAAACCATCGAAGAAGCCGTTCAGGCCGGCACCACCCTCAACATGACCTATCTCGCTCTGCACCTCAGCGGCTACGTCAATGGCGTGGCCAAGCTGCACGGCGAGACCTCCCGCAAAATGTTCTCCGACCTGCGCATCGAGTCCATTACCAACGGCATCCATGCCGTCACTTGGGCCGCCCCGGCCTTCCGCGAGCTTTTCGACCGCTACATTCGCGGATGGCGCGAGGATAATTTCAGCCTGCGCGGCGCCCTGGGCATTCCTTCCGGCGAAATCTGGAGCGCCCACGCCGCCGCCAAACACCGCCTCTTCGATCTCGTCCGCGTGCGCACCGGCCTCTCGCTCGACGCCGAAGTCTTCACCATCGGCTTCGCCCGCCGCGCCACCGGCTACAAGCGCGCCGGCCT
The DNA here is from genome assembly GCA_020072805.1 of Terriglobia bacterium. Lineage (GTDB taxonomy): Bacteria > Acidobacteriota > Terriglobia > Acidiferrales > UBA7541 > Acidiferrum. The sequence continues at coordinate 23,362 of JAIQGC010000020.1, forward strand.
CATCCTCTCCGATCTCGACCGCCTCAAGGATGTCACCGCCAAATCCGGCGCTTTCCAGCTCATCTTCGCCGGCAAGGCTCATCCCGATGACAGCGGCGGCAAGGAAATCATCCGGGAAATCTTCCGCGCCAAAAAAGCCCTCGGCAAATCTCTGCGCATCGTCTATCTCGACGAATACAACATGGACCTCGCCGCCAAGCTCGTCTCCGGCGTGGATCTCTGGCTCAACACCCCGCAGATTCCTCTCGAAGCCTCCGGCACCAGCGGCATGAAGGCCGCCCTCAACGGCGTTCCCAGTCTCAGCGTTCTCGATGGATGGTGGGTCGAAGGACACATCGAAGGCAAAACCGGCTGGTGCATCGGCGACCCCTCGCACACCCACGGCGAAAGAACCGACGGCAAAGCCGAGGCCGAATCGCTCTACCACAAACTAGAAAATGTAATTCTTCCGCTCTTCTACAACCATCGCGAAGACTTCGTCTCCGTCATGCAGCACGCCATCGCCCTCAACGGCTCCTTCTTCCACACTCAGCGCATGCTCCAGCAATACGTCACCAACGCTTACTTCCGCTAACCAACATTCTTCCCAAATTCTTCTGTAGGGGCGGAGCTTGCTTCGCCCGCTGCTGCACGAATTCGCTTGCATCTTCAAGCAGTGTGCGCCGCTCTTCTGTAGCCGCCCTCTTCAGAGGGCGGGCCTTTCCATCTCGCTGGCGCAGACTTTTCCCCCTCCGTGAAAAATCCAGGCCAAGTCCGCAACTTCCCTCCGCCATTTTCACCGCAGCCGCTTCGTATACAGCGCCATCCCCACCGCCGCATCCATCCCCATCTTCTCCAGCGCCGCAATCTCCCGCCGCGAGCGGATCCCTCCCGCCGCGATGATCGGCAGGGAAGTCTGCTCCCGCAATTCCCGGAACCACTTCAGGTTCGCCCCGCTCATCGTTCCCTCGCGGTCCACGTCCGTGCACAGAAATCCCCCGCACAGCGGCGCAAGCTCTTCCATCACCTCCGCCGGCCGCAGCGCCAGCCGTGTGCGCCATCCCCGCACCGCAATCCGCCCGCGCAGCGTGTCCAGCGCCACCACGATCCGCCTGCGCCCGATGGCTGTCCTCAGCCGCCTCAGAAATCGTGTATCCACCGCACCGTCCCGGAACGCCGCGCTGCCCACGATCACCTGCGCCGCCCCCAGCTTCACCAGTTCCTTCGCGCGCGCCACCGTGCGCACCCCTCCGCCCACCCGCACGCGCATCCCGTAATCCCGCCGCGCCGCGCGGCACAGTTTCTTCACCCACTCCTCGTTCGCTCCTGTCCCGATCGCCGCATCCAGATCAATCACGTTCAGCCACGGGTGCCGCCGGAACCGCTCCAACAGCCCGAGCACGTCCGCAACCTCCAGCGCGCGCCGCCGCCCGTGCACCAGCTGCACGGCCTTTCCGTCCTGCAGATCGATGCATGGGATCATCATGTCAGGCGCACCGTCACTCCCTCCGAAGCAAGATATTCCTTCAACTCGCGGATCGGCTGAATTCCGTCATGAAAAATGGAAGCAGCCAGCGCCGCTTCCGCCTCTCCGCCCACGAATACGTCCAGAAAGTCCTGCGGCGTCCGCGCCCCGCCCGAGGCGATCACTGGAACGGGAACGGCGTGCGCCACCGCCGCCGTCAAAGCGCAATCAAATCCGGTCTGCGTACCGTCGCGGTCGATCGATGTCAGCAGAATTTCCCCCGCTCCGCGCCCGGCGCCCTCCCGCGCCCACTCCACCGCATCCCTCGCCACGTCCTCCCGCCCTCCGCTCACCCGCACTGACCATCCTCTTCCCGCGCGGTACGCATCGATCGCCAGCACCACCGCCTGCGACCCGAATTCCGCCGCCAGTTCCGCGATCAGCTCCGGCCGCCGCACCGCCGCCGTGTTCACTCCCATCTTGTCCGCTCCCGCCCCGATCACCGCCCGCGCCTCTTCCAGCGTGCGGATGCCCCCGCCCACGGTGAACGGAATCGAAAGCTGCGCCGCCACGCCGCGGATCATTTCCAGTTGCGTGTCCTTGCCCTCCGGCGTCGCCGAAATATCCAGCAGCACAATCTCATCCGCCCCTTCGCCCTGGTAGCGCAGCGCCAGCTCCACCGGGTCACCCGCGTCCCGCAGGCCCTTGAACTTGACCCCTTTCACCACCCGCCCCTCGCGGCAATCCAGGCAGGGAATAATCCTCCGCACCAGGCTCATTGCGCCGCCTCCAGAAAATTCCGCAGCACCCGCTCGCCCGTCGCTCCCGATTTCTCCGGATGAAACTGCACTCCGAAAATGTTCCGCCGCTCCACCGCCGCCGCGAACGCCATGCCATGCGTGCACACCCCGGCGATCCCCTCCGCTTCAGCCCCCGGCGCGAACGAGTGCGCAAAGTAAAAACAGTCGCTCTCAGAAATTCCCCGCAGCAGCCGCGAACTGGCCCGCGGCGTCACCTGGTTCCATCCCATGTGCGGCCTCTTCACCGTCGGCGGCAGTTCCTTCACCCGGCCCGGAAAAATCCCCAGACCGCGCATCTCCGGCGCCTCGTCACTTCCCGCGAAGAATATCTGCATTCCCAGGCAGATCCCCAGCACCGGAATTCCCTCAGCAATCCGCCCGCAAAGCGTTTCCCGCGTTCCCGCCGCCTCCAGCGCCCGCACCAGCGCCCCGATATGCCCCACGCCCGGAACGGCCAGCACCGTGGCCCGCCGCAGCGCCTCGCGCGTCGCAATCCGCTCCGTCTCCGCTCCCAGCCGCCGCAGCGCGCACTCCAGCGAAAATAGATTTCCCGCCCCGTAATCCAGCAACGAAACCTTCATAGCAGCCCCTTCGTGCTCGGCAGCAGCCGCTGCAGTTGCCGGTCCCGTGTCACCGCGAAGCGCAGCGCCCGCGCAAACGCCTTGAACATCGCTTCCACCTTGTGGTGCGCCGAGCGCCCGTAGCGGATCTCCACGTGCACATTGGCCCGCGCCGCCTGCGCAAACCCCTGAAAAAAATCCTCCACCACCGCGCTCTCCAGCTCCCCCACTTGCACCGCTCCGATCGTTCCCCGGCATACGCAGTGCGGCCTTCCGCTCAGGTCAATCGCCGCCGCCACCAGCGTTTCGTCCATGGGCATCAGAAAATATCCCGCTCGCAGAATCCCTTTCTTGTCTCCCAGCGCCTCGCGCACGGCCTCTCCCAGCACGATGCCCAGGTCCTCCACCGTGTGGTGCTGGTCCACGTCCAGGTCCCCCTGGGCCTGCACCTCAAGGTCGAATCCGCCGTGCCGCGCGAATAGTTCCAGCATGTGGTCCAGAAATCGTATCCCCGTGCGCACGCTGCTCTTTCCGCGCCCGTCCAGATTCAGTGCCAGCCGGATGTCCGTCTCCGTCGTCTTCCGCTTCACTTGCGCCTTGCGTGCTTTCATAGCCTCACCTTTACGGCCTGCTCGTGCGCCGTCAATCCTTCCGCTCGCGCCAGCGCCATCGCCGCCGGACCCAGCCGCCGCGCGCCCGCCCTCGTAATCTCCTGCACACTTATGCATTTCACGAAATCCCGCACGCTCAATCCCGCTCGGCTGCGCGCCCATCCCGCCGTCGGCAGCACGTGATTGCTTCCGCTCGCGTAATCCCCAAACGGCTGCGCGCTGTAGTCGCCCAGAAACACCGTTCCCGCCGAGCGCACCTCCGCAAGCGCTTCCTTCGCCCGGCCCACCAGGCTCAAATGCTCCGGCGCAAACCGGTTGATGAATCCCATCGCCGCTCCCCGCGAGGCCGCAATCACGATGGCTCCCGTCTTCGCCAGCGAACGCCCCGCCGGATTGCCCTCGGGCAGACGCGCGCACTGCTCCCGCAATTCCTCCGCCACCGCCCGGCCCAGCTTCGCCGACGTCGTCACCAGGATGCTCACCGCGTCCGCCGCGTGCTCCGCCTGCGCCAGCAAATCCGCCGCAATCCATTGCGCATTCCCGTCCTCCGCGTAAACCACCGCCTCCGTCGGCCCCGCCGGCAGATCAATCGCGCAGTCCGCGCTCACAATCTGCTTCGCCGCCGTCACATAGCGGTTGCCCGGCCCGAAAATCTTCTCCACCGGACGAATCGTCCGCGTGCCATACGCCAGCGCCGCAATCGCCTGCGCCCCGCCCGCCCGGTACACCTCGCGCAATCCCAGCAGGGAAGCCGCCGCCAGCACATTCACGCTCGGCCGCGGGCAGCTCACCACGATCTCCGCGACTCCCGCCATCTGCGCCGGTACCGCGGTCATCAGCAGCGTCGAGACAAGCGCCGCCCCGCCTCCCGGCACGTAGCAGCCAATGCGCTCGATGGGCCGCACTATCTGCCCCACGCGCACGCCGCTTTCAGGTTCGATGCTCCAGCGCTCCGGCATCTGCTCCCGCGCCACCCGCCGGATGTTCCGCGCCGCCTGCTCGATGGCCCGCAAAATTTCCGGCTGCGCCTCCCGCTCCGCCGCGCGCATCTCCGCCGCGCTCACCTTCAGGGTCTTCGCGCTCACCCGCACCCGGTCCAGCCGCTCCGTCCATTCCACCAGCGCCTGGTCGCCCCGCCGCCGCACGTCCCCGACGATGCGCTCCGCCGCGCGCAGCGCCTCCGGATCGCTCCGCCGCCGCCCCTCCAGCAGCGTTCGTTCGCTTCGCGCATTCAGTTGGAGTGTCCGCATCAGTGTCCCCATCACGGCACGATCTTATTCAGCGGATATTCCACGATCCCCTCCGCTCCCGCCGATTTCAGTTTCGGAATGACATGCCGCACAAACTCTTCGTCCACGATCGTGTTCACTGCCACCCATTCCGCGTCGCTCAACGTGGACACCGTCGGATTCTTCAGCGCCGGCAGCACCCCCAGCACTCCCGCCAGGCTCTCCCTCTTCACGTTCAGCATCAGTCCCACCTTGCTCCTCGCCGCGATGGCCCCTTGCAGCAGCAGCACCATGTTCTCCGCCTTCTCCCGCTTCCACGCGTCCGCAGCCGCTTTGCGGTTCATCACGAACACCGTCGCCGATTCCATCACCGTATCCACAATCCGCAGCCGGTTGGCCCGCAGCGACGACCCCGTCTCCGTCACCTCCACAATGGCGTCCGCCAGGTGTGGCACTTTCACCTCCGTCGCTCCCCAGGAAAACTCCACCCGCGCCTTCACCCCGTGGCTCGCCAGGTATTTTTCCGTTATCCGCACCACTTCCGTGGAAACCACTTTCTCTTCCAGGTCGCGCACCTCGCGCATCGGCGAATCCTCCGGCACCGCCAGCACCCAGCGCACCGGCGTCAGCCTCTGCTTCGAGTAAACCAGCTCGGCAATCTCCGCCACGTCCGCCGACGTCTCCACCACCCAGTCCCGCCCCGTGATCCCCGCGTCCAGCGCTCCCGTTTCCACGTACCGCGCCATCTCCTGCGCCCGTACCATCAGGCATTCGATCTCCGCATCGTCAATCCCCGGAAAATAGCTCCGTGAATTCATCGTCACCCGCCACCCCGCCCGCGCCATCAGCTCCAGCGTGGCCTCCTGCAAACTCCCCTTGGGTATCCCCAGCTTCATCCGCTTCACTGGCTCTCTCCTTTTCCATAAACCTTCTCCGGCGAAAACGCCCGCTCCTGGCTCACCCGCAGGCTCCCGTCCTCCTCCACCCGCCGGTAAAAACACGTCCGGAACCCTTCGTGGCACACCCCCGGCCCCTGCGCCTCGACGCGCAGCAGCAGCGTGTCCTGGTCGCAGTCCACGCGCATCTCCCGCACCACCAGACGGTGCCCGCTCGTCTCCCCCTTGCGCCACAGCTTCTTCCTTGTCCGGCTGTAGAACGTCACTTCGCCGCACTTCCGCGTCGCCGCGTACGCTTCCTCGTTCATGAACCCCACCATGAGCACCTCTCCCGACGCCGCGTCCTGCACCACCGCCGGCAGCAGTCCCTCCAGCTTTTCAAAATCCAGCATGGTAAATTCCCTCCAAAAACAAAAATCCCGCCTGGCGTTTTTCCGCCGGCGGGCTGATTGAGTGCTCTTGCTATCGTGCTATTTCGCTATGCACACCTCAGCAGCCGCGGATTGTGTCCGTGGTGATGATGGTGCTGCCGCTGTGTCTGCAGTGCCATAGCGAAACGCCAGATTACAGGGAATCTCGCCGCCAGTCAATGCCTTACGACGACCGTCTCCATTTCCCCCGTTCCGGTACTCCGGTACTGGACGGCCCAACGATTTTCCTTCCACAGCTACGGTACGGTTCCGCTATGGCGTTTTCCCGCCTCCCGCGTAGAATATCCCTCGGAAGCTGGAAGGGAATGCCTCTTGTCCTGCGCAACCCAGGAGGCCATCCGGCAAAACGCGAAGAAGGACAGGCCCACGACATGACCACGAACATGACTCCCCCCGTAGCGCGCTCCGTATCCCGCGCCGAACGCCGCGGCACGCGCCGCTGCAAAATCACCCAAATGCTCTTTGCCCGCCCCTCCGATCCCGACCTCGACCACTTCGAGGATTTGCGCCCCACCCTCAGCGTCTCCCGCAACGGCGTTTATTTCGAAACCGCTCTTCCCGCCTATCAGCTGGGCATGCGCCTCTTCATCACCTTGCCCTTTTCCAAGGAGCCCACCGCCATCAACCGCGAATATCTCGCCGAAGTCGTCCGCGTCGTAGACCGCCCCGAAAGCCGCTACGGCATCGGCCTCAAACTCCTGATGGAAATGGGCGGCAGCGCCACTTTCAGCGGCACCTCTATCCAGCGCTAAACCGCCATTTGCGCACATCTGCCAACAGCCCCACCGCCCGATCTCTTGCTTTGGTGGCACAGCCATTCCTGGCTGTGCGCCTTTCCCCCGCCTGAAAAGCTTTGCCAAAACAGAAAGGGCGTCCCGATTAAATCGGGACGCCCTTTCTGCGTTTGGGGTTGGAGGAGAACTCGTTCTTCCGTTGCTACCTCGCGCTAAAAAGTTGCAATGTCCGGTGCCGCAGCACGCCCAATTGCCGGTTCAGCGGATGCTGCCGGCTCAAAAATCCCAGCACCGGCGACCGCCGCCGGATCAGCCGGCTCAGCGCGATATTCAGCCGCACATCCCGGTGCGCATACTTCAATCCGCTCTCCAGCGCCTCCACGGCGTCATCCCGCCGCCCCGACTGCGAATACACTTCCGCCAGATTCAAATACAGCTGTGCCTGGTTTCTCTTCATGCGCACCGCGCTGTCGCACAGCCGCTCCGCCTCGCCCCATTTCTTCTCCGAGCGGCCCATGGCCACGCCCAGATAAGACATGTAATAGGGGTTGTTCTTCTCCAACTCCACCGCCCGCTGGATATGCGTCAGCGCCTTCGTCGGGTAATTGTCGCGTAGAAATGTCAGACCTTGTTTGAACTCGCGGAATGCTTCCGTCTCGACCATGCCTGCTCCTTGGGGGGACGCCCAGGAAATTGTGCGGAGTCTGCTCTTGGTCTTCGATTTCGTCGCCCGCAGCACCCGCCGGACCGCTCACTGGCGTATCCGGACTCCACTACTGCAACCAAGCTATCGTGGGGTTGCCTGCAAATCTACTGACCGGGCGACCAGTCTTGGTACAGCGGCACCGGCGGCTCAGTCCGCCGGAAAGGTACAGGTAGCCACCCGTCTCCGCCTATCGCCCCGCCCCGCCCTGCGCCGCCGCGGGCACCCGCCGCGGATAAATCGGGAAGCGCTGCGCCAGTTCAGCCACCTGCCCGCGCACCTTCTGCTCCACCGCCGCATCGCCTATGTGCGTCAATATCTCCGTAATCCACGCCCCGATCTTTTCCATCTCCGCTTCGCCCATTCCCCGCGTCGTGATCGAAGGCGTTCCCAGCCGTATTCCCCCTGCCTTCATCGGCGGCAGCGGATCGAACGGTATCGAATTCTTGTTCACCGTGATCCCCGCGCGGTCCAGGGCCTTTTCCGCGTCCGTCCCGGTGATCCCCCGCGGATGCAGCTCGATCAGGAACAGATGATTGTCCGTTCCTCCCGTCACAATCCGGAATCCGCCCCGCGCCACCGCCGCCGCCATCGCCCGGGCATTCACCACCACCTGCTTCTGATACTCCTTAAAGCCTGGCTCCATCGCTTCCTTCAGGCACACCGCCTTCGCCGCGATCGTGTGCACCAGCGGCCCTCCCTGCGTCCCCGGAAACGTAATCCGGTCCAGGTCCTTGGCGAACGCGCTCCGGCACAGCACCATTCCCCCGCGCGGTCCCCGCAGGGTCTTGTGCGTCGTCGTGGATACAAAATCCGCGTGCGGCACCGGACTCGGATGCACCCCCGCGGCCACCAGTCCCGCGATGTGCGCCATGTCCACGAAGAACAACGCCCCCACCGCCCTGGCGATCTTCCCCATCCGCTCGAAGTCGATCACCCGCGAATACGCGCTCGCTCCCGCCACGATCATCTTCGGCTTGTGCTCCTGCGCCAGCCTTTCCACTTCCTCGTAGTCAATCGTCTCCGTGCTCTGCTTCACCCCGTAGGCCACGAACCGGTACATCTTTCCCGAAAAATTCAGCGGATGCCCGTGCGTCAGGTGCCCCCCGTGCGCCAGGTTCATCCCCAGCACCGTATCCCCCGGCTGCAACACCGACATGTACACGGACACATTCGCCTGCGTCCCCGAATGCGCTTGCACGTTGGCGTGCTCCGCCCCAAAAAGTTCCTTGGCCCGGTCAATCGCCAGTTGCTCCGCCTGATCCGCGTATTCGCACCCGCCGTAATACCTCTTCCCCGGATACCCCTCCGCGTATTTGTTCGTGAAGATCGACCCCATCGCCTCCAGCACCGCCTCCGAGACCAGATTCTCCGACGGGATCAGCTCCAGCCCGGTCGCTTGCCTCCGGGCCTCGTGCCGTAACAGCTCCGCAATCTGCGGGTCCACCGCATCCAGCTTTCTCTCCATCCGTTCATTCGCTGCTGTCGTCTGGCTCATGTCCCGTTGGCTCCTGGCTTGGTCAGGCTCTTTAAAAGCTATCTCATAAATATCCGCGCTGCTAACAAACATTGTCATTCCGAGCGAAAGGCCGAGGTTTTCATCGGCCCGCAGCCGAGGAATCTCTCTTATTTCCCGTGCTCTTCCACTTCTATCCGCGTAATCTTATCAATCCGCCGCTGGTGCCGCCCCCCCGCATACTCCGTGCTCAAAAACGCCTGCACCATCTCGATAGCTGTCTCCGCCGTCACAATCCGCCCGCCCAGCGCCAGCACGTTCGCGTCATTGTGCTCCCGCGAAAGCCGCGCCGTCACCACGTCATGCGCCAGCGCCGCCCGTATCCCCGGCACCTTGTTCGCCGCAATCGATATCCCGATCCCGCTCCCGCACACCAGTATCCCGTATTCGCTCTTCCTCGCCGCCACCCTCTCTCCCACCGCCAGCGCATAGTCCGGATAGTCCACCGACTCCTCCGACCACGTTCCCGTGTCGTCCACGCTATACCCGTTCTCCTCCAGAAATTTGCGGATGGATTCCTTCACGGGATATCCCGCGTGGTCCGCACCCATCGCTATCCGCGGCTTGCCTGTATTTTCGTTCATGGAGAATCTCTCCGCGGATTCTATCGGACTGCGCCACCCCGCGCAATCCGCACCTCCTCGTCCAACCGCTCCTTCATCTTTTCCGCCCTTTGTTGACACCCCCCACGCTCTCCGCTACGCTGACCCTCTTGCATTGAAAGCTTGATTCCCAGCCGGAGAAACATGGGCTCATTGCGGAATTTGCAGAAAAACTGGGAGATCCTGGCCCAGGAAGATCCTTTATGGGCCATTTGCAGCGATCCGCAAAAGCGCAATCGCCAATGGAACGAGGACGAATTCTTCGCCACCGGCCGGCAGGAAGTGGAGAAAGTCCTCGCTCACGTTCGTTCTCTCGGACTTTATCCCGATGCCTCGCTCCCCGCCCTCGATTTCGGCTGCGGCGTCGGCCGTCTGACCCGCGCTCTCAGCGCCCATTTCTCCGAATCCTGGGGCGTGGACATTTCCCCCACCATGATCGAGCGCGCCAGGGAATTCCATCGCGATAATCACCGTTGCCGCTTCCTGGTGAATCCCACCAGCCGTCTCGAACAGCTTTCCGGCGGCTATTTTGGCTTCATTTACACCAGCATCGTCCTCCAGCACATTGACCCCAAACACGCCCGCGAATATCTCGCCGAACTTCTCCGCGTCTTGCGCCCCGGCGGCATTCTCGTCTTCCAGGCCGTGGACCGTTACAAGGCCGGTTTGCTCCGCCGCCTCCGCGGCCGCCTTGCCCTGCGCAGCCGCATCCAATTGCTCCTCGGCATGGATATCTCCTCCGAACGCCGCGTGCGTATGCATTGTCTCCCCGAAAAAATTATCCGCCGTGTGGTCGAGCAAGGGCGCGGCCGCATCGTGGATATCCAACTGACCAATTCTGTGGAACCCTCCTTCAATGGCCATCTCGCCTATCTCGATCAGGAACCCGCCGAAAACTATGTCAGCAGGCAATACTGCGTTCTCAAAGCCGAATAACCCGCCCCTCCTCCTTGCCCCTTCTGCGCCCTCTACCCTGAAAATCCGGTTTATGCTGGGCTTGCGGTGAGAGGCACACTGTGTCCGCGCATCTCCCGGCGGCGCACACCGAGCCCGCTTTGCTGGCGCACTCAAATAAAAAAGAAAAGGGATGCAGGGCGTAATCTTGCACGCATCAATGCTGCGCGGCCAGTTCCAGCGCCAGTTCGCGCAGGCGGCGAAGGTCCAGCTTGCCGGTGCCCAGATAGGGAAGCTGCGCGATATGGAAAAAATGGTCGGCGCGGGGTTTCCACAGGGCGGGAAGGTCGGCCTTGGCGAGCAGTTCCTGGCATTCGCGCAGTTTTTCCTCGATCAGCGTGTGCAGCACGACCAGTCGCTCGCCTTTTTTCTCGTCGGGGATGGCGGTGACGGCGAAGGTCTGCTCGCTCGAACGGGCCAGCTCGTGCAGCTTGTCCTCGACGTGGATGTGCGGAACCATCTCGCCGCCGATTTTGCTGAAGCGGCTCAGGCGGTCAGTGATGCGCAGGAAACCGTCTTCGTCCACGGTGGCGATGTCGCCGGTGTTATACCAGCCATTGCGGAGAACTTCGGCGGATTTTTCCGGGCGGCCGAGATAGCCCTGCATGATGTTGGGGCCGCGCACGAGCAGCAGGCCGGGCTGGCCCGCCGCGACGGGCTGGCCGTTTTCCGGGTCCACGATGCGAATGCCCACGCCGGGCAGGGGATGGCCGATGGTGCCGCGCTTGGCGCCCACCTGGCGGAAAAAAGCGGCGCGGAAATCCAGCGTATTGACGGCCACGGCGGGGGAACATTCGGTGCAGCCGTAACCTTCGTGGGGACGCAGGCCGAAGTGGTCCTCGAAAGCCTGCGCGATACGCTCGGGAAGTTTTTCCGCGCCGGCCAGCACGAAGCGCAAGCTGCCAAACTCTTCTGGAGTGCGGCGGCGAGTGTAAGCGTTGAGGAACGTGGGCGTGGCCAGAAGCATGGTGACGGCATGCTGGCTGACCAGCGCGCCGATGGCGCGGGAATCCAGCGGATTGGGGTGATAGACCACGCCCAGGCCGGTGACGACGGGCAAACAAAGGGTTCCGGTGAAGCCGAAGGAGTGGAAGAAGGGCAGGATGCCGAGGATGCGGTCCGCGGGATGGAGCAGAACGGCCTGGTTGAGCTGCTCGGCGTTGGCGGCGACGTTGAAGTGGGTGAGCACGACGCCCTTGGGGTCGCCCGTCGAGCCGCTCGAGAAAATGATGGTGGCGGTGTCTTCGAGCGTGGTGCGGCGCGGCGCGCCGGCGAATTGCTGCATCCAGCGCGCTGGAACGAACAGAGCGGTGAAGAGAGCGGTGGCGCGTTCGAGCAGGCGCGGAGCGGCGGCGAGGTCTTCGAGGTAAAGAATTTCGCCGGGTGGCTGCAGGTGCACCTTTTCCAAAAAGACGCGCGAGGTGAGGATGGTCTTCAGCCGGCACTGTTCGGCGCAGGAGGCCAGCGTCGAGTTGGTGACGGTGTAATTCAGATTCACGGGAACTTTTCCCAGAAGCAGCGCGGCCAGATTGGCGAGCGCGCCGGGAATCGAAGGAGGGAGCAGAATGCCGACCATCTCCTGTCCGCTCCAGGGAGCGCCCAGGCGCCGCGCCAGAAAAAGCGATTTCACCAGCGCGGCGAAGAAATTCAGCCGCGGCGTCTGCCCATCGGCCATGGCGAAACGCAGCGGATGGCGTCGCGCGGTCTGGATGAAGGAGCGCGTGAGTGTCTTCATGAGCGGGCGGCGGCGCAGAAAAGCGTCCACGCCGAGATTCTGCACGCTCTGGCGGACTTCCTGCGCGGTGGCCGTGGCGGGAAGCGGCGCGCCAAACGTGACGCGAATGGGATAGGGAATTTTGCGCGGCCATTTCCAGAAGAAACGGCCGCCGGAAAAGCTGAAAATCGAGCCCCAGATGCCGTCGAGGTGCACGGGCACGACGGGAACGTCCACGCCTTTCAGGAAGCGTTCCATGCCGCGGCGGAAGGGGAGCAACTGGCCGATGCGGGTCACCTGCCCTTCGGGAAAGATGCACACCAGTTCGCCGTTGCGCAGGGCTTCGGTGGCTTCGCGCAGGGAATGGATCATTTCGCGGGGGCGCTGCTGCGAGGAGATGGGAATGACGCCGAGAATTTTGGCGAAGGGTTTAATGAGCGGGTGCTCGTAGGCTTCCTTGTACATGAGGAAGCGCACAGGCCGGTCGGTCGCGGCGATGACGAAGGCGGCGTCGGCCATCGAGCCGTGATTGGGCGTGAGCAGGGCGCCGCTGTGCGCGGGAACGAATTCGCGGCCCTGGATGTCCAGGCGATAGAGCGTGTGCGTGGCGAACCACAGCAGCAGGCGCAGGAGCGAATCGGGAAGGAGAACGACGACGTAGGCTGTCGCGCCCAGCGTGGCCGCCGCGGCCCAGAAGAAAATCGCCGCCGGGCCCAGGCGCGCAAAGTGAGTGGCGAGATAGTAGGCGGCGGAAGCTCCGGCGATGCCCACAAAGGAGAGGAGATTGGCGGCGGCAATGATGCCGCCCTTGTGGCGCACGTCGGGGCGGTGCTGGATCAGGGCGTTGATGGGCACGATGAAAAATCCGCCGGAGAAACCGAGAGCGGCGAGGATCAGCAGGGCGTGAGGGAAGGAGAGCCCGGGAAGCGAGAGGAGAAACCCGAAGCCGGTCATGCCCAGGGCGCCCAGGGGAATCAGTCCGTATTCGATTTTTCCGCCGGAGAGATAGCCGGCGGCGAGGCTGCCAACGCCGATGCCCACGGCGATGGCAGCCTGCAGCATGCCGTTGTGCGTGGCGTCCAGATGGAGAACGATCTTGCCGTAAAAGATGATGGTGAACTGCAGCAGCGCGCCCAGAAACCAGAAATAGGTGTTGCCCAGGACGGCCAGCCAGAGCACGCGGTCGGCGCGGGCCAGGCGCGTCTGCGACCGGAGGTCGCCGAGGATATTGAAGCGGAATGTGCGGGCAGGGTCGGCGGCGGGCATGCGGCTGATGAAAAACGCGGCAGCCATCCCGGCGAAGGAGAGCGCCAGAAAAATAAAGCCGGAGAATGTCTGGTGGCCGGCGAACGTGTCGGCCATGAAAGCTCCGGCGACGCTGCCGGCGATCACCGCGAGAAACGTGCCCAACTCGAGCACTCCGTTGCCCCAGGAAAGTTTTTCCTGCGGGAGCAGCTCGGGGAGCAGACCGTACTTGGAGGGGCCGAAGAGAGCGGCCTGGGTGCTGGCGAAAAAGACGGCGGCCATGGCCAGATGCAGGCTGTCGCGGGCGAAAGCCAGGATGGCCAGGAGCATGACCGCGATTTCGAAGACCTTGGTCCACAGCGTCACGCTGCGCTTGCTGAAGCGGTCGGCGAGATAGCCGCCGGTCATGGAAAAGAGCAGGAAGGGAACCGAGAAGAGCGCGCCGACCACCAGAACCTTGCTGTCCTCCTCGCCGGGCTTCAGGTGCATGGCCAGAATGAGGAAGGTGACCAGATTTTTCAGGCCATTTTCATTGAAGGCGCCCTGAAACTGGGTGACGATCAGGCCCCAGAATCCGCGCCGCCATTGCCTTTCCCGTTCGGACATGATCGCGCCTTGCCTCCAGGATGTCTTGGTCCTGGCCAGCATAGCGGGATTTCGCCAAGGGAGAAGAGAAATGGCGGGGCGCCGGGCATAAAGGTTACGGGAGCAGACGGAGGCATGGGAGGAGCGGTGCGCGGGCCATCTGCCTTGCGAAAAAATGCTTTGCGAAAAAACGGGGCGGCGCCAGCCCTTCCCGCTGATGCGCCGCCCCGTTATCCTCCCGGGTGGAAATCACTTATGAACGGAAACCGGCTGTGCGTGGCCAGCCCGCCTCCCGCGTGCGCGCCCATCACGATGAGATCGCTGTTCTTGTCCTGGGCTACGCGCAGAATCTCATCCGCGGGGGAACCGAAGCGCACCTCGAATTCCGGTTCGCACCACAGTGCCGTGGCGGTGGGGACCGCCCTCTCCAGGCCGGCCAGCAGTTCGGCGCGCAGCGCGGCGCCGTCGCGGCCGGTGGGCTCGACGTGGCGGTCCAGGACATTCAGGATGGTCAGGTGCGACTGATATTCCTGGGCCAGCGAGAGAGCATAGGCCGCCGCGCGTTCGGGCGGGTGTTCAAGGTCGGTGGCGAAGAGGATGTTCTTCCAGACTGCCGAACGCGCCAATTCGCCGGAGAATCGCGGCCCCACGGTCATCACCGGGCATTCCGCCCGGCGGAAGATCTCTTCCGCGCCGGAGCCCAGGAAAAACTTCTCGACCTTTTTTGCACCGTGCGTGCCCACCACCACCATGTCAATCTCGTACTTGCGCAGCAGTTTCTCGATGGTGGGCCACAGGAAACCTTCCTCGAGAATGACCTCGTGAGGGATGCCGCGCATGCGCCCGGAGATGAGGATCTCGGCGAGACGCTCTTCGCTGGCCTGCCGCAAGGTTCCCTGGGTGGTCACGGCCGCGTCGGGGGGCACGAAAGCATAGGCACCGGGGGTGAGGACGTGGGCCAGATAAATGCGCGAGTCGTAGAGGCGGGCGATGGTCAGGGCATAATCCAGAGCGTTATCCGCGCTGGGTGAGAAATCGGTGGGGACCAGAATGTTCCCCAGGGCAACTCGTGCGATTTTCGGTGCCGTCTTGGCGGCGGGTTCTTTCACGGTTTTCATTTGGGCCTCCCGGACGCAACGCCTGGGCATGCTGCAAGATGGCCGACGAAGAGTGGGGAGCATGCGGCATGCCGCGCTGAAGGCGTTTTTTCGTTGAAAATAAAGCAGATGGGGGAAGACCAAAAAGGGTAACTGGGCAATTTGCGCCACTTCGCGCAACTTCTTGCGTCAACTTCCTCACAATGGAGGGTTTGGAGAGAGCGGGGCGCAATCGGGGGCGAAAGCTTGCCGAAAATGAGAAGGCAGCGGCACGCTTTGGCATGGAGCCCGTGTCCCCGGGCCGGTGCATCATGATTACGATGCCCCTGCGATCAGCCGAAAGCGGCCGCTGCCTGACTTAGAGAGCCGGACCCTAGCTCGGAGGATTTCCCTGTCCCCCGGGGTCCGCTCCGTTATCTCTTGGCTTGCGGTCCATAGAGGGGGGAAGCAAGGCAGGGGCCATTGCGGAAACGAACGCGGAAAAAATAAGCCGCGATTTCGCCGCAGGTTAGCGTGGGGAGGCCGGGCAGCCGCGGGGGAGCGCTCATGGGAATGAGGAATCTGGCGCGGGCCATGCGGGCCATGCGGGCCATCTGGCGCAGTTCTTCCTTGACGCGGAGGAAAGCCACAGGCTAGAAACTAAAGAGGGGACGGGGGAAGTTTCAGGCGCCGGCTGGCGGAAAGGGAAATAGGGCTCGGGAATGGGATTCAACAGGAAAGAATTACTGGACCGTTTGCGCATGGAAATTTTGGTGCTGGAGCGCGGCGGATACCGGCCCTCCCCGCACCAGCCGCATGAGCGGCCGCGGTTGCTGCGGGACTCGGTCGGCTGCCTGAATTTTGCGCTGGACCAGAAGCAGGAGCCTTGCAGCTTATGCGTGCTGATGGAGTTCGTGCCCGCGGAATTGCGCAACAAGCCGGATCCCTGCCGGCTGATCCCTCTCAACGCGGCGGGGGACACGATCACTTCGCTCGAAGCTCGCGGGCGGCATGAAGAGGCGGAAGCGATGCTGCTGGAATGGCTGCGGCGCACGGTAGCGCACCTGGAAGCGGAGGAGCCGGAAGAAGAGTAGCCGGACTGGCGGCGGTCAGGCGGTTGCCGGGGCGGCCTGCTCGTCATCGTCGGGATGGGTGAGGCCGAATTTCTTCATTTTATAGCGCAAGGCGTCGCGGCTGATATCCAGCAGTTTGGCCGCGCGCATCTGATTGCCTCCGGCCTGGCGCAGGGCCATCTCCACCAGGGCATGCTCGATATCCTGCAGCGAGGTGCCGCCATCGGGAATGCTCAGCGCGGGCAGGCGGCGCGAACCGGCGAAGGAGGTTTCGCCGGCGGGCGCGGGAAAGGCGGAAGCGGAGGTGCCCGGGCCGGTGTGGCTGCCGGAGACGGCGTGCGGCAGATAGTTGGGGCGCAGCAGGGAATCCTCCTCGAGGATCATGGCGCGCTCGATGGCGTTCTTCAGTTCGCGGACGTTCCCCGGCCATTCGTTTTCCAGCAGCAGGCGGCGGGTTTCCTCGGTCATGCCGCGGACGGACTTGCGGAATTTGCGGTTGTAGTGGTCCAGGAAGAAATCGGCCAGGGGCAAGATGTCGTCCTTGCGGTCGCGCAGCGGCGGAATAAAAATCGAGATGATGGCCAGGCGGTAGTAGAGGTCCTGGCGGAAATGGCCTTCGCGGACGGCGCGTTCGAGGTCGCGGTTGGAGGCGGCGATGACCCGCACATTCACCTGAAAATCGCGCACCCCGCCCACCCGGCGCACCACCTGGTCCTCGAGCACGCGCAACAGCTTGGCTTGCAGCAGCGGGGAGAGTTCGCCGATTTCGTCGAGGAACAGCGTGCCGCCGTCGGCCACCTCGAAGAGGCCTTTCTTCAGCGCCTTGGCGTCGGTGAAGGCGCCGCGCTCGTGCCCGAAGAGTTCCGCTTCCATCAGGTTTTCCGGAATGGCCGAGCAGTTGATGGCCACGAAGGGGCGGTCGGTGCGCGCGCTGTCGTAGTGGATGGCCTTGGCGATAAGGTCCTTGCCCGTGCCGCTCTCGCCCTGAATCAGGATGGTGGAGGCTTCGCTCGCGGCGATCTTGCGCACGAACTTCATCAGCTCGGTCATCTTGCGCGATACGCCCACCACGTCGTGATAGCCGGTGCGCCGGCGCATTTCCGAACGCAGCGATTCCACTTCCGTGCGCAGGGCGTTGGCTTCCGCGGCGTTCTGCACGGTCACGGAGAGTTCCTCGAAATTCAGCGGCTTGGTGATGAAATCGTAGGCGCCCAGGCGCAGCGCCGCTTTCACTTCCTCCAGTTGCGGGTCCGCGGTCATCATGATCACCGCCGAGGTGTCCCCGGCCTGCTTCAGTTTCTCGAGCACCTCGATGCCGCTCTGGTCGGGAAGGTGCACGTCCAGCAGGATCACGTCGGGGGTCTCCGCCGCGGCCAGGCGCAGCGCCTCTTCGCCGCCCGGAGCTTCCAGGGACTGGAAGCCGTACTCCGCGCATTTCTGCGTGAGCGACCAGCGCACCAGTTTTTCGTCGTCCACAATCAGCACTTTGCGCTTCAGCATCATCCCTCCTCGACCAGCGCCGCCAGCGGCGCCGCAGCCGGGCCGGCCTTGCCCTGGAGCGGCAGAAAGACTTCAAAACACGTCCCTTTACCCGGCTCGCTGCGGACTTCAATTCTTCCTCCGTGCGATTCCACGATGCCCCGCGTCAGGGGCAGCCCCAGACCGGTGCCTTCCTGGCGCGTGGTGAAGAACGGACGAAAAATCTTGGAAAGATTCTCGCGGGAGATTCCGCGTCCCGTGTCGGCCACCCGGATGACCGCGCAGCCGTCCTGGTTTTCCAGGCGGATCTCGATGCGCCCCGCCTGCGGGATGGACTGAATGGCATTGAGCAGCAGATTCAGAGTGACCTGCTGAATTTGCACGGGGTCGTGCACCACCTCGGGCAGCTCCGGCGAAGGCCTGAAATCGATTTCGATGGGCCGCGAGCGCACCTGCGGGCCGGCCAGCAGCACCGCCTGCTCGATGGTGTCGTTCAGATCCGCGCGATGAAATTGCGGAGGCCGCGGCCTGGCGTAGGCCAGCAGATCGCTCAAAATGGACTGGATCTGGCGAATTTCGGAGTGCACGTCGCCGAGCACGTTTCGGCTTGCGCTTCCCGCGGGCAGTTCCTTGCCGATCACTTCGATCACCCCGGCGATGCCCGCCAGAGGATTGCGGATCTCATGCGCCAAGCCCGCGGCCAGTTCGCCTAGCGTGGCCAAGTGCTCGGCGCGGGAAAGCTCCTGGCGGTGCAGGCGCTCGATCTCCGCTTTGTTTTCTCGCAACTGCCGCACCATCTGATTGAAGTGGCGGCCCAGCTCTCCCACGTCGTCGTCGCGCCGGGCGAATCCCACCTGGGCATGCAGATCCCCGGCCTGCACCCGCTGAATCGTTGTTTTCAGCTCCCGCAGCGGTTGCTCGATCAGCACCGCCAGAACCGCCATCACCACTCCGCAGGTAATCGCTGCTCCGGAAGCCGCCACCACCAGAATCCACCGCCCGCCTGGCGACGGCTGCCCCAGAGCGATGAATTGGAAGATAAACAGCCCGAGCACTAGGACTCCCGCGACGGGGAGGATGGCCTTCAACCGCCACTGGAGACGCTGGGCGAATTTGGGGACGCCGGGCAAGTCCATGTATTTCACCAACAGAACCAGAACAAAGCCGCTTTACATCACCCTTGAAAATTCATTCTATCATTGAAGCGGGGCTGGGACGGTATTTAGTCACGGCCCCGCCGGGCGCGGCTTTGAACCACAGCCTCCCAGCACTTTTGACGCCAACCCGGTTCGCGGTATCCTTGAAGCGTTTCCCCTTATTGGAGGCAATGTGCTGCAACGACGTCTTGGCAAGAATGGTCCGGAAGTCTCCGCCCTGGGCCTGGGCTGCATGGGCATGTCCGAATTCTATAGCGGCCGGGATGACGCCGAATCCACCGCCACGATTCACCGCGCGCTCGATCTGGGCATGAACTTCCTGGATACGGCGGACATGTACGGCGTGGGCGCGAACGAGGAACTGGTGGGGCGGGCGATTCGCGGCCGGCGCCAGGAAGTTTTCCTGGCCACGAAATTCGGCAACATGCGCGGCGCGGACAAGAGTTTTCTCGGCGTGAACGGCAATCCCGAATACGTGCGCGCCTGCTGCGACGCCAGCTTGAAGCGCCTGGGCGTTGAGCACATTGATCTCTACTACCAGCACCGCGTGGATCGCACCGTGCCCATCGAGGAGACGGTGGGCGCGATGGCTGATTTGAAGAAGGCCGGAAAGATCCGCCACCTCGGGCTTTCCGAAGCCGCCCCGGCCACCATTCGCCGCGCCCATGCCTTGCACCCCATTACCGCTCTGCAGACCGAATATTCGCTGTGGACCCGCGACCCGGAGGATGGCCTGCTCGCCGTGACGCGCGAACTGGGGATCGCCTTTGTGGCCTACAGCCCGCTGGGACGCGGCTTTCTCAGCGGCCAGTTCCGCCGCGTAGAGGACTTGGCCGAAGACGATTACCGCCGGCATTCGCCGCGCTTTCAAGGCGAAAATTTTACCCGCAATCTGCAACTGGTGACCCGCGTGGAAGCGATCGCCAAGGAAAAAGGCGCGACGCCCGCGCAGATCGCCCTGGCCTGGCTCCTCGCGCAGGGGCCGGACATCGTGCCCATTCCTGGAACGAAGCGGCGGACGTATCTGGAGCAGAATGCCGCCGCTTTGGCGATTACGCTATCCGCGGAAGATCTGAAACGGATTGACCAAGCCGCCCCCAAGGGAGCCACAAGCGGCCTGCGCTATCACGAAAACGCCATGAAAACGGTCAACGGATAGGAGGCCGCGGATGAACGGCCTCGAAAACTGGTTCTGCAATTCCTCGCTGTGGCGCGGCGCAACCCGCAATCGGCTGCTTCCCTGGCTCACGGCCGGAGCCGCTCTGGGCGATCACCTGCTCGAACTCGGCGCGGGCTTCGGCGCGGCCACCCCCGAATGGAAAAAACGCGTCGCCCGCGTCACTTCGCTTGAATACAGCGGGAAATCGATGAAGTGCCTCGCGGAGAATTGGCAGGGGGATAATGGCGGGGCCGTGCGCGGAGATGCCTCCGCGCTGCCTTTTCCGGACGGCACATTTTCTTCCGTCGTGGCCATCCTGATGCTTCATCACCTGCTTACACCGGAAGCGCAGGACCGCGCCTTTGCCGAAGTTCGCCGCGTTCTGCGGCCCGGCGGCGTCTTTCTGGTCTTCGATATGGCGGAGAGCTGGATGGGCCGCGTGGTGCATATCCGCAGCACATTCGTCCCGGTCCATCCCGCGGAGGCGCGGAAGCGCCTGGCCGCCGCGGGTTTTGCGCGCGTCCAGGTGGATTTCTTTCACGCCACCACGTTTCGCATCCTGGCCGCGCGCGGCTAGCGGTCCGCGGTATTCCTGCGACGATAGGCAGTTAATTGTTTTCCGGAATTGCCGTGCGGTTGGGATTATCCGCCGTTCAAGCGTCCCAGTTCGGATCGCGTCTGAATGACCCGCAGAATCGAATCGCGCGAAACCATGCCCACAATGTGCGTTCCGCCTTCCTCGTCCGTGGCCATCACCGGCATCTGATTGACGTCCGCGGAAAGCAGGCGTTCCAGCAATCCCAGCAGCGGCTCATCGGCCATGGCCAGCAGGATGGATTCGCGCGGGAGCATGGCCGCCTGCACGGACGTACTGTCCCATTCCTCGCGCGGCACGGCGTTGAGCGTGTGCACATTCATCATGCCCAGCAGGCGGTCGTCGGCAATGACCAGATGGCAGCGCCGCCCGGTGCGCAGGGCCTCCGCGCCGTAGTCTTGCAGCGTGATTTCCCGGCCCACGGTGGGAATTTCGTTGCTCATCACGTCGCGCGCGCGCAGCCCGCCCAGGGTTTCGCGGATGGTGATCTGGGCCACGCTTTCCTGCGCCGCGGTCAGCAGAAACCAGCCGATGAACGCCAGCCACAACCCCGCCTCCCACCGCCCCTTCAGCGGTGGCCAGGCTCCGGCGATGATCAGGGCGCCGGAGAGGATCAGGGCGTAGGCGATGAGCTTGCCCGAGGTGGCCGCTACGCGCGTGGCCCGGACAAAATTCTTGGTTATGCCCCAGACGATGGCGCGGAAGATGCGCCCGCCGTCCAGAGGAAAGCCGGGAATGAGATTGAACACCGCCAGCATCAAATTCATCTGAGCCAGCCAGCCGGCCACCGCCACCACCACCTCATTATTGGGAAAAAGATAGAGCGCGGCGGAGAAGGCCCCGAACAGAAAGAAGCTGGCCAGGGGCCCGGCGATGGCGATATTGAACTCGTGCAGGGCGCGCGAAGGTTCGCGGCCGATGCGGGCAATCCCCCCGAAGACAAACAGGGTGATGGAGACGACCGGAATCTTGTAACGCAGCGCGATGACGCTGTGCGCCAGTTCATGGAAGAGGACCGAAGAGAAGAACAGCAGGCTGGTGAGGATTCCCGTCACCCACTGCTTTTCGTCGCCCCATTGCGGGTGCTGCTGGTTGTATTGGGCGAAGAGCGAGAGCGTAATCAAAACAAAAATGATGGCCCAACTGGCGTGCAGATAGATCGGTATCCCAAAGATGCGGGCGATCTGTAAGCCGGGCTTTGGCGGCATGCCGATTTTCCTCAATTCTCCCTACTACGATACACCGTTTTGTGCAGCCGCGGGGCAATAGACCCATCCGGGGTTCCCGTCTGGTTTGATGCCGCGGGGCCACGGTGTGTGTGCCGTGCCACGAAACGGCCTGGCTTTGTTAATTATAACGCATTTATTTGCAATGCTTTAGCCGTGGCCCCGCGCTTGCCATTCTTCTTTTCAGCAAGCAACTAGCGGAGGCGGCCATGCGGCGAGCGACACGGAAGAGTGAGGGCCAGGCAAACGGAAAAATGCGGCAGGTTCTTGCCGCAGCGGCGGTCATGCTCATGGCCGCGGCGCGGGCGCAGGCACAAAGTGCCGCGCCGCCGCCCGAAGCCCAGCCCGGCACGAGCGCGACGCAGACTCCCGCGGCGTCGGTGGTGGTGCGGAAAATCCTGGTGAGTCTGCCGGAGCGCAAGCTGGCCGTGGTGGAAGACGGCAAAGTCGTGAAGATCTACCGCGTGGCCGTGGGCAAGCGCTCGACACCTTCGCCCGTGGGCGAGTTCCAGGTGATCAACCGCGTGGCCGGGCCCTCCTACTATCAGCCGGGGCTAGTGGTGCCCGCGGGCCCGGAAAATCCGCTGGGCACGCACTGGATCGGCATTGACAGCAAAAAGATCGGCATCCATGGAACCAATCAGCCGCGCTCGATCGGGCGGCGGGCTTCGCACGGCTGCATCCGCATGAAGAATGAGGACGTGGCCGAACTCTTCGCGCGCGTGCGCGTGGGCGATGCTGTGGAAATCCTCGCCGAGCACACCACGGAGACGGCGCAAATCTTTGGCGCGGCGGCCCCCGCGGTGCTGACCGCGCAAGCCGCTCCTGCCGCGCAAACGAAATTGACCGAAGCGCCGCGCGAGACGGCTGCGGCGGCGCAGTAAGAGAACGGCAGGAAAAATACGGACGGATGGAAAAGGAGAAGAACTATGGAAACAATTCTCAATTTCGCGGGGCTGGTGATTTTCACTCTGGCGGCCGGGGCTCTCGCGGTCTTCATGGACTGGCTGCTGCTGCGCGCCGCCTTTCGCGCCATGCGCCCGCTAAAGTCGATGGCCGCCGCGCGCAATTCCCGCGCGGAAGGATTCGGGCGCTGATGGCCTGAAGCGAAAAGGAGAAACCGCGATGCTGGCGCTGAAATATTTTCTGATGCTTGCCGGGCTGGCGCTCTTTGGCAGTGCCACGGCGCTCATGGCCTATGACGTCTATCTCGCCGCGCAACTCCACGTGCTGCTGCGGCAGCAGGTCCGGCGGACGGCTTCCGTTGGCGTGGCGCGGATTCCGCCGCGCGCGCCGGCGGCAAACGCGGAGAACGGGAAGATTGCGGAAAGCGCGGGCGCCCAACCGCGCCGCGCCGCATGAGTTTCGTGCCGCCTTCGGGCGGACACGACTACGCCGGCCAAAACCCTGCGGGTGGCTTGCTCGGCAGCGCAAGAGAAGATGACAGGGACCGCCGCCCCTGCTTCCTCCGGAGCGTTGCCGGGCAAGCCACCCGGCTGGCGGACTCACATACATAATTAACCCGCATTTCTCACAAGACTCGCGCAGTAGGAGCGGAGTTTGCTCCGCACGCCGCCCCAGCAGCGCGATTGCCCGTTATCGTCACGCTGTGATTTTTTCTCCCGCCGAAAAAACTCCCGCACTTCTGTAGCCGCCCTCTTCAGAGGGCGGGCCTTTCCCCCCAGCCAAGCGCGGACCTACCCTCTCCGTGAGAAATGCGGATTAATTCAGCGCTGCACGGGTTCGCGCAGGCCCAGGCGCTCCAGGCGCGGCAGCACTTCGTCGCGGAAGTAGGGAAGTTCCTTTACGTAGTTCACGAACGCGATCGTCGTGCCGATAAACCCCGCTTGGCTGATCTTAGCCATCTCCGCCGCCACGTCGTCCGGCGAACCGATCAGCGGATAGACGCCGTGGCCGCCGACGAACCGCTCGCGAAACAGTTTGAAGGCCTCCGGCGGGAAGGACTGCGCGTGCAGCCCCTGCATCTTCATCAGGTATTCGGCTGCGGGGATGTCGCCCATCTCTTTGGTGTAGTAGTCGTGATACTCGACGGCTTCCTTTTTCGTGGGGCGCACCACCACGTACGACGTCGTGAACACGTCAATCGCGCGCTGAAAACCAGCCGCGGCCGCCTTGATATCCACTACGTCTTTGGCGCCCTTTTCCAGGTCCGTCAGCACGGTAAACAGAAAATCGCAGTTGCGCGCTCCGAAGCTGCGCCCCGCTCCGGAGGAGCCTGCGTTCATCACCACGGGCCGCCCGCCGTAGGGCTTTGGTTCGCCGATCACGTCGCGCAGATGGAAGTACTGTCCGTCGTAGTTGAAGGGAGCCTTCTCCGTCCAGATTTTCTGGATGACGTCCCACCACTCCTGGCCGTAGTCGTAGCGCTTGTCGTGTTCAAGCTGCTCCATGCCGAACATGTCGAATTCGTCCTTGTTCCAGCCGCACACGATGTTCAGCCCGAAGCGGCCCCGGCTGATGTGCGAGGTGGTCACCATCTGCTTGGCGGCGAAGATGGGATGCACCATGGGCGCGTGCACCGTGCCGAATACGCTGATGTTCCGGGTGCTGGCCAGCAGCCCGCAGGCCCACGTGATGGTCTCGAGCGTGCTCCCCTGAAAATTGGATTCCCCGCCGTAGCCCTTCCAGCGCGCGATGGGCAGCAGAAATTCGATTCCCGCTTCGTCGGCCATTTGCGCCAGCTTCAGATTGTTTTCCCAGGAGGCATCCCAGCGTTCGGGAACTTTCGTCACCGCCATGCCGCTCGAGCAGTTGGGCGAAAAAATGCCCAGCTTGAGTTTGTTGCGGTTGAACATGGATGTCTTCGGCTGGCTCATGAGGGCGTAATCCTCCCGGGGAATATTGTGCTGCGCGACCGCTGGATTATACGGAGAATGGAGCAAAATGCGAATGGAACTTTTTCCCGCGCGCCGCGCGCTTGCGCAGCCGTGATACACTCGGCACTTAACCGCCGTGAAGCGCAATCTCCATCGCCCCGTGCACGCGAACGCTGCGCTCGTTCTGGCGCTGCTCGCTGCGCTGTTTGTCTTTCCCCGCGCGTCCCGTGCCGATGCCCTCGAGGACGCCGCGCGGACGCTCGCCGCCAAAGTCGCCGCCATTCCCCGCCTTCCCGTTTCCGCGGCGCTGGCCTGGGAAAATCGCTCCTCGCTGTCGGAATCTCAATCCGCGGTTCTGCGCCGCGCTCTCACTTTGGCGCTGGCCGGCGGCCGCCTCCTTCTTGTCGAGAACGCCTCCGTGCCCGTGTTGCGCGTGACCCTCAGCGACACTCCCGCGCATATTCTCCTGATCGCCGTCCTGCAGCCCGCCGAGGCCGAAGACGCGATCCTGCTGGAATTGGACCGCGCCGCGTTTCCCGCCGACCAGGATTTTTCTCTCGCGGCCCGCATCGAGAGGCAACTGCTCTGGCGGCAGCCGGAGCCGCTTTTGGACGGAATCGAATGGGCCGAAGGCGCGAACCAGGAATCTTTTCTTGTTCTGCTCACGCGGGATTCTCTTCTCCGCGCTCGCTCCGCGAAGGATGGCTGGCGCTCCGCAATGAGCGGAGCGGGCGTCACGGACAGCGCCCCGCTGCCCGCTTCGCTCCTGCTTCCCTGGCCGCGCGAAGGCGAGGCGGGATTTGCCGCCGTTTCCCCGGCGCTTCCGACGCAGTTGAAAATTCGCATGAACCGGAAAGCGTGCAGCGTAGCGCTGGGCGAGAAACTAGGCTTGAGTTGCGATGGAGAGGCCGGCGGCGCAAAGCCCGATCCGGTCATCGCCGCTCCCTGCACCCGCGCCAGCTACCGCCTGCTCACCGGCGGCGGAGACCACAACGAGAAGGATTGGATTCAGGCGGTGGAATCGGTGGCCGGCGAAGGCAGCAGGCTCACCCCGCGCCTGGAAATGCCCGGACCGGTTCTCGCACTCACCGTGCGGCCGGAAGGGAATTCGGCCCTCGCCATCGTCCGCAATCTTCTGACGGGAGACTATGAGGTCTATCGCATCACATTGGCTTGCGGGAATTAGCCTTCTCGCGCTTTCCGCCGCCGCTCCGCTCGAGGCCGCGCGACAGCCGCGCACCGGCGGAACCTTGCGCGTCGAAATGAGCCGCTCCGCTTCCGCGGACCCGCGCTCTTGGCGCGCCGGCACGGAGGAAGCCGCCACCGGAGCCCGCCTCGCCGCTCTGCTCTTTGACCGTCTCGTCGATCTCGACGACTACGGGCGCATCCAGCCGCGCCTGGCCGTCGCTTGGGCGCATGACCCCGCTTTTCTCCGCTGGCGCTTCACCATCCGCGCCGGCGTCAAGTTCTCCGACGGAGCTCCGCTCACCCCCACTGAAGCCGCCCTCGCACTGCGCCCGCTGCTCGCGGCTTCGCGGCAATTGAGCGTAGAAGGCGATGCGCTGGTGATTCAATCCGTCTCGCCCATGCCGGACTTGCTGCTCGAACTCGCCGCTGCCCCCTATTTCGTCTGCCGTGCGATGCCCGGCGGCGCGCTTGCCGGTACCGGCCCCTTTCTGCCCGGCGCAACTCCCGCGGCTGCGAGCGCGAACGGCGCTGCTGCAAATTTTCCCGACGCGACGGCACGCCTTATTTTCCGCGCCAATCCGGACGCCTGGTCCGGCCGCCCGTATGTGGACGCCGTGGAAGTGACCTTCGGCGTGCCCGCGCAGCGCCAGTTTTACGATTTGCAGATGGGCCTTGCCGACATCGTCGAGCTGACCCCGGACCTCGCGCTCCGCGCGGCGCAGGGCGGCTTGCGCACGTGGACCTCCGCGCCGCTCACCCTTTACGCCCTGCTGTTCGATGAATCGCTTCCCGCAGCGGCCGACCCGCGCCTCCGCGAAGCTTTTTCCCTCTCGCTCGACCGCGCCTCCATGGCCGGGGTGTTGCTGCAGAAGCAAGCCGAACCCGCTTCCACCCTTTTGCCGCAGTGGCTCTCCGGTTATGCTTTCCTTGTCGCACTGGAAACCAACATGGACCGCGCCAAACAGTTACGAGCCGCCCTGCCCGCGAATTTTGCCAGCTCCGCCGAACCCCTGCGCCTGCGTGTAGACGCGCCCGGCGATATGGCCCGCCTGCTCGCCGATCGCGTAGCCATCAACGCGCGCCAGGCCGGACTGCAGGTCAAAGTGGTCAACCGCGCGGGAGCCTCGGGCGCAACTCTCGCTCCCGATTCGGCGGCGGAACTCCGCCTGGTCTCCTGGCGCTATTCCGCGCTGCTGGCCGGCGCCGAACTGGATTCGCTCGCCGCCGGTCTCGGCCTTGCGCGCGCCACCGCGGCAGCCGGCGCAAACTCCGCGCAACTCTTGGCCATCGAACGGCGCATTCTCGGCGAACACGACGCCGTCCCCTTGGTCATTCTTCTCGAATCCACCGGCCTCGCCGCGCGCGTGCACGACTGGATGCCTGCCCGCCGGGGTGACTGGCGCCTGGCCGATGTCTGGCTGGATGCGCCGGAACCGCCGTCGCCAGCGCCGTTGAAGCCGGCCGGAGCGCAGCCATGAACTTCCGCACAAAACTCTTCCTGATCTTTTTCCTGACCGTGGGCGCTTCGGTGACCGCGATGGGCTGGGGCGTGGAGCGCTACACGCGCGACGCCTTCGAGGAAGCCGAAGCGGCGCGCACCAGCGCGCTGGTGGCGCAATTCCAGAAGGAGTTCAGCCAGCAGGGCGAGGAGGTCGTCAACCGCGTGGAAAATATCGCCGGCGCGGACGCTACCGTGACCATGGCCATGAGGCTGGCCCAGCCCAACGCCGATGCCACCATCTACGTGCATGACGCCATCGGCGCGGCCCAGGACCACGGCCTCGATTTCATGGAGTTCGCCCAGTACGACGGCGCCATCGTCTCCTCGGCGCAGTATCAGGCCCGCGTCGGCTACAAGAATGAATGGATCGGCGCGGCGCAGGACTGGGGCTCCTCCGACGCCTTCCTGAAGAAAGAGGAATTGCCCGACGGCGTCGCCCTATCGCTCACCGCCGTGCGCACGGTTGCCGTAGGCGATAAAAATCTTTACGTCATCGGCGGGCGCCGCCTCGACGAAAGTTTTCTCGCCTCCCTGGTGATGCCCGCGGGAATGCGCGCCATGCTCTACCGCAATCTCGAGCAGGGTTTTATTCCCTCGGCGCTTTCCGGCCCCGCGGGAAAAATCGAACAAGCCGAAAAGTTCGGGCCGCTCATCGAGGACATGCAGAAAAATCCCCGGCAAATTGTCGAGACGCTGGAATGGTCCCGCGACGCCGCCGATGCGGAAATCTTCCATGCCATTCCCCTGCTGGGGCGCAACAAGGAACTGCTGGCCGTCCTGCTCGTCGGCAGCCCCCGCCGCGATCTGGTCCTGCTTCTGCGGAGGATTCAGCAGATTGCCGTGCTCTCCGGCGCCGGCGCCCTGCTCATCGCCCTGCTGGTCACCTGGTGGGTTTCCGCGCGCATCACCCGCCCCGTGGTCAAGCTGGCCGAAGGCGCGCGCGCCGTGGCCGCGGGCGATTGGGAAGCGCGCATCCAGCCCGGCGGCGGCGGCGAAATTCGCCAGATGGGCGAAGCCTTCAACGAAATGACCCGCACGCTAGCCGCGCAGCGCGAGCGTCTGGTGCAGGCTGAACGCGTGGCCGCCTGGCGCGAACTGGCCCGCCGCCTGGCCCACGAACTGCGCAACCCCCTCTTCCCCCTGCAGATCACCCTGGAAAATCTGCAGCGCGCCCGCTCGCTTTCCCCCGAGCAGTTTGGCGAAGTCTTTCAGGAATCCACGCAGACCATGCACGCCGAACTGGCCAATCTCAACACCATCGTTGGCCGCTTCAGCGACTTTTCCAAAATGCCCGCGCCGCAGCTCCAGCGCACTAATATCAACGACGCCGTGCGCAACGCCGTTCGTCTCTTCGAACCGCAGTTCAGCGCCGTGGGCAAGCCGGTCATTACCCCGGAGTTTTATTTGGACGACGCGCTTCCGGAAATCGACGCCGACCCCGACCTCCTCCACCGCGCGCTGCAGAATCTGGTGCTCAATGCCCTCGACGCCATGCCCGCCGGCGGCGCGCTCAAGCTGCGCACCTTTCCGCTGGACAAAGGCGTGTGCATCGAAGTCTCCGACACCGGCCAGGGACTTACTCCCGAAGAGTGCCTCCGCCTGTTCACTCCCTATTACACCAGTAAGCAGCACGGCACCGGCCTGGGTCTGGCCATTGTCCAGTCCGTCGTCAGCGATCATGGCGGCACCATCAGCGTCAGCAGCGAACCGGGTAGCGGCTCCACCTTTCATATCGAGCTTCCTCTGCGCCCGCCCAACTATCCCGTCATTCCCGGCGGCGATGCGCCCGAGCCGGACTCGTCTCCCTCCGGCCATGACTCCGGCCCCGAGAAAAATTCCTAGAGTTCGGAAAGGCACACCGCGTGGCGCGCAAAGCCCATCTCCTCCTCGTGGACGACGAACCCAACACGCTGGCCTCGCTGGCCCGAGCCTTCCGTCTGGCCGGGCATGAGGCCACCGTGTGCGACAACGCCGCGCGCGCCGCCGAACTCATTCAAGCCGAATCCTTCGACCTGATTCTTTCCGACGTGGTCATGCCCGGCAAGGACGGCATCACCCTGCTCGCCGAACTCAAAGCCGCCGGCGTGAAGACGCCCATCATTCTGATTTCCGGCCAGGCCAACGTGGAAATGGCCGTGCGCGCGGTGAAGCTGGGCGCGCTCGATTTTCTGGAAAAGCCGCTCTCCACCGAAAAGCTACTGGTCACCGTCGAAAACGCCCTGCGCATCGGCCGCCTCGAGGAGGAAAACCGAGAACTGCGCCACCGCCTGGGCCGTCACGAACTGGTCGGCGGCGGCGCGGCCATGCAGCGACTGCTCGCGCAAATCGCCAAAGTCGCCCCCAGCGAAACCCGCGTGTGCATCCTCGGCGAAACCGGCACGGGCAAGGAGCTCGTCGCACGCGCCATTCACGAACAGAGCGGCCGCCGCGCCGCCTCCTTCATCACCCTGAATTGCGCCGCCGTTCCCGCCGAACTGATCGAATCCGAACTCTTCGGCCACGAAAAGGGAGCCTTCACAGGCGCCGCCTCGCGCCACTCCGGCAAATTCGAACAGGCCGACGGCGGCACGCTCTTCCTCGACGAAATCGGCGACATGCCCGTGGCCATGCAGGCCAAACTGCTGCGCGTGCTCGAGGAAGGCGAGGTCGAGCGCGTCGGCGGCGACAAGCCCATTCGCGTGAATGTCCGCGTGCTGGTGGCCACGCACCGCAACCTCGAGGAACTGGTCCGACAGAACGCTTTCCGCCGCGACCTTTTTCATCGCGTCTACGTCTTTCCGCTGACCCTGCCGCCGCTGCGCGAACGCCTCGAAGACCTGGGCGAACTCACCGCGCACTTCGCCCGCCAGGTCGCCGCGCAAAACGGCTGGAAGGCAAAAGAGTTTTCACCGGACGCAATCGAAGCCCTGCGCCACTACGCCTGGCCCGGCAACGTCCGCGAACTGCGCAATGTCGTCGAGCGCCTCATCCTGCTTGCTGTCGCGGACTCCGTCACCGCCGCCGATGTTCGCCTGGTCCTTCCGCCGGCCGAACCCGGCGCCATCGGCCGCGGCGGATTGGGAGCATCCGCCGCGGAAGGCACGCTGGCCGAGCGCGTCGAAAGTTTCGAAAGGGAAGTGCTCCTCGCCGAACTGAAAAAGCACGCCTTCCACATGACCAACGTGGCCCGCGCTCTGGGCCTCGAACGCAGCCACCTCTATAAAAAATGCCAGCAGCTGGGCATTGACCCGCAATCCCTGCGCAAGCCCGAATAAATGTTTTTCATTGCTATTGCAGGAGCCGGGAAAAAGCGCTCCCGCTTTAGGGCACCGCCGTCGTGCGCAATCCCTGCCGCTTGGGCGCATTCCAGGCCAGATCGCCGCGAAAATATTGCAGGATGCCGCGCAGCCTCCAGAACATGTGCATCTGGCGGTACGGGAAATGCTCGAGAAAACAGTAGCTCAGCAGCCGCACCACGTCTTGCCAGTCGTTGTAGCGCTTGTACGTAAGTTCCTCTTGCAGCACCGCGCCGATGGAAATCACCGTGGCAAACGCGTAGCCGAAGACCAGAAACTGCAGAAAAAATTCCCGGCTCAGCACCCCGGCCCAGAGGGCCAGCCCGATGGTGACAAACCCGCCCAGTTCGATCACGGGAGACAGAAATTCGAAGAGCCACGCGTAGGGTAGCGCGAACCACCCGATCCGTCCGTAGCGCCGCCGGAAAAGCATGTCCCGGCTTCGCCACAGCGCGTCCAGCAATCCCTTTTGCCAGCGCGCCCGCTGCCGCCCCAGCGAATGCAGGTCCGAAGGCACTTCCGTCCAGCACACTGGGTCGGGCACGAATTGAATGTCGTAGTCCGCTTTTTTCTCCAGCAGGTGCCGGTGCATCCGCACCACCAGATCGAAATCCTCTCCAATCGCCGCCGCGCGGTAGCCTCCCACGCTGCGCACGATATCCGTTCGAAACAGCCCGAAGGCTCCCGAAATGATCGTCATCATGTTCGCGCGGGCCCACGCCTCTCTCCCGATCAGAAACGCGCGCAGGTATTCCACCACCTGAATCACTTCAATCCCCTTGCGTGGGAGCCGCACCCGCCGCAGCCGCCCCGCTTCAATCTCCGAACCGTTGAGCACGCGCACGATCCCGCCCACGCACACCACCCGCTTGGGGTCGGTCAGCACCGGCAGCATGATGCGCAGCAGCGCGTCGCGCTCCAGCACCGAATCCGCATCCACCACGCACACGTAGGGCGAAGTGGCCGCGTTCAGCCCGGCATTGACGGCGTCCGCCTTGCTCCCCGCGGAGTTCTTGTCCACCACCAGCAGCCGCGGATCCACCCTGCTTCGGTAGAATTCGCGCACCCGCGCGCACGGCACTTGCGGCACGTACACCACGCGCACCGGACGAAGTTGGAACTCTTCCCGCAGCTCCCGTAAGGTGCCGTCCGTCGAGCCGTCATTG
Organism: Terriglobia bacterium; assembly: GCA_020072805.1. GTDB lineage: Bacteria > Acidobacteriota > Terriglobia > Acidiferrales > UBA7541 > Acidiferrum. The sequence continues at coordinate 55,118 of JAIQGC010000020.1, forward strand.
ATGACGATCACTTCCAGTTCCGGATAATCCAGATCCAGCATGTTGCGCACCGACACGCGAATCGATTTCTCCTCGTTGTGCGCCGGCGTCAGGATGGTCACCGGCGGCGCCAGCGGCGTGTCCTTTAGCCAGCCCGCCGGGGAACTGCGCAGGCCGTGCTGGTGCTCCGCGCTGGTCTTTAGCGCGATGATCAGCATCACCAGATACGCCAGGTTGCAGGCCAGGTAATAGTGGAAGAGGATCCGGTTGGCAATCTCGAGGAAATGAATCATGGGCGGGCAGCCGTGCGGAGCGGCGCATGCTGGGCGAGGCCCGGCAGTTCCACCGGCAGCTTTCTTGTGTGCAGCACGTTCAGCAATTTCTCCGCCTCTTCCTTGTCGGTCCACCGCGCGCTTTCCAGTTTCGCCTCCAGTTGTTTCTCGAGGCCCGCGTTTTCCAGCGCCGTCAGGTAGGCGTGCAATCCATACAGGTCTTGTAGCGCGACCGCCTGGCGGAAGACCGCCGCCATTTCGCTTTGGAAATTCATCAGCGCTTCGGCCGCCCGCAGGCGCACCAGCCGGTTCGAATCCGTCAGGCCGCGCAGCAGGAAGGGAATCGCGCCAGGGACAGGAAGCTTGCCGAGACTCACAATGGCGCGCAGGCGCACAAACCATACGGCGTCCCGCGCCAGTTCGCCCAGGGTCTCCAGTTCCAGGTCCGATCGGGCGTGCGAGAGAGCCCGTGCCACCGCCGCCCGCAACTCGTCCAAATCGTCTCCCGCGAATTCCAGAAGCTCCTCGCCCATGGACGGCATGGCGATTTCTCCCAGCACCCGGCCGATGATTTCCCGCACCGCTTTATCGCCGTGCCGGATATACGGCAGCAACAGCCCCGGCAACTCCGCGCAGCATTGGATCAGCGCGCTTTGCAGCGGCAGCGCCGGCACCGTTAGCCCGCATTCCCCCAGCCACAGAAGAATCTCCTGCGCCGCCTCCGGAGACGCCATGCGCCCCAGCCCGCGCAGCGCCGCCAGCCGTGTCTCCTGATCCTTGTCCCGCAGCCCTTCCCCCAGCGCTGGAATTCCTTCGGCCGCCCGGTTTCGCCCCAGCAGCACAAGCGCCTGCCGCCTCCTCCATCCCCGGTGATTGCGCGCTTCGAAAATGCGCTTGGCCACCAGCCCGCTGGTACGCAGGAAGTTCAGCAGGCGCAAGGACTCTTCCGGTCCCGCCGCTTCATACGCATCCAAAGCCATGTCCTCCACAATCTGCCGGGCAACATGGTTTGTGCGCCACGTGCCATAGGGAATTTGTCCGGAAATCAGGGCCTTCCAATTTCGCCGGAATTCGAACACGCGCGCGTCGCGCTCCGCGAAATACCTCTTACGGTAGGCCCGCCGCAATAATATGAATCCCAGCAGCAAGCCGTCCGCGATGACCGCAGCAACGATCGCCTTCACCAGCAGCCCGGCTGTGCCCCATCCGGAAAATCTCGCTAATGCGGTTGCCATGCCTGTTTTCAACACGCAGCTTCTCTCCCGCTCCGCCTGCCGGCCCCGTACTCTTCTCAGTTCGAAGATGCAGGGAAAATCACCAGGAATTTATTGGTGCAAGAAAGGCTCCAATGACCCAGCGAACTGTTGCTCTGTTTCCATTTCTAAGAGACCTGAATTGTTGAAGTTACGGACTTGCACAAAGACTGCAATGAAAGCATGTGTCACGAATTGGCACAGATCTCCTCCCGCGTTCCGTTTCGGAACCCGCCCTGCGTTTTATGTCTCCATCTCCTTCCTGCCCACGCTCTTTTCTGTCTTCCTCCTTCCCGCCCATTTCGCGGTAGTATTCAATTGCGATGGCTTCTCTCCTTACTCTGCTTCCGGCTTCTCTCGCCGCTGCCGCGGGTGTTGTGGCCTACGGCGCGGCCTATCCGCAGTCGCAGCTTTTCGGCCCCACCCTGCGCTGCACGCCATCGCCGCGGCAGCGGCTGGCAAGCACATGCTGGTGGAGAAGCCCCTGGCGCTGCGGGTCCACGTGGTGGCCGACCACCCATGCGCCGGCCAGGGGGACGCTGTCGCCGCCGAGGGTCACGCGCAGGGCGCGGCCCGCCTGCTGGATGCGCTGGATCAGGCCGCGCATCAGCTCCACGAATCCGTGCTGATACTTGGGGAAGGCTTTGGCGAACTCCAGCGTGCTGTGCTGCATCTCCACACGGGCGCGGGTCAGCGAGCAGAACCGCTTCAAGTTCGACGCCGACCAGTTCTACCTCAAGTCGGCGGGCGAGATGGCCGCGGCGTTGGGCGAGTACCCCGAAGCGCTGGAGAACACGCTGCGGATCGCGGACCTTTGCGACCTGGACCTGGATTTCTCCAAGCGCTTCGCGCCGAAATTCACGCCGCCGGCGCACAAGACCGTGGACGAGTACCTGCGCGAGCTGGTCTACGCGGGGGCGCAGGAGCGGTACGGCCCGGTCACGGAGGAGCTGCGCGAACGGATCGACTACGAGCTGGGCGTGATCAAGGAGAAAGGGTTCAGCGGCTACTTCCTGATAGTCTGGGATTTCGTCAAGTACGCCCGCGAGCACGACATCCCCGCGGTGGCCCGCGGCAGCGGGTGCAGCACGGTTGTCGGC
>JAIQGC010000021.1:0-15466 GCA_020072805.1 Terriglobia bacterium
CAGGAGGGTGCGGATGTGGCTGCCGTCGACGTCGGCGTCGGTCATCAGAATAATTTTGTGGTAGCGTAGTTTGCCGGCGTCGAAATCGTCCTTGCCGATGCCCGTGCCCAGGGCAGTGATGATGCAGCGGATTTCTTCGTGGCCGAGCATTTTGTCGTAGCGGGCCTTTTCGACGTTGAGGATTTTGCCCTTGAGCGGGAGGATGGCCTGGAATTTGCGGTCGCGGCCCATCTTGGCGGAGCCGCCGGCGGATTCTCCCTCGACGACGAAGAGTTCGCAGTGCGCGGGATCGCGTTCCTGGCAATCGGCGAGTTTGCCGGGCAGGCCGCTGGAATCCATGGCGGACTTGCGGCGGGTCAGGTCGCGGGCCTTGCGCGCGGCGTCGCGGGCGCGGGCGGCTTCGATGCACTTGCCGATGATGCGGCGCGCGACGGTGGAATGTTTTTCGAACCAGTCGCCGAGTTTTTCGTTGACCAGTTGCTCGACATCGCCCTTGATGTCGCTGTTGAGCTTGCCCTTGGTCTGCCCTTCGAATTGCGGCTGGGGCAGGCGCACGCTGACCACGGCCACCAGGCCTTCGCGCACGTCGTCGCCGGTGATAGTGACTTCGTCCTTCTGCTCCTTGAGCATGCCCGCGTTGGAAGCGAAATTGTTGATGGTGCGGGTGAGCGAGGAGCGGAAACCGGAGAGGTGCGTGCCGCCGTCCACGGTGTTGATGGTGTTGGCGAAGGCGAAGACGTTTTCGCCGTAGGTGTCGTTGTACTGCAGGGCGATTTCAATTTCGACGTTGCCGCGTTTGCCTTCGATGTAGACAGGAGAATCGTGCAGGGTGGTCTTGCCGCGGTTGAGGTGCTTGACGAATTCGCCGATGCCGCCGGTGAAGCGGAACTCGGCTGTTTTTTCGCTGCGCTCGTCGTTCAGGGTGATTTTCAGGCCCTTATTGAGGAAGGCCAGCTCGCGCAGGCGCTGGGAAAGCGTGTCGAAGCTGTAGACGCTCTTGTCGAAAATCGAAGGGTCAGGGTGGAATGTGATCTTGGTTCCGGTCTTGCGGGTTTTGCCGGTCTGCTTGAGTTTCGAGGTGGGCTTGCCCTTTTCGTAGCTCTGCTCCCAGACGGCGCCGTCGCGGGAGATTTCCAGCTCGAGCCAGTCGGCCAGGGCGTTGACCACGGAGACGCCGACGCCGTGAAGGCCGCCGGAAACTTTGTAGGTGTCGCTGTCGAATTTGCCGCCAGCGTGCAGCACGGTGAGAACGACTTCGGCGGCGGGGCGCTTTTCCGTGGCGTGCATGTCCACGGGAATGCCGCGGCCGTTGTCCACGACGGTGACGGAGTTGTCGGCGTGCACGGTGACGTTGATTTCGTCGGCGTGGCCGGCCATGGCTTCATCCACGGAGTTGTCCACGACTTCCCAGACCAGGTGGTGCAGGCCCATCTCGCCGGTCGAGCCGATGTACATGGCCGGGCGCAGGCGCACCGCTTCGAGGCCGGCCAGCACCTTAATGGATTTCGCGTCGTACTGGTGGCCGGGGGCTTTTCCGGTCACGGTCTCTTTCTCAGCCATGTGTTCTCCTGGCAAACGAACAACAAAAAATTCGTGATGGAAAATTCCTACGAGGAATCGTTGCGAACTGCAAGGGAAGGCGCGCCAGCGGACTGCTCTCTACGTCGCTTCCGATGATCCCGATGCTTTTGCATCGGGGTCAACGCCTGCCCTTTGATTCCGGCCGCAGACGGCCGGAACTCGTAGGGTTCCATGCTCCATCCCGTTCCGCACACCGGAACGTGGCGAAGACTTATTTTTTGCCGACGTCCCCCGAAAGCTTCGGGGGGAGCCGTACAGAGGATACCGTACAGCGAAATAACTACCCTCAAAGTATACCGGAAGCGGGGTATTTTCTCAAGGCGGAGGGGAGAAATAAACTCACACTAACTACTGAATTATCAATTATTTATGATGTGTGGCGCGGCGGGGAATCGGCGTGAATTCCAATCCGTTTTGTAGACAGACTCCGCTGGTTGGCGCGTCCATTTTTTGAGATTCCCGATCGGAATCTCAAGGAATAAATCAGATGCGCATGGGCATGATGATGTAGCGGTAGTTGTAGTTTTCGTCGGCTAAGGGGCGCAGTTGGCCGGCGGACTGTTCGTCCTTGAGTTCGATGGAGATGGGGCCTTCGGCGGAGGCAGCCAGGAAATCGAGCATGTACTGGGCGTTGAAGCCGATGGCCAGGGGCTCGCCTTTGTATTCCTTCTCGATGATCTCCTTGGCTTCGCCGTATTCCGGGCTTTGCGCGGAGATTTCCACGCCTTCGCTGGAGACGGCGAACTTCACCGCGCGGGAGCGCTGGTCGGCCAGTTGCGAGACACGGCGCACGGCGTCGCCCAATTCCGTGCGGCCAAGGACGACGGTGCGGTTATTCTCCTTGGGCAGGACGGCTTCGTAATTGGGAAACTGTCCGGTGAGGATGCGGGAGATGAGCAGGCGATGGCCAGCCTGGAAGAAGATGTGGCTCTCGTCCTTGGCAAAATCCATTTTCGCATCGTCCGCGGAAGCGCCAGCCAGCTTTTCCACTTCGTCCATGGCTTTTTTGGGGATGAGCACGCGCATTTCGCCGTTGAGGCCGGCAAGAGTCTGCTTGGTTTCGGCGAGGGCCAGGCGGTGGCCGTCGGTGGCCACCATGGCCAGGGTGTCCGGCTTGAGGATCATCAGGCCGCCATTGAGCGTGTAGCGGGACTCCTCCATGGAGATGGCGAACTTGGTGCGGCCGATGAGCCCGGCAAGGGTTTCTGCGGGAATCTGCACGAGTGTGTGGGGCATGGCGGGAATGGCCGGGAAATTTTCCTTGGCCATGCCGACCATTTTGTATTTTTTCTTATCGCTGACGATTTCCACCCAGTGGTTATCGAGCAGTTTGATTTTAATGTCACCTTCGGGCAGCAAGCGCACCAGGTCCAGCAGTTTCTTGGCGGGGATGGTCCCGGCGCCTTCCTTCTTGATTTTGGCTTCACAGGAGGTGCGCACACTTAATTCCAGGTCGGTCGCCGTGATGGTCAGGCGCGAGCCGTGGGCCTCGACCAAAAGATTGGAAAGGATGGGAATAGTGGTCTTGCGCTCAACAACGCCCTGCGTGGTGTTGAGTTCGTTCAGTAGCGCGGATTTAGATACGCTGAATTCCATCGCTTGATTGTCCTCGCGTGCGGTTCCAGGTGCGGCCATCGGCTGCGTTCCTCCATGAAACTCCGCAGCCGTACTGTACTCGTTTTTTGGGAAAGTATAAAGAGTCTTGGTGAGCGGGCGCCTGTGGAAATGGTGGTCCGCCGGCGGCAGCGGGCAGGGACGCATCCTAGGGAGAAGTTTTCCACTTCACAGAAAGACTTTCATCAAAGCAGTCAGGATTTAAATAATAAAAAGGGCTTGTTGTTGTGATGATAGCTGTGGAGACGTGGAAAAGACGGGAAGAAATTGAAAGCGACAGTGTTAGGGGAGAGTTGTCTTGTGGTGTGAATGTGAGAAGAGTGGATAAAAAAGACAGTTGCGCTTAAGGAGCATCCATAGCGGGAGGTTTTGAAATTTTTCCCTACGCCGTTCCACTGTTTATCCAACGCATCCTCACACGTTCCACACAAGGCGGCGGCGCGGGAACATGCAATCACACTGAGCAGGTAGGAGCACGGCACCTGTCCCGACCTTATCGGGATGCCGTGCCCCTACGAACTGACGGTGATTACCGCGATAGGTATAAACCGGGCGTGCGGACGCACGCGTACCTAAATTGTTTTCGTATGGAATGAGCAGGCTACTGCAGCGAATCCAGCAGGCGCGTGATGGTGCGGTTGAGGTCCTTGTCGTTCTTGCGCTGCTCTTCGATTTTATTGATCGAGTGCAGCACGGTGGTGTGATGCTTGCCGCCGAACTGGCGGCCGATTTCCGGCAGCGAGGCTGTGGTGAGCTGCTTGACCAGGTACATGGCCACCTGGCGGGGGAAGGCGATGGCCCGGGTGTTGCTGCGAATCTTGAGGTCCTGCTCGCGCAGATTGTAATGCTCGGAGACGCGTTTTTGGATGACTTCGATGGTGACGCGCTTTTCCTGGGTGGCGATGATGTTTTTGAGCACCTGCTGGGCGGTGGTCAGCGAGACGATGGTGCCGGTGAGCGAGGCATAGGCGATCAGGCGGGTCAGGGCCCCTTCCAGTTCGCGAATGTTGGATTTGATGGCCCGGGCGATGAATTCGGCCACGTCGTTGGGGAGAACGAAGCGGTCGTTCTCGGCTTTTTTCTGGAGAATGGCGATTTTGGTTTCGAGGTCGGGCGGAGCGATGTCCGCGATCAGGCCCCATTCGAAACGCGAGCGCAGGCGCTCTTCGATGGAATTGATGTCCTTGGGCAGGCAGTCGGAGCTGATGACGATTTGCTTCTGCTGCTCGTAGAGGGCGTTGAAGGTATGGAAAAACTCTTCCTGGGTGCGTTCCTTGCCGGCGATGAACTGGATATCGTCCACCAGGAGAACGTCCACGGTATGGAAGCGGTCGCGGAAGCTGATCATGCGGTCAAAGCGCAGGGAGTTGATGACTTCGATGGTGAATTTTTCCGCGCTGATGTAGAGGAGGCGGGCGGCCGGGTTGCGCTTCTTGATGGTGTGCCCGATGGCGTGCATCAGGTGGGTCTTGCCCATGCCCACGCCACCGTAAAGGAACAGCGGGTTGTAGGCTTTGGAGGGCTGCTCGGCAACGGCGCGAGCGGCGGCGTGGGCGAAGGCGTTGGAGCCGCCGACCACGAAGGTGTCGAAGGTATAGCGCGTGCTGAGCTGATATTCGGCGTTGTCAAAATCCAGCTTGGCCTGCTTCACCGCCGCGGGGGCCGAGTGCACCACCGGAGCCGGCTCTTCTTCCGCGCAGACATACTGCACTTGCGCGGTGGGCATGCCGATCTGGTGAAAGACGGCCTTGACGATCTCTCCGTAGGTCTGCGTGAGCACCCGGCGGAAGACCACTTTGGGAACTTGAACGAAAAAAGTGCCGTTCTCGAAGCGGTCCAGGCGAGTCGGCTGGAACCAAGTCGAGTAGGTGTTGGAGTTCACCCGTGGTTTCAAGTGTTCGAGGAACTTATCCCAAGTCATTGCGCTATTAGCCATTAGAATCCTGAAATCGCCTTTTAGGGAACGCAGGACACAGGGGCTGTCCAGCACTTATTTCCACATCTTGTGGAAATCTTGTGCACAATCCCCGCCTGTCTCAAATTCGTTCAGCTGTTATGTTCCCACCAGTACTAGACCGGACCGTCTGACCCCTGGAGCACCGAGCGCTCTTTGTCTCCCACGATGATCCCCGGGAGCCTTATTTTTCTGCGGGCCGGATTGTCGCCGATTGGTCCCTGTGGAGCAAGGGAAAAATGTGGCGAGGAATTCACCGGGGTCCACACACCATTCACAGTTTTTCAACAAGCACCAAAATAGTGCAACAACAAAGAATAACATGTATTCACAGGCGAAAAACGGTATTCGCTTCCGGACTGTCAAGGAGTTTTTGTGGATTTCTCCTGAGCCTTGGGCGAGCCTTTGGCGTTTGCGGAAGAATCCTGCTTGTCCGGGCGGGCGAATTCATAGACGCCGCCGGGATCGGCTCCGATGAGCAGCCGCGCGGGTTCCACGAGGATGGCGGTGGCGTCCAGCCGGACCCCGTCGGGAGAAAAGAGGCGGTAGGACATGGCCAGATTGCCCTCGCGGTTGAAGCGAAACAGGACGTTTTCCAACGCAATCCACACCTCGGCGCTTTCCGGGTCCACCCCCATGGCGGTGATGACCCGCTTGGGGCGGGGAGTTTCGCCGTGGCTTTCCAGGCGCTCAATTTCGCGGCGGGTGGCCTGCGCCCGGGGCAGAATTTCGATGGTGGCGAGCTCGATCTGAGTGCGCGAATAACCGTTGCTGTCAAATTGCCGCACGGTCGGCTCGGGAAGATAGTCAAAAGCGAAATAAAGAAAATCGTGGGCGTCGCGAACCATGTGGCCGGAATTGAGCATGCGGTTGAGATCGGGGCGCGAGGAGATATCTTCGCTCGAGCCGAATTCCCGTGCCACACGGCCGCTGGAATTGAAGACGGTCACCAGGTGCGGCCCGCGCGAGGTGGAGACGGCCACTTCGCCGCCGGGAAGAAGGGCCAAGGAAAGCAGGGCGGGAGCTGGAATGGCTCGCAGAAGCTGGCCCTGGGGTGAAAAAATCTTGACGGCATTTGCTCCGCGGTCAGAGACGTAGATGCGCCCATCGGCGTCCACGTCGCAATCCTCGCCGAACTGAATAGGAGGCTTGGGCTTGGAGGGGTCGGCGGAAGGCTGGCCGCTGGGAATCTGCAGGAGAGTTTTTCCGTCCGCGGCAAAGACGGTCAAGCCCGGACCGGGCGAAGCCAGCACGTAATAGCGACCCGCGGCATCGCGCTTGATGGCGCGCAGGCCCGGACCCACCGCGGGGAAAAGCCTGGTTTTGGCGGTCAGTTCGAGATCGTCCTGGGCCAAGCAGACGGCCGCCGTGCCTGCCAACAGGCACACCGCCGCGAAACATCGAAGAATGGGACCCGCACCCTGTCGCATGGTTCTTTTGATTGTAAATCACCCGCGACGGGTTGCCCAAATTTCCGGGTTTCCGGGTGTCTAGAGACAAAACCCCGGCCGCCGCGCCGAAGGATTGACATTGCCCGCGGCCTGGGGATAAGTAGAGGCGAAAGAGAGGTGTTCGATGAAAGCGAAGATGATTTTTGCGGCGGTTTTGGCCCTGGCGGGAGCGGTCTGGGCCGGGCAAACCGCGGAGACGACTGGCGCGGTGGAGAAAGAGATTGCCTCGCTCGAAAAAACCTTCAATGCGCTCTATGCCGCCAACGACCTTACGCCCTATTTCGCTTTTTACGCCAAGGATCTGACGCAGTTTTTGCCGGAGGGGCGCACGGACCTGGCCACGTATCAAAAGGATTGGACCGCTTACATCGCCGCGGGAAACCGCACGGAAGCGGCGGAGATTTCCGATTTGCACGTGCAGGTGGGCCCCAGCGGGGATACGGCGGTGGCCAGCTACCTGCTGCATGTGAAATCACGGACAGCGAAGGGCGAGGCGGCCGACGAATATTTCCAGGAGTCCGACGTCTTCTTCAAGCGCGAAGGCGCGTGGAAGATCGTGCACCTGCATTATTCCCCGGCGCCCAAACAGAAATAGCAAGAGTTGTCATTCTGAGACCATCCGACGAGGATGGGCGAAGAATCCCAACTTCACGCACTGCAAATGCGTACAGTTGAGATCCTTTCCGCCCAGGTCGGAATCTTCGATCGGCCCCGATAAAAAGCATCGGGGCCTCAGGATGACCGCGTTCAGTGAGTTTTTCTGCTATTCGCTAGAGCAGCGGTTCGCCAGCGTGGCGGGCGATGGCTTCGCGGCAGGCGTCGCGCAGGCGGATCAGTTCGTGCCAGTCGGCGGAGGCGGAAGGGTCAGAGCCGGCGGCGCGGGGCGCGATGGGCGGGGAAAGCGTGATGGTGACGCTCGAGGGGCGCGGGAGAATCGTTTCATCACGCAGAAATTTCCGCGCGCCGCGCAGCGAGACCGGCAGAATAGGCGCGCCGGTGGCCACCGCGGCCTTAAACGCGCCCAGTTGAAACGGGCGGATTCCGTCCTCGCGTGTAAAGGTTCCCTCGGGAAAGACAAAGACCGATTCGCCCTGGCGCAACAGCTCTTCGATCTCCTGTTGCTGGCGCAGGCGCGCTTCCGGATCGCTGCGGTCGAAGGCCAGATGGTTCATCTTGCGCAGGAAGGTCCCGATGAAGGGCATTTGATGCACTTCCCATTTGGAAACGAAGCGGTAGGGAACGCCCAGCCCGGCCATGGCCGCCAGAACGTCGAAGAAGCTGGTGTGGTTGGAGACAAAAATTTTCGCGCCGGAATGCTCCATGTGTTCGCGGCCCACGACGCGCAGGCGGCAGCCCACCAGCGCGAGAAACAGGCGCAGCGCGCGGGAAGTGTAGCGGCCGGCGGCGCGGTGGTCGCGGAAGAGATGCACGATGGACCAGGTGGGAACGATCCAGAGGAAGAAAACGACCGTAGTGTAGACGCCGTAGAGAGTGAGCAGGGTGCTGCGCAGACCCGCGGAGACGCCGCGGATGGAATTGCGCGCGGCGGGAGAGTTCCCCGTCCACATAGAGCTGCCGGGTTTCGTCGCGGCGCAGCTTGCCGCTGGAGGTTTTCGGGATGCTGCCGGGGGGAACAAGTTCGATGCGGTCGGGGGGCAGGCCCAGGCCGGCGCTGACGCATTCGTTGATGGAGGCGGCGATTTTAGCGCGGCGTGCGGGATCGGCTTCGCGGGATTCGGCGACGACCACGAGTTTTTCCGTGGCGCTCTCCTCCTCGCGCAGGCCGAAGGCCACCACGCAACCCTTGCGCACTCCTTCGGCGCGCGCGGCCAGCTCCTCGACTTCGTGCGGATAGATGTTGCGCCCGCCCTTGATGATGATGTCTTTGACGCGGCCGGTGATGAAAATTTCACCGCCGGCGAGGTAGGCGCGATCGCCGGAATTCATCCAGGGAAATTCGCCTTCGGCCGCCGCCGGCCCGGCCGGAAATAGTTTTTCCGTAGCCGCGGCGTTGCAATAATAACCGCAGGTGGCCGAAGGGCCGCGAAACCACAGAGCGCCTTCGGTGCGCTCCGGCAATTCCCTGCCCTGCTCGTCCACGATGCGAACTTCATGCCGCGGCACGGGCAAGCCGGCGGAGACGAATACAATCGCGGCGGAATCCTCGGAGGAAGCCGGGACGGCGCGGCCTTGAGATGCGAAAGTTTCACGCTGGATGCGGTCGACGTGCGGCAGGCGGCCTAGCGGGGGCATGGCCACGGCCAGCGAGGCTTCGGCCAGACCGTAGACCGGGAGCATGGACTCGGCGCGGAAACCGAAAGGTTCGAAGCGCTCGGCGAAGCGTGTCAGCGTTTCCGGATGAACGGGCTCGGCGCCGTTGAGGGCCGCGCGCCAGGAGCTGAGGTCAATTCCGGCGATGTCGCGGTCGGCGATCTTGCGCACGCAGAGTTCATAGGCAAAATTGGGCGCGGCGGCGATGGTGCCGCGGTGGCGGTGCAGGACCAGCAGCCAGCGCTCCGGCCGGCTGAGAAACGCCAGCGGGGACATCACCACCAGCGGCAGGCCGTAATAGAGAGGGGTGAGCCAGGCGCCGATGAGTCCCATGTCGTGATAAAGAGGCAGCCAGCTGATCACGGAATCGTCGGGCTGGATGCGCACAGATTCACCGATGGCGCGCATATTGGCCAGGAGATTGCCGTGAGTGAGCGTGACGCCCTTGGGATCGCCGGTCGAGCCGGAGGTGTACTGCAGCAGCGCAATGTCGCCGGCCTTGCGCACGCGCGTTCCGCTCAAGTGCGTGGGGCGCGAACCGGGCGCGTCGGGTTTGGCGGCATCGGCGGCTTCGAGGAGTTTGCGCGCATCGGCCACGCTGCGCAGCGAAGGAACGCGCGGCTGCACCAGGCGGGCCACGGCTTCGGCGCGGCGAAAGGTGAGCAGGAGGCAGGCTTCGGCGTTGCGCAGGATAGCCGATTGGCGCGAAGCGTATTCCTCGATGCGGTCGGCGCGGAAGGGCGGATAGATGGGTACGGGAATGGCGCCGGCGAGCAGAATGCCGGCGTAGGAAACGAAAAATTCGCGTGACGTGGGCAGCATCAGCGCCACGCGGCCCCCGGCGGGCACGCCGCGCCGGGCGAGTTCGGCGGCGCAGCGCTCCGCGGCGGCGTAGAGATCGCCGAAAGTGAGCGTAGTCTCGCGTTCGCCCTCTGGGCCTTCTTCGATAATTTTCAGGTGGGCGCGCGCGCCGTCATGCACGGCGCGATGGCGCAGGATGTCAATCAGTGTCTCTGCTCCTTCCACCAGACGGCCGGCACCGCCCGCCGCCTCCTGGTGCAGGACCTGCGCGGTGACCGCAGCGCGCAGTGCCGAGCCCTGCGGGGAATCCGCGGGCGCATTTTTCCGTGCGCGCAGCAAAGCCTGGGAAATTTCTCCCGGCGTATCGGAATTGGCGATGACGCTGTCCGGGAGGCGCGCGCCGAATTGGCGCTCGATGCGGGCCATGAGTTCCACGCGTTCGAGGCTGCCCAGACCGAGGTCGCGGTCGAGGTGGGAATCCGGGCGGAGCATGCCCAAGGCGCCCAGGCTGCCCAGTTCCTCGAGCAGTTCGCGAACGATGCCCAGGATACGGTCCTGCGTGTTGTTCAGATCGGCTGGCGAAATGGAGCTTGGAGCGGCCACGGTCCTCCCGGCGGATTCTTTCCTGTAGCCGGAGAGGCTATCACGCAGAAGAGGGGCTTGTCACCGCCCGAGGGGTCAGCGAGCCGGCGTGGCCGCGCGGATGCGCTCGATTTGCGCGACGTGGCGGTCCATATGCAGGCGGATCAGTTCCAGCCGCTGCCGGGCGTCCAGCGGTCCGGCCAGAGGATGGGGAAAAATCATGGATTCCAGGTCCAGTCCTTCGAGGCAGTTTCCCAGGACATCGAGGATGGACTGGGAGCAGATCAGACATTCCTTCCAGTAGGCCAGAGGTCCGCCGATGCGCGGCAGGGCGTAGGGGGGAGTCTGCTCCTGGGGTTTCCAGGTGCGCGCGATCACTTCTTCAATGCTCAGCCCGCGGTGAATGTGCTCGCCGCTCCACTTCTTTCCGCTGCGCGCCTCTTCCATGGTCTGCCAGAGCTTATTGAGTTCGTAGTGCTCTGAAAGAACCAGATGCTCGACAATGTTGGAGATGGACCATTGTTCATTCCCCGGCTTGAGGCCGGCTTCTTCTTCGGTCAATTGGGCGGTGGTGGCCAGAAGGCGAACGCGCGCGGAAGCGGCTTGATGAATCAGATTGGACACGGTACTGTTCATACCACCCCCCGTAGGCAGCATTGTAATCGAAGTTTAGAGAAGGCCTCTGAATATTCTGTGAATATCTTATGAAAACCAGAGGCCGGAATCCGGTACTAGACCGGAGTTTTTCGGGCCGCGGCGGAAAATCCCGGAGGCAGCAGCGCGCCGGAAAGGTCCGCGCCGGACAGATCCGCACCGCTGAGGTCCGTCTCGCGAAAGATGGCCACGCCTAGATTGGCGCCGGAAAAGCGCGCTCCGGTCACAACGGCGTCGCGGAAGTTGGTGTTGCGCAGCAGGGCGCCGTGGAAATTTACGTTGCTGAGATTGCAGCGAAAAAATTCCACGCCGCTGGCCTGCGCTTCGCTCATGTCCGCGCCCTCCAGCACCGATTCGGTCATGTCCGTATTGCGCAGGTCGGCCTTGCGCAGGCGCGCCCCGGAGAAGTCCGCTCCTGGCAGGCGGGCCTTGCGCAGGTCGGCCCCTTCCAGATTGGCCGAGCGCAGAATGGCGCCGCTCAAATTGACTTCGCGCAGGTCCGCGCGAGAAAGGTCCGCGCCCTCGAGATCGGCGCGCGCGCCGCCCTCCTGCCCGCGGAAAAATTTGTCGTGCTGCGCGATGATTTCCGAGACACGGCGTCCCTTGTGCCGAATGCTGCTGAGCTTGCGAAGTCCCATGAGTTGATCTCCCGGCGATAACCGAAGCATCTATTCTAACCAAGCCGCGCGCGAAGTTGAATAGCTCTTCCGGAGCACGCCCGCTCGCGCCGGCTCTATGGTAGGGTGTGAGGGAATCCGGAAGAGTCCGGGAAGCGGGGATGGATGAAAGCTGCCGCCGCTGTTTTGCTGCTGGTGATTGCGGGCGTGATTGCGCCGCGGGCCACGGGCCAGGAACGCGACGAGGAGATTGTCGCCAATATCGCCGCGGGCCGCGTGATCATCCATGCGGCCAGCGAAGGCATCGCCTTCGCCGTGATCGAGCAGGCGGCCGAGGGCGGTTCCCTGCCCCCGCGCGTCATCTCCATCAATTCCACGCATATAGCCGTTTTGTTTGGCGCGATCGAATGGCAGATTCCCGCGGGTTCGAAACCGCTGCGCGTGGAACGAGGGCTGCCGCAAATCCCCGGCACGCGGCGCGAGTCCGAGGAAAGCAGCGACCTGGAATTTATCGGCGTGGCTTTTCTGGAAAAACTGCGCGACTTGGCCGGCCGGTTGCACCACAAGATCGATCTCGGGCCGGAGGAGCCTATCCTGCAGCTTGTGGTGATCGGCTACGGCCCCGAAGGCTACGGGCCGGAAGTCTGGCTCTACGACTATCACGTGAAGCAGGAAGCCCTGCGCGGCGACTATTTTCAGACGAAAGTGCTGCGCCCGCGCACCACCCAGCTCTACCCCCCGGAAAAAGGGGCTCCGCGCACGCTGGTCGAAGCCGCTTATCCTCCGGGCGCGGTTGCGCCCGGCCTGCTTGAGCGCATCGAGCGCAATGACCCGGCCGTGGCGCGCATCGCCGGCTCGGAGAAGAAATTCGATCGCGTGGTCGAGAAAATCCGCGCGGGAAAGGCCCAGTCCGCCAACCCGGATGATGCCGCCGAATTCCTGCGCATCATGGTGGTGCCCATCGCGGGCAAGGGGAGATTCGCCGTGGGCACATTCAAGGAAAATCGCGGGTTCGACTGGCTGCTCCCGCCGGAAGAGCCCGTCGAGAAAGCCGTGGAAGACAAGAAGCGCCCGCCCGAGGCTCCCACGCTGCGCCGCAAGCCGCAGCCCTGAGCTTCAGGGAAGCCGTTCGATCCCGTCGCCCTGGCGCAGCGTTCCTCCGCGCAGCACGCGGCAGAGCGCCCCACGCCGCCCGCGCAACTCCTGGCGCAGACCCCCGCGTATCCCTTCCATCTGCGCGCATGGTGTACAGGCCATGGTGACCTCCAGCAACGCTTCGCCGATGCGCAGTTTTTCGCCGGGTTCTAGTTCGTTTACCGGCAAACCTTTGGTGGTGATGTTCTCGCGCAGAATTCCTGCGGCCAGCCCCAGTTCATCAAGAGTCTCGCGGTCCACCAACAGAACCTGGCGCTTTCCCCCCGGCCGGGCGTGGACGCAGCCCTCCAGCCCGCTATTGGCAACGGCACGGACTTCCTCGGCTTCCCGCATGGGTTGGCCGCGCCCCGGCGCCGTATAAAGATGGAGGATCTCCGCCACGCCGCTTAGTCCCCTGTCGCGCCCTGGCGGCCCGAGGAAGCGCCGATGTCCTTGCGGTAGTGCATCCCTTCAAAGTGGATTCTTCCCACGCCTTGATAGGCGGCGCGCAGCGCGGCGGGCATATCCGCGGCGGCGGAGGTGACGCCCAGGACGCGGCCGCCGGAGGTAACGATATCGGCGCCGATTTTCTTGGTTCCAGCATGAAATGCCACCACACCAGTATTATCAGTTATAGCGGTTAGTCCTTCGATGCGCTTCCCTGTCTCATACTTCCCGGGATAGCCTCCGGCCGTCAGCACCACGCACACGCTCGTTCCTGGCTTCCAGCGCAACTTGCCCGCGTCGAGCTTCCCGGCGGCCACGTCGGTAAGGACTTCGGCCAGGTCGAAATCCATGCGGGCGACGATGGCCTGGGTTTCGGGGTCTCCGAGGCGGCAGTTGAATTCCAGGACTTGGGGGCCGCTGGCGGTGAGCATCAAGCCGAAATAGAGGAAGCCCTGATAGTGGATGCCATCGGCGGCGAAACCGCGAAGAGTGGGTTCGACAATGGTGGAGAGAATGGTCTGGCGCAAAGCGGGGGGGAGGAGTTCGTCGGAGGAATAGGCGCCCATGCCGCCGGTATTGGGGCCGCGGTTATCGTCGAACACGCGTTTGTGATCGCGGGTGGGGACGAGCGGAGCGTAGCGCGTTCCGTCGCTCAAAATAATGAAGGAGAGTTCGTCGCCGGCGAGGCCCTGTTCGAGAATGATGCGGCGGCCGCCGTCTCCGAGTTCGTTCTTTTCCATCAGCCGGGTAATAAAATCTTCCGCTTCCTCGCGGTTCTGCGCAACGAGGACGCCCTTGCCGGCGCACAGCCCGTCGGCCTTGATGACCACCGGCCAGGCCACGCGGGCGAGGGCTTCGCGGGCCGCGGCGGCGGAATCAAAGCAGCCGTAGAGGTTCGCCGTGGGAATTTTGTGGCGGTCGAGAAAAAGTTTGGTAAAAACCTTGCTGCCTTCGAGCTGCGCGGCATTCTTATTAGGCCCGACCACCGGCCATTTGCGCCGTGCGAATTCGTCGCACAGACCTGCCACCAGAGGAGCCTCCGGCCCGACCACGGTGAGGTCCGGGGCAAGGCGCTCGGCCAGCGCCACGAGGGCGGGGACGTCTCCTGCGTCCACGGCGGGAAAACATTCGGCTGCGCCGGCGATACCGCCGTTGCCGGGGGCGCACCAAATTTTTTCGACGCGCGCGCTTTGCTTCAGTTTCCAGATCAGGGCGTGTTCGCGCCCGCCTCCGCCAATCACCAGAATCTTCATCCGTGGAGTGCCATCCTCGCTGGCGAGCCTTCCCTGCTCCCTGCCGCGGGTCGTGGCTTGAAACGATAGACGGGCGGCGACGGGGAGTCAACCGTGAGCAGTTGTGGCAGACGCGCGCGCGCAGTCCCGTTGCACGCCAGGCGAAAGGGTTACCTCATTTTGATTTAAATGACGGCGCGGAGAAATTACTGTGCCGAGGCGCGGATGGGAATGGTCACGCCGGTGCCGGTAGAGTCCGCGGCGCCCAGCATGTGGCAGCGGCCGTCGAAGATGCCTCCGGGGTCAATCACCAGGCAGGGCGAATGAATCTCGCCGGTGACCACGCCCTTGGGCTGAATTTCCACGCGGCCCTTGGCAAAGATGATTCCGTCGAAGTGGCCGGAGATGACAATTTTATTTCCTTCGATCTGCCCTTCCACTTTGGCGTTGTCGCCGAGCACCAGGGTCTGATCGGAAACGATGTTGCCCTTGATCTTGCCGTCCACGCGGAAGGTGCCGTTGATCTGCAGCGTGCCCTCCAGGGAGACGCCCTGATCAATGAACCCGGTCCATTCCTCGCCCGCGCCGCCTTTTGTGTCCTGTCCGAACTTCCAAGCCATGGCTCACCTCGTATAGGTATTCTTCGACTTTAACGGGTGGGACGGCGCAGTCAAGCGGCGACGCAACGCCTGTGTCGAATCAAGCGATGCTCACGCGGTACTGCGCGGTGAGTGGAAAATCATCGCCCGCGGGCCGGGCTACTTGATCAGGCGGTCGTAGATGCCCATCAACTGGGCGTCGTCATAATATTCGAGGATGAGCTGGCCCGGGCGGATGCGTGATTTCGGGCGCAGATGCACTTTCGTGCCGAGATGCCGCTGCAATTCTTCGAGCGCGGCGCGGATGTTGGCGTCGGGATGTGCCGTGGCCGGAGCCGCCGCGGCGGAAGCGCGCGAACGTCGCGCCGCCAGGCGCTCGATTTGGCGGACGGTCAGCCCGCCGCGCGCGGCGCGCTGCGCAAAGCGCAGGCGCAGACCGGGATCACCCACGGCCAGGAGGGCACGGCCGTGTCCGGCGGAAAGTTTTCCCTCCTCGATCAAATCCAGAATGACCGGTTCGAGCTTGAGC
>JAIQGC010000021.1:15497-52778 GCA_020072805.1 Terriglobia bacterium
ATTGGCCACCGTGGCGCGCTCTTTGCCGGTGCGCTCGGAGACGGCTTCCTGCGTGAGATCGAAATCGTCCATCAAGCGGACGAAGGCGCGGGCTTCTTCGACGGGGTTGAGGTCTTCGCGCTGGATGTTTTCCACCAGGGTCATTTCCAGCGCCTGTTCATCCGCCACGTCGCGCAAAATGGCCGGGACTTTCGCCATACT
This sequence comes from Terriglobia bacterium, assembly GCA_020072805.1. GTDB lineage: Bacteria > Acidobacteriota > Terriglobia > Acidiferrales > UBA7541 > Acidiferrum. The sequence continues at coordinate 15,699 of JAIQGC010000021.1, forward strand.
GGCGCGCTGCGCCGCGCGCCAGCGGCGCTCCCCGGCAATCAACTGGAATCGCCCGCCCACCGGACGCACCACCAGCGGCTGAATGATTCCACTGGCGCGAATCGAGCGCGTCAATTCCTCGAGCGCGTCTTCGCGGAAATGCGTGCGCGGCTGAAAGGGACTGGGATCGATCAGATCCGTATCAATCATGCGCGGGCCGCCGGCTTCGCGCGCCGGAGCTGCCGCCGCGGCTGCGCCTCCGCTTGGATTGGCGATGGTTTGCGGCTCAGGCTCCCGAATGAGCGCTCCGAGCCCCCGTCCCAGTGCGTTTCGCGGCATTGGTCACTACCTCCTGTGCAAGCTGCGTATAACACTCCGCGCCCTTGCTGTGTATGTCATAGAAAATAATAGGCTTACCGAAACTCGGCGCTTCCGCCAGGCGTACGTTGCGCGGGATCACGCTCTCAAATACTTGCGTGCCGAAGAAGCTGCGCAGGTCCGTCGCCACCTGCTTCGAGAGCGAGGTGCGCTCGTCGTACATGGTGAGGAGAATGCCTTCGATTTCGAGCGCGGGATTCAGCGTGCGGCGAATGCGCATGAGCGTATCGAGAAGTTCGGAGACGCCTTCGAGCGCGAGGTATTCGCACTGGATGGGAACCATCACCGCGTCGGCGGCAACGAGCGCGTTGAGCGTGAGGAGGTCGAGAGCCGGAGGACAATCGAGAATGATGAAGGCGTATTTTTCGCGCAGCGGATCGAGAATGGCCTTGAGGCGGTACTCGCGGTTTTCGGTGGTGACCAGTTCGATGGCCGCGCCGGAAAGATTTTTGTCCGCGGGAAGAACGTCGAGGCCATCCACCTGGGATTTTTGGATCAGCTTTTCGACGGGCTCATTGAGAATGAGGGCATGATAAAGCGTGCGGCGCGAGGGGTCTTTGGCGAAGCCGATGGAGGAGGTAGCATTACCCTGTGAATCGCAGTCTACCAGCAGGGTGGGCAGCTCGGAGGCAGCAAGGCATGCGGCGAGGTTAACAGCACTGGTGGTCTTGGCAACGCCGCCTTTTTGGTTCGCAAGGGCTATGATTCTGGCCAAAAACAATCCCCCTGGGCGAAAATCTAACAAAGCGAGAATGGATATGCAAGATGTTTCACGTGGAACAATCGGGGGAAGCGTTTGAGGGAGAGTAAAGGGGTATTTACCCGGTCCGTATAGGGGCGTCAAATTGTTCCACGTGGAACAATTTTATCAGAGCCTGGGCTTGGCGGTTCGAGGACTGGCTGGGCCTAAGCATGAGGTGATTTCAATGGTGCTACTTCCCTGCTGTGAGCCATGAGGGCATGGGAATTGTTCCACGTGGAACAATTTCGCCAGGAACCTTGTCGGCTTTACGGGCCACAGGCATAAAGTGTAAAGGATGTCCTGGCACATTGTGTAAAGCATGTCGTGGCACTCAACAGCCAACGAAGGCCCAAGCAGGCCGGTGGAACCAGAAACGTTGCTCTTTCAGCTTAAATGGCACAGGAACTGGCTCTCTCCAATTGTTCCACGTGGAACAATTCCCCGTCTAGATCACCAATTTCAAGTGCAATTGTCGGCGGGTCGAATTTTTCACGCTAGCGATTGGCTTCGCTGGACCGCTTTTCCTGCTCAGTAAGCTTCAGCGCGTGTGGTAATTGCACGAGTCACGTTCATTTCTGCTTGCGTTCGCCGACCAGCAGATATCGCTGCGTGGAATGGGGTATCAGGATGGGTTTCTTCCAGTCCCATTCGGGGCGCTTCCGCAGGACTTCCATGTCTTTGCCGCCGACCCAAAGGACCACCTGGGAGGCTCCCAGCGCGTCGGAAGCAGCCCATTTCAAGAACGGGTCGAAATCACCCAGGGCCCGGCTGCATACATAATCGAGAGGGCACAGCTCTTCTCCCATTTCCTCAAACCGCCCGATGGCCACTTTTGTACGGCTGAGATTCAGCTCGCGAATGACTTCGAGAAGAAACGTGGCCTTCTTCATGTTGGCTTCGATAAGAATAACCTGCAATTCCGGACGGAAGATTCTCAGCGGCAAGCCGGGAAATCCAGCCCCGGAGCCCACATCGGCCAGCCGACCGGAATGGATCGAAAGGGCATCGGCGGCGAAGACGGACTCGCAAAAGTGCCGATAGACGATTTCCTTGGGATCGGAAACCGAAGTCAGATTCATTTTTTCGTTCCAACGCAACAGAATCTTAAGATAAGAAAGGAGTTGTTCGAGCTGTACGGGAGTCGCCAGAATATTGAAATCCGTCAGAGCGCTGGCAATGCGCTCCTTTGTCATAAAAGGTTGGGTTGTAGCAGTCATATTTTGTTTTAACGTTATGTTAACTAGAAAGTGGTTCCTGTTCTCTCGGCAGTAGATACCTACGCCCGGCGATTCCCGCGATCACGTCCACGACCGCGTGCCAGACCATCACCGGAATAAGACTACCATAGGCAATTCGCACCCATCCAAAAACCAAACCCAGCAAGCAGGTGCTGGTTACGCCGCCGCGGCCCTGGTAGAGATGAGCCAGGCCGAACATGGCTGCCGACGCCGCCACAATGATCCAGAGGGGCCATCCCAGCCGGGCCAGCGCGGCCATGACAAATCCGCGGTAAAGAAACTCCTCGCAGGTGGCTGCCGTGAGCGACAGGGCAAAATAGAGCAGCATCTCGACGCTGGTGCGTGGCAGGACGCGTTTGGCGAATTCGTGCAGCTGCCCATGCAGCTCCGGAGAGAGATGACCGATCCTGCGCAGATTGAACCAGTGCAAAATTCCCAGCGAGATGGTTCCGGCGAGAGAAAGCAGCAGGATAGGCCTGCCGTCAAAAGGGCCCAGACCCAACTGCGCGGCGTTTACTCCGCGGGTCCAGCAGCGCCAAGCGGTCACGGCGACCAGCAACCATTGAAAAATGATCGTGGCGGCATAGAGGGTAAGGCGCTCGGCGGAGCTGACGTACGGCCTGGCCAGAAGCTGGCGAATGCGCATACGGCCGCGCCAGGGAAGCACGACGGTCAAGAACAGAAAAATCAGCAGAAAGTCCCACGGAGGCATGCAGCGATGAAAACACGTTCTGCCCGGCACTGCAACTGGCGCGCGTGGGCCATGCCGCCCCGGGGGAAAAATCGCAAAAAGGGAATTGCGATGTGAGCCAAGCGGCGATTGTATGGCTATAATCAGTGTGCATTTAAAGGAGGTTGGTTTGACCGAGCCCGTGAAATTGACGGCCATGGTCAAGGCAGCGGGTTGAGCGGCAAAGCTGAGTCCCGGGACGCTGGACTCAATTTTGCGGCGCTTGCCGCGGCCTGTTGATCCGAACGTGCTCGTTGGGTTCCACACCAACGACGACGCCGGGGTGTATCTGCTCAGCGACGAACTGGCTCTCGTGCAAACCGTGGATTTTTTCACGCCCATCGTGGACGACCCGCACACCTTCGGGCAGATCGCCGCGGCCAATGCGCTGAGCGATATTTACGCCATGGGCGGGCGGCCGGTCTCGGCGCTTTCCATTGTGGGCTATCCGGACAAAGGCGACCCGGCCATCCTCGAAGCAATTCTGCGCGGCGGCATGGCCAAGATGGAGGAGGCGCGCTGCAGCGTGGTCGGAGGACATTCCATCCGCAATGACGATATCCAGTTCGGCTACGCAGTCAGCGGCGTGATCAGCCCGAAATCCATCTGGCGCAACGTGGGAGCCCGGCCGGGCGACGCTCTGCTGCTCACCAAGGCCATCGGCACGGGAATCCTGGCCACGGCGCTCAAGAAGAATGAGCTGGCGCAGGACGCTCTGGACGCTTCGGTCGCTTCCATGACGCAACTGAATCGCGCCGCCGCCGAAGCGCTGCACCAACTCGAATCCCAGCCCGGAGCCTCCCGCGTGGTGCATGCGGTCACCGACGTCACCGGATTTGGCCTGCTGGGCCACGCGCGGGAGATGGCTCTGGGAGACGCTGCCGCGGGGATCGAATCCGTCTCGTTCGAAATCGATCATACTGCCGTGCCGTATCTGCCGGGAGCGGTCGAAGCCGCCGACCTGGGCCACCTTCCAGGCGGGCTCAAGAACAACCGGGATTTTGTGCGCTCCTGCGTGGGCTTTGACGCCGCCGTTCCGCAGCCTTATCGCGACCTGGCCTTCGACCCGCAGACCTCGGGCGGCCTGCTCATCGCCGTCGCCGCGGAGGCCGCTGAAGCGGCGCTGGCGGTGCTGAGCGCGTTCGGCGCTCGCGCGCAACGGATTGGCACGGTCACGGAAAAGCGTTCGCCGATGCTGCTGGTGCGCTAGTTTCGAAAGGTTTTTCCAGCCACCCAAACATGGACACCATCACTCACGGCATCGCCGGCGCACTGATCAGCAAGGCGCTCTTCCGCGGCGACGAGCTGCTCAGCAAACGCGCGCTATCCGCGGCGCGGCTGGTCACCTGGGCCACGATGCTGGGAGCGATCTTTCCGGACGCGGACGTTTTCGCGGCGCTTTTTCCCCACAACGACATGCTTATGATTTCCTGGCATCGCAGCGTGACCCATTCGCTGCTGTGCCTGCCCGCGTTTGCCCTGGGCTTGGCGCTGCTGACGCAGTGGTTCGCCGGGCGCCGCAACTGGGCGTGCCCGCCGCTGGCCCTGCTGACGCTGGCTTATGCCACGGGAATCGCCAGCCACATCGGACTGGATTACCTGAACAGTTTCGGGATCATGTTGTGGTCGCCGCTGGATTGGTCGCGCCCGGCCGGCGACCTGCTTTTCATTCTGGATTTCACGTTCAGCGCCATTATGCTGCTGCCGCAGGCGCTGGCGTGGGTCTATGAGAGCGAAGACGTTTCCGTGCGCCGCGCGCTGCGCGCCTGGCTGGGCTGCGTGCTGGCCGTGCTGGTAATCACCAGCGTTTCGCAGCGGCTCTACGTGCATGTTACGACGGTGACGGCCCTGGTGGTTGCGGTCTTCCTGGCGGTGCTGATCTATGGTCCGATGCTGCGGGGCAGGGGACTGCGAATTTCGCGCGCGGCCTGGTGCCGCGCCGGGTTGGTGCTTGTGGTGGCGTATCTGGGGGGAGCGGTGATGGCTCATCGCGCGGCGCTCGAACGCGTGAAGCAATTCGTCGCGATGGAACGGATCGAAGCGCAATCCCTCGCCGCCATGCCCTATCCTCCCTCGCTGTGGCATTGGGACGGCATGGTGCGCACGCCCCGCGGCGTTTACGTTGTGCGCGTGGACCTGGACCAGCCGGAGGCGGGCGGTGCCGAGAGCGCCGGCGCCCTCGAATACAGCTATTATCCGGACGCGCCGGGCAGCCAGTTGATCGAAGAAGCTAAAGCCCTCCCCGAAATTCAAAAGTTGCAGGCCTTCATGCGTTTTCCGGTGACCCGCTTCCACAAAGAGGGTAGCGGCTCCGTGGTGGATTTTCTGGATTTGCGTTTTCACTCGGCGGTTCCCGGCCGGCCCCTGCCGTTTACCTACCGCGTGCGGCTGGATGCCGGCGGGCACGTCGTCGCCAAGGGCTGGCTGACGCGATAGCCGGGCATTTGTAGCCGCCCTCTTCAGAGGGCGGGCCCTTTGCCTGTTCAGCACAAATCCCCGCGGTCTCCCGACCATGTCGGGATAAATTCCGACCGCGGCTACAGCAAAAAAACAAGAGGAATCCAGCTTCTAAAATAGGTTCGAAATTTATGCGGAAAAACTAGTGCGCGGCGCTGGCCTCGGCCGGAAGGATCACCACCTGGCGCTCTTCGCCCGCGCCTTCGCTTTCCGTGCGGATGCCGGGCATGTCCTTGAGGGCCAGGTGCACCACGCGGCGCTCGCGCGGGGACATGGGATTGAGGCGGAAGGGCTGCTTGGAGGTTTTTACGCGCTCGGCGGCGACGCGCGCGGTCATGCGCAGTTCTTCCAGGCGCAGCGCGCGGTAGCCGCAGCAATCCAGGTGGATGCGCTCCTGAAAAATAGTGTCCAGGCGCAGGGCCTTCAGCGACAGGTGCTCGAGCGCCTTGAGCACTTCCGCGCCGCGTTCAAGAAGCAGTTCCTTGTCCGCGCCATCGAAATCGGCCAGCACTTCGGCCGTTTCCGCGCTCTCGCCGGCAGCGGCGGGGTCCACGGTCTTCACCGCCACCTTCAAGTCCCAGCGCGCGGCGCGCAGGAACCCTTCCAGAAATGAGCGCAGCGCCTCCGCCGTGGCACTGCGGTCCAGTTGACCATCCTTGACGAGTATCAGAGGCATGTCGTTCTTCTCCTGCTGCTGTTCTTGCTGACGGCGGAGGGGCGCCTCAGGATTTTTTACTTTTTGCCGCGCGCGGGCTTGGCCGGCTCGGGATGGGTCTTGTTCAGATACCACTGCTGGCCGATGCCTACCACGCTGCTGGTGAGAATATACAGCGCCAGGCCGCTGGAGAAGGGAAAAAAGATAAACGAGGCGGCCATCATGATGGGCATGAACTTCATCATGGTTTCCTGGCTGGGGTCGGAAGTGGCCATGGGAGTCATTTTCGAAACCAGATACATGGAGATGCCCACGGCCACCGGCAGAATGAAATGGGGATCCTTGGCGGAAAGGTCGCTGACCCACAACCAGTTGGCGTGGCGCAGTTCGATGGAATAGCGCAGCGCGGTGTTCAGCCCGAACCAGATGGGCATCTGCACCAGCATCTGGAAGCAGCCGCCCAAGGGGTTGATCCCCTCGCGCTGGTACAGGGCCATGATTTCCTTGTTCTCTTCGGCCTTCTTGGGGTCGTTCAGCTTGTATTTCTTGTAGCGCTCCTTGATCGCGCTCACTTCGGGAGCGACGCGGCGCATCTTGAGCATGGTGCGGTAGCTGGATATGCGCATGGGGAAGAGCACCATGTTGATGACCAGCGTCAGGATGATGATGGCCCAGCCCCAGTTGGGGATGTAGCGCTGCGTCCATTTCAGGGCGTGAAAGAGCGGCTCGGCGATGAATTCCAGCCAGCCGAAGTTCACCAGCGCGTGCAGCGGCGGATTCATCTTTTTCAGCTGCTCGTAGTCCTTGGGTCCGGCGTAGACGCGCAGCGAAGTGGGATCGGCCGTGCCGCTTCCCGCGGCCACTTCCGCCACCGGCTCCTGTTCGGTTTTATCCGCGGTCTTCACCTCGCGCATCAGCTTCCAATAGCGTGTGGCTACCTTGGCTCCGGAATCCGCGTCGGGGAGAAACACCGCCACGAAATAGCGGTCCTCGATTCCGGCGTAGTCCATTCCGCTGTACCAGAAAGTGCGCGGCGTCTGTTCCGGCCCGTTCAGCTTCTTGTACGGCAGGTTGTTCAATTTTCCGGCGGCGTTGAAGAGCACGCTGACCTGCTCGACCGGCGCCGGGTCGGCCACGGTCACGTCGCCAAATCCGCCGCGCCACGCCAGACCCGCCACCACGGGCTGGCCCTCGTGCTTCACCGTGGTCTGCACGTGCATGGTGTAGGTTCCGTCGAAGCGGAACTCCTTGCTCACCTGCAGATGCCCGTCGCTCCAGGCGAAGCGCACCTGGGATACGCCGTGCCCGCCGGCCGGCCCGGCTTCGATCGTGTACAGCGCTTTGTTGGCGGCCGCTTCATCGCTGGCGTCATCGAGTGAGAGCGAAAATGGCCACCCGCCGGTCTGCTCGGCAGCCGCGGGGTGCACCAGGTCCAGGGTGCGCTGCGGCTTGGCATCGTCCTTGTACTTTTTCAGCTGCCAGCTCTTGACCACTGCGCCGCGATTGGAAAATTCCACGCGGTAGAGATCGCTCTCCACCACGAACGTGCGCTCCTGATTGTCCGCGATCACCGGAACGCTGACCGGCGCGGCCTGCGCCGCACCAGACTTGTCGCCGGGCTTCGCGCCAGGCTTGGTTCCCGTTGGAGCCGAAGCAATGGGGGAAGCGCTCGTCGGCGCGGCAGGTGTCGCCGCCGAAGTTCCCGGCGCAGCCGTGGCTGTCGCCGCTGTTGCGGGCTTTTCCACGGGAGGCTTGGGAGCGAAATACTTGATCCACAGCGACATCACCAGAAAAGAAAGCGCAAAGGCCAGCAGCAGCCTGAGTTCGTGCGAAAAACCCTTCTTGGGTTCGGAACCGTTCACGGGCGCACCTCGTTGCGGACGTTTGAAGCAGGCGCGAGGCCAGCCGCGGTCGTCAGGGATGGAAGATCGTTCTGTGTTTCGTCAATTTCCGGCACGGGATCAATGCCAAAGGAGTTCGAAAAGGGATGGCAGCGCAGCAGGCGGCGCAGCGCCAGCCACGAGCCACGCGCCAGACCGAAGCGCTCGATGGCTTCGTAGGCGTAGCGCGAACACGACGGCTCGAAGCGGCAGCTTCCCGCAAACAAAATGGAGAAATAAGCTTTGTAGATGCGCAGCGCCACGAGTGCGGCGCGCACGCCCAGCGTCGCGACGGAGCGCGGCGCTACGCCATGGGAATCAGGCGCACAAAGTCCGCCGCCAGCGCGTTGAACTCCGCCCTGGCCACGGCGCTCTTCGGATGCACAACGATGTCCCATCCCGCTGGTATCTCCCCCCGGTGCAGCCGCACGATTTCGCGCAGACGCCGCCGGATGCGATTGCGCACCACCGCTCCGCCCAGCGCTTTTTTGATGCTGAAGCCGAAACGGCTGTGCGGCAGCGAATTGGAGCGCAGAAATACGGTGAAGTAAGCGCTCGAACGGCGCTTGCCGGCGCGATAAACGGCGTCGAATTCGCCGCGGCGCACGATGCGCGCTTCGCGCGGATAATTCAGGCGGCCCGGTTCATTCGGGCGTGAGGCGATGGCGGCCCTTCTTGCGGCGCGCGGCGATCACCTTGCGCCCGCCCTTGGTCTTCATTCGTACCCGGAAGCCGTGCGTCTTGCTCCGGCGGCGCTTGCGCGGCTGAAATGTACGCTTTGGCAAAGCATTCCCCCTTGGCCCTTCTCGGCCGCTCTCAAAACAACTAGTTTAGACGGCCGAAGCGGCAGGGTCAAGGTAAGCGCGGCGATGGAAGAGCCTGAACACGTATTCAGGGATAGAATCCCGGGCCGGCCTTGGCCGCAGGCTCCGCGAGTCACACCCCCGGTCATAAACCGGGGCGCTGAATTTCTTAGGAGCCCGTTTGTTGTATCGGCCTTAATAGTATTTGGCGCTACGTAGCTTGTGATTATATGATATACCCACTACGTTAATGCCGTACAAGCGTGCGCAGTGAGACTAAGCCTGGCAGGGCAAGGCGCAGGCAGCACCGCGTCATCTCATGCCGCCACGCTGAATCGCCGCTGCAGCCCCGGAGTAACAGAATGGGGTTTTGCACGGAGCCGTCAAATGCAGCAGCTCTTATTTCAAGAAGACCGCCGGGAGCGAAAACATGGGTATACCGCACGGTTCGACAGAAAGGTCTTTTCTGATTTCAACGCTGGCAAGTTTTTTTGTACTCCCAAAACCTGCACCAAGCCGGACACGTGCTGCGTGGCGGAGCTCCGTTTCCGCACGGCTTCTTTTGTGCGGCTTGCTTTGGCCCGGAACAGTGGCGGGGCAGTCGGTTACTGCCTCCGTAACGACCGGGACAGGACCAGAGATCATGGCAGTCAACCCGGTGACCAACAAAACGTACGTGGTCAACCTGACCGGGAACAGCGTAACCGTGATTGACGGAGCCACAAATGCCACGCAGACCGTCGCTGCAGGGACACAGCCCATGGCCGTGGCCGTAAACCCTGTGACAAACAAGATCTACGTGACCAACTGGTTGAGCAACGACGTCACCGTCATCGACGGGGCCACGAACACGACACAGACCGTGGCCGCTGGAACGAGTCCCTGGGCCGTAGCCGTGAATGCGGTGACCAATAAGATTTATGTGGGAAATGTCAGTTCAGGAACCTTGACCATTATCGATGGCATAACCAACAACACGCAGACCGTCTCCGCGGGAAGCATTCCGCGCGATGTGGCGGTGAATCCCGTCACGAACAAAATCTATGTCTTGAATCAGGCCAGCAACACATTGACGGTGGTGGATGGCGTCACCAATCTGACGCAGACCATTGCGACCGGTACGGGTCCCTGGGCCGTGGTCGTGAACCCCGTGACCAACATGATTTACGTGACGAACTACTACAGCGCCAACGTTACGGTGATCGACGGCGCGACGAACGCGACGCAGACGGTCGCCGCCGGAACCAATCCCTTCTGCGTGGCCTTGAACCCGGTGACCAACCAGATTTATGTGGCGAACGAAGTGAGCGCCAGCGTCACCGTCATTGACGGGGCCACGAATGCCGCGCAGACGATTCCCGTTGGGGTGATTCCAACCGGACTCGCGGTGGATGTCTTGACGAACAAAATTTATGTCGCCGATGGCAATCTTACGGTCATCGATGGCGCCACGAATGCCACCACTCCCACCAAAGGATTAGTGTCGGGAGTCTACCCCCAGGCAGTTGTCCTCAATCCTGTAACCAACAAGATTTATGCGGCCGACTATAACGGCAACAGAGTTCTGGTCGTTGACGGAGCAACCAATTCCACCGCGACGATTACCACGGGCAGCGGCCCCTGGTCTCTCGCGGCGAATCCGGCCACCAACAGGATTTATGCGGCCAACGCCAACAGCAATACCGTGACGGTGGTGGATGGTTCCACGAACGCAACGACAACGGTCGCTGCCGGAAGCGGACCCTATGGCGTGGGGGTGAATTCACTCACCAACAAGATTTACGTCGCAAACATCAACAGCAATGACGTGACCGTCATCGACGGAGCCACAAATTCGACGGCGACCATTCCCGCGGGCATTGGTCCCCGCGCCGTGGCGGTCAATCCGGTGACCAATAAAATTTATGTCCCGAACTACACCGACAACACCCTCACGGTGATCAATGGCCAGACCAACGCCACAACCACGGTCACAACCGGAATCACTCCCTACGCCGTGGCGGTGAACCCCGTAACCAATAAAATTTACGTGCCCAATGCCAACGGCGGGAACGTGACCGTCATTGACGGGGTAACGAATGCGACGGCCACTGTCACGGTTGGAAACTCGCCGTACGATGTCGCGGTGAACACGCTCACCAACAAAATCTATGTACCCAACATAAACAGCTCAAACGTCACCGTGATTGACGGCGCGACCAACACCACCTCAACCGTCACCACGGGAACATATCCCCGGTCCGTGGCGGTGAATCCCGTGACGAATAAGATTTACGTCGCCAACTGGGGCGGCAGTTCGGTGACGGTGATCGACGGCGCGACCAACAGCACGCAAACCGTTGCAGCGGGAACCGCTCCCTGGGCCGTCAGCGTAAATCAGACGACCAATAAAATCTATGTCACAAACGACGGGAGCGGGAACGCCACGGTAATCGACGGCGCCACCAACTCCACCACGACGGTCACGGCAGGCTCCAGTCCCGCAATGTTGACGGTGAACCTGGCCACCAATACTGCTTACATCGCCAACTGGGGCGGCGGCAACGTGACGGTCATAAAGGAAGTAAATGTCCAATCGGTTCCGCTTACGACGGCCATAGCTCCGCTGACCAATGATCTGGCCTCTTTCGCCACCCCGCCCACGTTCACCTTCACCACCACCGATACGTATGCTCCGAGCACTCCCGCCCTCCAGGGTGTTTACTACCAGGTGGATTCCTGGCAAAACCCGTGGCTTCCGGCCACCGGCAGTGGAAACAGCTTCAGCGGGCAGACTGCGCCGCTCCCGCTCGGCACGCACATCGTCTATGCGTATGCGGCTGACGCGCAATTGGCCAGCGCCAACAGCCGGAACAGTTCGGTGATTGGCAACATTACGGCTTACGTTTTCACCGTGGTTCCGGCGCCTACAACCACAGTTCTGGTCTCAAGCGCCAATCCCGCCGTTCTTGGGGCGAGTGTGACCTGGACGGCCACCGTTGCCGAAGTCTCGCCCGGAACTGCCGTTCCTACCGGCAAGGTCACGTTCCTCGACGGCGCCGCCATTCTTGGCTCTGTTGCTCTGGACTCGTCCGGCGCGGCAGCATTCACCTCCGCGGCGCTGGCGCTCGGCGCTCATTCCATTACGGCAGCGTATGAAGGCGACCCCAACAATATGCTCAGCACGTCGTCCGCGCTGGTGCAGGACATACTTCAGAACACAACGACCGCGCTGTCTTCTAGCAGCAACACTTCTTTTTCGGGATCCCCGGTCATCTTCACGGCCACGGTAACGGCTGGCGGCTCCATAATGCCCACTGGCACTGTAAGCTTTCTCGATGGAACCACCTTGCTGGGAACTGGCACATTGAACGCTTCCGGCGTGGCAACTTTCACCACCTCTGCTCTGGCTCTGGGCGCGCATTCCATCACGGCAGCGTATGGCGGCGACAACAACAATCTGGCGAGCACATCGTCCGCACTGGCACTGACCGTCAATCCCGCCGATTTCACCATTGCCGTTAATCCGGCTGCCCGGACGATCTCCAGCGGTTCAAACGTCGCATACACCTTGACCGTTTCGCCGCAAGGTAATTTCGCCTCCGTGATTAATTTTTCCTGCAGCGGCCTGCCGGTTCTGGCAGCATGCGTTTTCAGTCCCGCCACGCTGACTCCCAGCGCCTCCACGGTCACGACGACTCTTACCATCACCACGGCTGGCCCAGCCGCGTTGTTCGAACCACCCTTACCGCGAATGCCACCCGCTCTGCCGGCGTCCCGCTCGACAGCGCTGGCTCTTGCTCTTGCTCTCTTCTGCGTCCTGCTCTTTCCGCGCCGCCGCCAAAACGCGCGTAGCCTTCTGCTATCGGCCGGAGTGTTGCTGGCCGCCATCGGCCTTATGTCCGCCTGTGGCAGCACTAGCCACCCCTCGACACCTTCGGGAGCTTACGTCGTTCAGGTCACTTCTTCGTCCTCTCCCAGCACGGGAAGTGTGACTCACTCTGTCACAGCAGCGTTGACCATCCAATAGCGCAACGCACCGGACACATCTGCACTAGGCTTTTGTATGACGGAAAGCGAAAAGAACCAAGAGTAAACAGAACGGGCTCTGTGCGGACTGTAAAGGCATCAAGCCAAAAACTGAGCTATCCTGAGGCGAATGCGCGAGGAAGGGAAGAAAGACGGAGGCGAGGTGGAGCGTGCGGGTCTGTGCTCCGACTGCGCCCACGCGCGGCGTGTGGAATCAGCGCGCGGGTCGGTGTTTGTGTTGTGCGATCGCTCGGCGAGCGACCCCGCCTACGCGAAGTATCCCCGCCTGCCCATGCGCGACTGCCCCGGCTACGCGCCCGCTAAGCGCGGCGGCTGAGAGGGAAGTTCATCACGCCGCATCCGTCCGGCGCGCGCGAAAACGCCGCACTTTGGCCAGGTTCCCGCAATCCCGCATGGTGCACCACTGCCGGCTGTGATTCTTGCTTCCGTCCAGAAAGAGCCATCCGCAGCGCTCTCCAGGACATTCCCGGACGCGCGCCAGGCCCGGCGAAGCCAGAAGCGCTGCCGCCGATTGCGCCACGGGCCACAGGGGACGATCGAGCTCGGTATCCCCGCCTTCCCAGCGCCAGACCCATTGCTTGTTCACAAATTGCAGGCGCTCACGCCCCCGGGCGATGGCCAGTTCTCCATTCAGCGCGGCCAAATCCGCTTTCTGCGGAGCATGACCAACCAGGACGGCTAGAAAAATGCTATAGATGGCTTCGCGCAGGCAAAGAGCCCGCGCAAAAACCGCGCGCCCGTCGCTTTCCTGCTGTTGCGCCCGGCGCACCAGTGCGCCTGCCTCGCGCTCCGTCACTGCGCCGCCAAGCTGGCTCCAGGACAGAAGATCTTCGTAGCCGAGCAACTGCTCGCGGAGAATTTCGCCGCCATTCGCGCGCCGGGGGGAGGGAGTTCGAATACGCCCGCCGACGCTATTGACGAAATCCAGGCAGAGAGCGCCGGCAATAAATTTGAATGGCCCGGCTTGCGGGGCTTTGGTCATGACGGGAACTCCCTCGGCGTAACCTGCAAAATAGACTTGACAAGTTACCTTGCGCCGGTGTATCTGTATCTACCATACCACAGTATTGGTGGTTACGGACGCGCTTCCGGAATGACACTCCTCCCGCTGCGCCTCCCGAAAGGAGCCCGCTTTGATTACCCGCATCTGGCATGGGGTCACCCCCGCCGCCAAAGCCGACGAATACTACCGCTACGTAGAACGCACGGGGCTATCCGACTACCGCAAAACTCCCGGAAATCGTGGGGTCATGGTTCTGCGCAAGGTGGAAAAGGAGAAGGCCCACATCCTGGTTGTTTCCTACTGGGACTCGATGGCCGCCATTGAAGCCTTTGCCGGAGCGGACACGGCCCGGGCGCGCTACTACCCGGAGGACGACAACTTTCTGCTGGAAAAAGAACCATTCGTGCAGCATTACGAGGTAGTGGAGAAAGCATGAAAACGGACCTGTCCCTTTCGGCTGCGGCGGATTTCGCCGCACAACTCCGGGCCATTCATGAAGGCGATGCCTGGCACGGCCCCGCGCTCCGCGAATTGCTCTCCGGTCTTTCGCCGGCGCAGGCCGCCTCGCGCCCCTTCCCCAAGGCGCACAACATCTGGGAAGTGGTTCTGCATATCGCGGCCTGGGAGAACGTCTACCGCCAGCGGCTCGCAGGCATGGCCCTGGACAAGCCGGACGAGGGCAATTTTCCGCGGGTTGAAAGTCTCACTCCGGCGGCGTGGGAACAAGCGCTCGCGCATCTGGAGCGCGTCCACAAGGAATTTCACCGCGCCGTGGCCTCGTTGCCGGAATCAGCCTTCGAACAAATCGTTCCGGGCCGCCCATTCACGGTGCGCTTCATGTTGCAAAGCGCGATCCGCCACCACGTCTGCCACGCCGGCCAGATCGCCCTGTTGAAAAAAGCCGTAGTCCCTTCGGGTGTTCCAGCTCTCTGACAAAGGAAGCGGTTCGGCACGCTTCGCTGTTGCCCGGGCCGAACCTAAGCGCGCGGAATAAAAGGGAAGTACTGCTCGTTGAAGAGATTGGCGTGGTGCTGCGCGTGCCCCGCGGTCATATAGGCGAGCGCACGGACGCTCACTTCCTTTTCGCTGGCGGTGCCGCGGCGCAGCCAGGCGGCTTCGTCGAAGCTGCGAAACAGGGCCACGCTGGCGCGGCGCACATGGGAGAACTCCTCGGCCAGGTCGGCCAGGCGGCGCGCGGCGAATCCGCCTTGGCGCACGTAGTCGTCCTGTTCGAAACCGGCCAGCGGGGTCTTATCGCCGCGGGCGATGCGCAGCGCGCGGTAGGTGAAAATCCGCTCGGTGTCGTTGACGTGTCCCAGCGCTTACTTCACGGTCCATTTTTCCTGGGCGTAGCGGAAATCGCCGTCGCGCTCGCCGCGTCCGGCAAAGAGCCGCAGATACAGCGTGGCCTGGTCCTCCAGAAAACGCAGCACGTCGTTTCCGGGAACCAGAGCAATATATTTTTCGTAGTAGGCGTTGTACTCGCCAGGCTCGGGCCGGGCCACGACGATTCGTTTGGGTGCGGGAGCCATGTGCAAAAGTATACCCCCATCGCCCATGCGCTTCACGACATTCCGGAAAGTTTCCCGCCCAGACCGCGCAGTTTTCCGCGCGCGGCCATGGTCCCGTACTGCTTTATCATCGTGCGCATCTGCATGTATTGCTTGATGACTTGATTGACGTCCTGCACAGTGGTTCCGCTGCCGCGGGCGATGCGCTTGCGGCGCTTGCCGTCGATCACGTTGTGGTCGCCGCGCTCTTCGTTGGTCATGGAGTTGATGATGGCCTCGACCTGCTTCAGTTTCTTTTCGTCCACGTGCGCGTCGCGCGGCATGTTGGCCAGCGGGCCCATCTTGGGCAGCATGTCCATGATCTGCTCGAGCGGGCCCATCTTGCGGATCTGCTTGAGCTGGTCGCGGAAATCCTCGAGCGAGAACTCATTGTGGCGCATCTTGCGCTCGAGCTCCGCGGCCATCTTCCGGTCCACGGTCTGCTCGGCGCGCTCGATCAGCGACAGAATATCGCCCATGCCCAGAATGCGCGAGACGATGCGCTCCGGATAAAACGCCTCCAGCGCATCGTATTTTTCGCCCAGACCCACGAACTTTACCGGCGCCCCGGTCACCTTGCCGATGGAAAGAGCCGCGCCGCCGCGCGCATCGCCGTCCAGCTTGGTCAGCACCACGCCCGTAAGCCCCAGCCGCTTGTGAAACTCTCCCGCCGAGCGCACTGCGTCCTGTCCGGTCATGGAATCGGCCACGAACAAAATTTCGCTGGGCTGCAGCTCCTTCTTGAGCATGCCCAGCTCGTTCATCAGCTCGTCGTCAATGTGCAGCCGCCCCGCGGTGTCCACGACGATCACGTCGGAGGCGGAAAGCTTGGCTTCGCGGATGGCGCCGCGCACGATTTCCAGCGGCTTATCCGTCCCCGCGCCGGGCCATAGCGTTGTACCCACGGCCTTGGCCACCTGCGCCAATTGTTCGCGCGCGGCCGGGCGGTAGACGTCCGTGGAAACCACGATGGGCCGGTGGCCGTTCTGCGTCAGCCATTTGGAAAGTTTGCCCGTGGTGGTCGTTTTGCCCGAGCCCTGCAGCCCCACGATCATCCACACCGAAGGGGGCCTCGATGCAAAGAGCGGCTTGGCGTGCTTGCCCAGCAGCGTGGTCAGCTCGTCGCGAACGATCTTGAGCACCTGCTGGTCCGGCGAGAGCTGCAGCATCACTTCGCTGCCCAGGGCCTTGGCGCGGATGGCGGCGAGCAGATCGTCGGCCACACCCACGTTCACGTCGCCTTCGAGCAGCGCCTCGCGGATCTCCCCCAGGGCGGTATCAATGTGCTCTTCGCTGAGCTTGCCCTGCCCGCGCAAATTCTTGAATGTGCGCTGCAGCTTTTCTGTCAGGTTCTCAAACATGGTTTGTGACTCGTGCTTCGTGAAAAAAACAGCCTCTGTAGCCGCCCTCTTTAGAGGGCGGTCTTTTTGCCTGTTCAGCGCAACCCCCCGCGGTCTCCCGACCCTGTCGGGATAAATTCCGACCGCGGCTACAGCAAAACCCGCAACCAACCTCGCTTCTTCATTGTAGAGAGCCGCGCGAAAGCGGTCAAACGCCCCCCGTTAAGATACCTTTGACTTGTTCTCCTAAACTTGTTCTCCCAAATTTGACGCCCCAAAATACAGCCGCGTAGAATGCCCTGGCTAAGTTGTTTGCTATACTAGATTTTGAGCGAGGACGCCATCATGTCACTGCGCATCAATGACGTTGCCCCCGATTTCGCCGCGGAAACCACCCACGGCACCATCAAATTTCATGAATGGATCGGCGACGGCTGGGCCATTCTCTTCTCTCACCCCAAGGATTTTACCCCCGTCTGCACCACCGAACTGGGCTACATGGCCCGCCTGCAGCCCGAATTCGATAAGCGAAATTGCAAAATCATCGGCCTCAGCATCGACCCCGCCAGCAGCCACGGCAAATGGGCCGAGGACATCGAAGAGACCCAGGGCTACAAGGTGAATTTTCCGATGATCGGCGACCCCCAGCTGAAAGTCGCCAAGCTCTATGACATGCTGCCCGCCGAAGCCGGGGAAACCTGCGAAGGCCGCACCGCCGCGGACAACGCCACCGTGCGCACCGTCTTCGTCGTCGGCCCCGACAAGAAAATCAAGCTCATGCTCATCTACCCCATGAGCAGCGGCCGCAATTTCGATGAGGTCCTGCGCGTGCTCGATTCCATCCAGCTCACCGCCAAACATACCGTGGCCACGCCGGTCAATTGGAAGCCGGGCGATGACGTCATCATCCCGCCGTCGGTCTCCGACGCCGAAGCCAAACAGAAATTTCCCGGCGGCTGGAAGACCCTCAAGCCTTATCTGCGCATCGTCAAGCAGCCCAAGTAACGCGCCATCGTTTTAAAACGGGGTGGCTCTTTACGGCTTAGATTTTTTTCGCCCGCGTTTGCTCTTCGTTGCCCTTCGCAAAGAATTTCCTAAAATGTGATCTTGACGCCGATTTGCATCGCGAAGGGAATCCCCACCGTCGTTCCCGGGCCAAAAAAATCGCCCAGCGCTCCGGCGGGAACGCGCAACTGGTCGAGGCTGGTGATGGGCTGCGTCTGCGCGCAGGCCGGACCGTCCAGGCACAGGGCCGTGGCGTTGGCCAGATTATTGACGGGAGTGGGCAGCCCGGCGATGTCGCCGACGTAGTTGTTGCCCGGATTCGCGCGGTTGGTCAGGTTAAAAAATTCCGCGAAGGGACGCAGTTCGACGCGCTCGCCCAGCGTGATATTGCGGCTGACGCGCACATCTACCTGGGCGAAAGGCGTCCCGCGAAACTGGTCGAGACTGGTCTGCGCGCCGTTGACCACCGCGCGGTCGTTGCTATCCGTGCCGTCTCCGTTGATATCCACCGGCGTGCCCAGCGTGAACGGCCGCGCCGATTCGAATTGCGACAGCGTGGACAGCTCGAACTTCCACGGCAACTGCAGCACTCCCGCCAGCACCAGCCGGTGGCGAATATCTTCGCCGGAAGGGCCGTGGTCGCCTGGACCGAAGGGATTGTGCACGTCGGCCACGCCATTCACATAGTCGAACAACTCGCCCACCACCGCACCCCACGTCGTGGCCTGGCCCAGAACATAATTGGCGGTCAGCTCGAAGCGCCGCGCGAAGCGGTGCTGCGCCTGCACGGCCAGGCCGTCGTAGCGCGAGCGGTTGTCGGTGCGAAAGAGGGAAAGATTGGGCGCGGCGGCGGGCAGCGTCACGCCGGAAATATATTCGTAGCGGCGGTATTGGTGCACGCCCTGCTGGTGCTCGTAGCTCACGCTTAGGCGCCAGTTGCCGGCAAAAATATGCTCGAAGCCCGCGCTGGCTTGCAGCGAATAGGGAGCGTGGTAATTGGGGTCGATCAGGGCACCCTGCTCGCCCGCTCCGAGCGGCGCAGCGGCGTTGGCGTTGTTCACGGAGGTAAAAGCGTCCTGCCAGCCACTCTGCGCCAGATCGTTGAAGTACAGACCAACGCCGGCGCGCAGCACCGTCGTGGAAGAGCCGCGCGGCGCGTAGGCCATTCCCAGACGTGGCGCGAACGCCTTGCGCTCGTCGCGCGGAATGCCGGGCGCAATCCCCAGCGCGCCGCCCAGCCCCAGCGCGTTCACTGCTATCACCGCGGAGTTTTCCGTCTGCGCGCGTCCCGAGGCGCGGAACAGCCCGAACGTGGTGTCGTAGCGCAGCCCGGCGTTGACCGTCAGCCCCGCCCGCGCGCGCCAGGACTCTTCCGCGTAAAATCCGATGCGCCGCAGGCTTTGCGCGAACGTGCCGTCACCGCCGGGAAAATACGACGCGTTCGAACACGCCGTAACCGCCGGGTCGCAGGCGAAAATCGCCGCCAGCGCCGCGGGATTGGCCGCGTAGTAGCTGGGATTGAAATCGAAGCTGTAAAGCCGCTCGGCGTCTCCGGCCAGCGCCCCGCGCAGCACCGGCTCGTGAATGACATTTATGCCGAATCGCGTGGAATGGTTTCCAGCCGAGCGCGTCGCGTCGTAGCGCAACTGGTATTTCTGCTGGTCGCGGGCCACGGGAAACGCGGTGATTTCCGTGGCGAACTGATTGTCCCCAAAAGTTTCAAACCCGGACGTGGTGTGAAAACTGGCGCTCATCGGAAACGCCAGCGCAAATCCCAGATGCGAATTGCGTTCCTTCACGTGATGCAGCCCGCTGGCCTGCATCGTCAGCACGCCCTGCCATTCCGCGTTGAATTGCCGCTGGTTGCTGAGCAAAACGCTGTAGTAATTGGAAGTCGTGCTCGCGCCCGTCGAAGGCAGCGTGGCCTGCTGCACCAGATCGTTGTCGGTGTGATTGCGGTCCAGCGCGGCCCGCAAAAACCATTGCGAATTCGCGGACTGCGCCCAATCCGTCCGTGCGGTAAAGAGCGTGTCGCGGAACGGCACTGCCACCGCCGAGGGCGCGGCGATGGACGCCACTCCCGGTATCGCTCCGCCACTCGCAAGCTGCGCCAGCGCGGCAAACTCCGCCTGCGTCGCCGCGCTGTAGGCCACGCTGGCGTTTTCGCGCACGCTTTCGAACGAGGAAAAAAACCATAGCTTTCCGCGCAGCAGCGGCCCGCCCAGCGTGAACACTCCGTTCTGCCGCGAAAACGGCTGTTTGGGGTCCGGTGCCGGATTATCCAGCGCGTTGCGCGCGTTCAGGTTTTTTCCGCGATAGAAATAAGATGCTCCGCCGTGCCAGTCGTCCGTCCCGCGCCGCGTCGAAAGAATCACGCTCCCGCCGTTGGTGCGCGAAGTGTCCGCGCCGAACTGCGCCGTGCGCACCACGAACTCCTGCATGGCTTCCGGCGAATAGTTCTGCAGGAACCCGCCGATGTAATCGTCGTTGTTGTCCCCGCCGTCCACCGAAAGGTCCACGTTCAGCCCGGAGCTGCCGCCGAAAGAAACCGCCGTGATGCGCGCCTTGGTCGGGTCGGAAGGCTCGACCGGCGCGGTGAAGGGCGAAAGCAGCGCGATATTGGCGAAGCTGCGCGCAAAAAGCGGAATCTCGCCCAGGTCCTCGGCGGTGATGATTGTCTTCTGCGCGCTGCTGGTGGTTTCCAGCGGCTGGCTGGCCAGCGACGGACCGCGGTCGATCACTTTTACAGATTCGCGCAACCCGCGCGGCGCAAGCGTCACCGCCAGCGTCGGCTGCGCCCCCACGCCCACGATCGCCTCGCTCTCGCGCGCGGAAAAACCCTCCGCCTCAACCTCGATGCGATACGTCCCCGGCGCCAGGCCCTCCAACCGCATTTCGCCCCGCGCGTCCGTCCGCCCGCCGCGCTCAAACCCGGCCGCAGCCCGCGCCACGCTCACCCGCGCCCCGGCAATCCGCCCCCCGCTCGCGTCCTGCACCACCACCAGCAGCGCCCCGCGCACCTCCTGCGCGGCAACCGGCGCGAGCACACACACGCCCAGCACAACACCAATCACCGCCAAAATCACCAACCGAAAAACAGGAATCCTCATACCCGAAAAAACGCCCCCAAACACGCTAGAACCGCACCACTATGACGTTATAGCACGGTTGGCAGGTTTCGGATTTTCGCACTTCCGCTGGAGCGCAGAACGAAACTGCGGTTATTTCAGGTGCGCGTTAAACCACTCGAAGCTGCGCAGGATGAGGTCGCGCTGGTGCTCGGGCTTGGCGAAGGCGTGGCCCTCGTGCTCGTAGACGACCAGTTTGGTTTCGACGCCCAGCGTTTTCAGGGCGTGCCAGAATTCCCAGGACTGCGGCGCGGGAACTTCGCCGTCGCTGTCGCCCACGAGAATGAGCGTAGGCGTCTTGACGTTCTTAATGAAATTCATGGGCGAGCTTTTGGCGTACACCGCGGGATCGTCATAGACCGACGCGCCGAAAAACGGAATCATCCACTGGTCAATCAGATTTTCGCCGTAATAGCTCTGCCAGTTGGAAAGTCCCGCGCCGGAAACCGCGGCCTTGAAGCGGTTGCTCTGCGTCACCGCCCACATGGTCATGTAGCCGCCGTAGCTCCATCCGGTGATGCCCAGGCGCTGCGGGTCAATGGGCGCGATGCGGATGGCTTCATCCACGCCGGCCATAATGTCGCGGAAATCGCCGTAGCCGAAATCCTTCACGTTGGCGCGTGTAAACGCTTCGCCCTGCCCGAAGCTGCCGCGCGGATTGGGCTCCAGCACGAAATAGCCCGCGCCCGCCAGAGCCACGGGAAAATCGTGCCAGCCGGGCCAGTGCGAATGCACCGCCGCGCCAGGGCCGCCGTGCACATGCACCACCATGGGATATTTCTTGGCCGCATCGAAATGGCGCGGATAGATCAGCCAGCCCTGCACGTCGTAGCCGTCGCTCTTCCAGTGAATGCTTTTGGCCTCTCCCCAGCCCGGATGAATCGCGGCGTTGCGCTCGGTCAGCGGTTTCCAGGCGCCGATCGCGCCCACGTAAACTTCCGGCGCGGAGGAATAGGAATGGCGCAGGACCGCCGATGTTTTTCCGTCGGCGGAAAGTGAAAGCGAAGTGCTCCAGTCTCCGGTCGTGATCGTGCCGGTGCCGCTCCACAGCGTTTCCATTTTTTCGCTGGAGGGGTCCACCGTGGCGAAGCCCGCGTCGCCACCCACGGTCTCCCCGAAAAGTATTTTCCCCTCCGGGGTCCAGCGCAGCCAGCTGGCCGAAGCCTTCATTTCCGGCGTCACGTTCTTGGCCTCGCCGCCCTCGGCGGAAATCGTGAAAATATCGCCGCCGACCGAAGGCTCGTCGCTCATCAACCCGGCGATAAACGCGATGCGCTTGCCGTCGGGCGACCAGGCGGGATTGGCGATTTGCAGCGGCGGCTGATAAATGGATTTCATCGCGCCGGTACCGGCGTCGAGGGTGTAGAGCCGCGCGATGTACCAGTTGTTGTCGCCGTTGTCATGCGCCGCGGTCACCACAAAGCGCTGGCCGTCGGGCGACCAGTCGAATTCATAGACGTACATATCCGCAGGAGAAATCTGCCGCAGGTTGCCCGTCGCCGCGTCCACCAGCGCCAGTCGCTGCTCGGTGACCGCTTCCTTAATTTCTCCGGTCTGTGGCGTTTCCGCCACCAGCGGCCCGGCGGCGCGCGTGGCGTTTTCGGTGAAGAGCACGGCGATGGTTTTTCCGTCCGGCGACCACGCCGGGGAAGAGAGAAATCCGGTGACGTTGGTCAGGCGGCGGGGCCGTTTGTCGGGAGCTTCGCGAAGATAAAGTTCCAGCTGCCCCTTTTTAGCGGCGTCGGAGAGAAACACCAGGCGTTTGCTGTCCGGGGCCCAGGCCACCGAGCCGTCCGCGGCGGAAAAAGGCAGCTCTCGCCCGCCCACGATTTTCCCCGTCTTGACGCCGGAATCCACGCGCACCGCTGGCTTATTCAGGCCCAGCACGCGGAGGTAGATGGCCGTGTCGCCAGTGGGCGCACCGTCGGCTCCGGTGAGGTCTTCGACCCAGGTGACTTTGCTGGCGTCCGGCGAAATGGCCACTTGCTGAAACGTATGCGCCGCGGAAAACGATTCCATGACCTCGCGCAACGGTCCGGGAACCGCCGGGGCTGGCTTGGGCGCGGCGGGATGCGCGGTCCTGGAGCGCGGCGTCTGCGGCAAGACGGGCAGGGCAGCGAGGCCCAGCAGCGCGGCTGCGGCAAGGAATACTTTTCCGGTGCGCAAAAAAATGCTGGTCATAGCGTGGTCACTCCCCAATGGCGCGAATCGCTCCGGGCGTTGCCGCACCGCCCAACATTGTATCCTGCTCTGAGCAAAGCCCGGGATAGCTTGCGCATACGAAGTTCTCTTGAAGACAAGTGCGGCGCGGAGAGAGCTCCGCCGCGCATTTTGGAATTGCCGTTTTGTGGCAGCTGCAGCGTCAGAGCCGCGAAGCGATCTTGATGGCCAGCGCTTTTCTGGTTTCTTCCAAATCGCGGCCTTCCGTGGCGGTGAGCTCGACCATCACGTCGCCCTTGCGGAACATCAAAGGGCTCTGTGCAAACATCCGGTTCATGCCGCTGATCATGCCGGACTTGTCATTCTTGGCTTCCTTCTGAAAGCCCTCTTTTACTTCTCCTTGCAGGCCGATCGTCATGGCCTCGTCGCCGACGCCGGGGACCTTCACGAAGGGCTTGTCGCTGCCGGCGACCATGTTCATAGCTCCGGTGGCCATCTTATACGCCATGGCTCCGCTCTCCCACGTCACCTTATTCTCAACGACCCTGGGATTCGTGGCCGAGGAATACGTGCATTCGGAAGTCGATCCTTGGGCGTCCGTGATGGTCACGCCGGTGAGCTGGCTCACCTCGTCTTTGCTTAGCAGCGTACAGACATCGCGCGCGGCCACGGGGCTGGCCCCTGAAGCCAGGCTGCCGATCTTGTCCATGCCGTACTCGGCCTTGGCCTCCTGGACCTTTTTCTTCATGCGGTAGCCCACGTAGATGCCTGTGCCGACGATGGCGGCAAACGCAAGAACGGCGAAGGCCACCAGGGCAATCACCACCTTGATCCACAGAGTGGAAGGCTTGGCGCCCGCCGGAGCCGCGGGCTGCGCGGAAGGCGGCGGGGCGGGTCTGCTGGCCTGGGCCGCCGGGCCGGCGGAGGCGGACAAGGAAGCGCCACAGCCGGTACAGAATGGCGCCGCGGGATTGGTCACCTGCGCGCCGCATTTTACGCAAAACATATGAGCACCCTCCTAAAAAATTCCGAAAACCACAAATCTTTTCAAAGCCGGAAAGCAACCGAAACGTCCGCACAGGGAATAACGGCAATGAATGAGAGGGATTCTGATGGCAGACCTGCTTCCAGTCAAGCCATTTGCAAAATCAATCCACAAGTTTGCGGAAGTAGTAGTTGCTGGGAAGGAAGAAAGATGAGTAGAATTCCGGCATTCCGCGAATTCTCGTTAAGCAGAGGCCACCATGATGGATCGCCGAAATTTTCTTGGTTCGATCGCCGGAGCCGCCGGCGCGTTCAGCCTGCGCAACGAACTGTTCGAACAAATGGAACGCGCCCCGGCGCGCCTGCCCGACGCGGCGCTCTTCGATGCCAGCGAAGAGGCCTACTGGACGGAGCTGCGCAAGCAGTTCCTGATCCCTGCGGACGAGGTTTATCTCAATAACGGCACGGTGGGCTCATCGCCCGCGCCGGTGCTGCGCGCGGTCTTCGACGGCTACAACGAAACGGAAAGGATGGCCCAGACAGAACCCGAGGATTATCCGATCT
Source organism: Terriglobia bacterium (assembly GCA_020072805.1). Lineage (GTDB taxonomy): Bacteria > Acidobacteriota > Terriglobia > Acidiferrales > UBA7541 > Acidiferrum. The sequence continues at coordinate 40,324 of JAIQGC010000021.1, forward strand.
GGGGCTATGCCGCGTGGAACGAGTTTCGCGATCCGCTGGCGGCGTTTGTGGGCTGCCGGCGCGATGAAATCGCGCTGGTGCGCAACGCCACGGAAGCCAACAGTTACATCGCCAATGGACTGGATCTCCAAGCCGGCGACGAAGTGCTCATGACCGATCAGGAGCATCCCGGCGGCGAGCATCCGTGGAATCTGCGCGCCAAGCGCCACGGCATCGTGGTGAAGAAAGTGACGCTGCCGCGGCCCGTGCCCAATGCCGCGGCGGTGCTCAATCTCTTCAGCGAGGCGATTACGCCGAAAACGCGCGTGATTTTCTTCAGCCACATCACCACGGTCACCGGCGTGGTGCTTCCGGCGAAGGAGTTGTGCGCGCTGGCGCGTTCCAAAGGAATTCTCTCGGCGGTGGATGGCGCGCACGTCACCGGCATGATGAAGCTCGACGTGCACGAAATCGGCTGCGACATGTACAGCTCCAGCCCGCACAAATGGCTGCAGGCTCCCAAGGGCAGCGGATTTCTCTACGTCCGCGACGAGGTCATCGACCGCCTGTGGAACACTATCGTCACCGAAGGATGGGACGACAAGAAAATTCGCGCCGAGCGCTTCCAGCGCATCGGCAGCTCGAACGTGCCGTCGCTCATGGGCTTGCGCGCAGCGGTGGAATTCGCCAATCAGATCGGCATGGAGCGCATCGAGCGGCGCCACCGCAAAATGGCCGATACTATCCTGGCGGAAATGATGAAGCGCGGCGCGGTGTCCTGGACCTCGCCGGATGCGGCGCTGCGCTGCGCCATCGCCACGGTGAACGCGCCGCAGATCAAGACCATGGAGGTCGAGGACTGGCTATGGAAGACGAAAAAGATTCGAATTCGCGGTGGCGCGCCTTCAAAAATCCGTCTTTCCACGCCGTATTACCTGCTGAAAAAGGATGTGGACCGCTTCCTTGAGGCCTTCGACGAATACCACCGCGCGCACGGCGCCTGAAACAGCGCGTCGAAAACGGCGTCACGCCGGAGTGAATGCCCGCCTTGACCGTATTGCGGGAACTCCGTAACATTGAAAACAGTCCCGTGCCGGCGTAGCTCAGTGGTAGAGCGAGGGTCTCATAATCCCTAGGTCGGGGGTTCGATTCCCCCCGCCGGCACCAACGATTCGAAAGATACCCGGCCTCGGCTTTTCCCCTTTCCCAGAGTAGATGGCGTGCAGAGCAATCCGGCTTTTCCCGGGTTGGGCGGGAGCCATGGCCAAATCCCGGCGGTTCGAGAGCGCACGGGAATCTTCCTGCTTGACAGGAGCGAGGTCCGTGGATAGCGTTACACAATTCTAGTAAGGTTCAGCGTGTGGAGAAGACCATGAACAATACAGCGAGCAGCTCGATGGTTTCGCATTTGTCATTCTGGAGGACCGCCGCACGGGTGTTTGTCCTTTTGCTGCTGGGCCAATGGCTTTTCGCGAGCGGCGCGGCGGGGCAAGCGACGACGTCGCTTCGCGGAACGGTGACGGACAGTTCGGAAGGGGCAGTTGGAGCGGCCACGGTGACCCTGAGCAATCCGGAATCCAAGAGCGAGAGGACCGCGACAACGGGGCCGGACGGCGCGTATCAATTTCTGTTTCTGCCGCCGGGAACATACACGCTGACGGTGGCCGCGCAGGGATTCCAGAAATACGAGCAGACCGGCCTGAAGTTGCTGGTAAACACGCCGACGACGATGAACGTGCAGCTGAAAGTGGGAGCCAGCAAGGAGGTTCTGACGGTGACGGCGGAAGAGCCGGCGCTGAACATGGTGGACGCGTCCATCGGGAATTCCTTCGACGAAAAACAGGTGAGCCTGATTCCGCTCGAAGGACGCAACGTACCCGATCTGCTCAGCCTGCAGGCGGGCGTCTCCTACACCGGTAACCGTATCTCGGACAAGGATCAGGACACGCGCAACGGTTCGGTCAATGGCGCGCGCAGCGACCAGAGCAACATTACACTGGATGGAGTGGACGTGAACGACCAGTCGAATGGGTACGCGTTTACCTCGGTGCTGCCGGTAACGCCGGACTCGGTGCAGGAATTCCGCGTGACGACGAGCAATTACGGCGCCGATCAAGGCCAGGGTTCCGGCGCGCAGGTGGTTCTGGTGACCAAGAGCGGCACCAATAAATTTCACGGCAGCGCGTATGAAAATCTTCGCAACACGGTCACCAGCGCCAATGATTATCTGGTGAAGCAGTCGGAATTGAATGTGGGCGAGCCGAACAAACCGTTGCAACTGAACCGCAATATTTTTGGCGCCTCAGTGGGCGGCCCTTTGCGCAAGGATCGTGCATTTTTCTTCGTGAATTACGAAGGAACACGCGAGCGCGAACAGCAGCGCGCCGAGCGGGTGATCCCCACTCCGCAGATGTGCCAAGGACTGTTCCGCTATATGTATGGCAGCGGAAGTATGGTCACACTTACGCCCGCCGACCTGCAGAATCTCGACCCGAAGGGAATCGGCATCGACCCGGCAATGCTCGATCTGGTCGGTCACACCGGCTATCTGGATCAAACATTCTGCACGGGAAAGACAGTCACCAATGATTACTCCGCCGGCGACGGATTGAACTACGCGGGATTCGTGTTCCGCGCCCCCACCAGCCTGGATAACGACGTATTCATCAGCCGTCTGGACTACCGCATCTCGGCCGACGGCAAACACACGATTTTTTGGCGCGGCGCTCTGCAGAACTTGCGGAATCCGGGCGCGCCATTTCTTCCTGGCTATGCGCCGCAAACCACCACCGCGGATCACAGCAAGGGAATTGCGCTCGGCTACACGGCAGTACTGAGCAACACACTCAACAACTCCTTCCGCTGGGGTTTCACGCGGCAGAGTTATGGAGTCGTCGGCAATACGAACCAGCCGTGGAATCAGTTTCTCGGACTGGACGAAGGATACACTTACAGCCACAATTTTCAGGTAGGCATTCACAATTTACTGGATGACCTGTCCTGGACAAAGGGCAAGCACACGCTCCAGTTCGGGACGTCGATAGGCATCGCGCGTGATCCTCGTGAGACTTACCAGCACTCGTCGAGTCTGGGCCTGGGCACCACCAACTGGACTTCACCGATCGGCTTTGCGGGCACCACCAGTACGCTCGATCCGCAAAACGCCGCAGCACACCCGAGCCTCAATCTCATCGGCTTTGCGCCAGGCACGGCCCCGGAACCGCTCAACGCCACGCAGTACGACCGGCCGTTACTCGCGTTCTACGGAATGATTTCGGACGTCGTGGCCAATTACAATCTGGACCGCAGCGGAAATGTGCTGCCGCAGGGCGCGCCCGTCAAGCGCAACTACGGCCTCAACTGGTATGAGTTCTACGGACAGGACACCTGGCGCATCAAACCAAACTTCACGCTAACCTACGGCTTGCGCTGGTCTCTGTTCCCCCCGCCATGGGAGACAAATGGTTTGCAGACCTCGCCGACCTTCGGATTGGGCACGCAGTTCGCCAAGAACGTCGCGAACATGAATCAGGGTATCGGGTACGGCGCCGAGCCGCCCATTGCCTTCCAGCTTGGCGGTCCGGCGAATAACGGACCGGGATTCTACAATTTGGAGAAGAAGGATTTTTCTCCCCGCCTGTCCTTCGCGTATTCGCCGCGTCCGAAGAGCGGTCTGCTGAAGGCCCTCTTCGGCAATAACGATAAGACCGTGATTCGCGCGGGGTTTGCCCGCGTCTACGACCGTGCGGGATTCGCTCTGATCAATACGTTTGATCAGGTCGGTTCTGCGGGCTTGACCACGACGCTGCAGAATACCTGCTGCACATTCGGCGTAACCGGCGCCGAGGACTTGCCGCGGATTACCGCCATCAACAGCATTCCCAAATACAACATCAACGGTGTGCAGTTCTTCCTGGACCCGCCGGTCAACGCGTCGCCCACCGGCTTCCTGCAGATTCCCAATCTCGCGGCGGAGGCCAATCTGTGGGGCAATGACGACACGCTGAAAACGCCGCATGCCTATACCGTCGATCTTTCGGTGGGCCGGGAATTGCCCAAGCGCTTCTCGCTGCAAATCTCTTATGTCGGCCGCTTCGGACGCAACCTTCTGACGCAGCGTGATTTGACCCAGCCCCTGGACATCGTGGATCCGAAAACAGGCATCGACTATTACACCGCGGCCGCCGCACTATCTAATCTGGCGAGACAGTTTGCGCTGGCCAATCAACCGAATGGCAATAACTTCTATCAAGCGGTGATCACGCCTGCGCAGATTTCGACCATCACCGCCTCGATGCTGGGTCCAACGGCGCAGTATTGGGTGGACATGCTGCCCGCGCTGCGTCCGGGCGCCACCCAATATTCGGATCTCTTCACTGGCTTCACTCCGGCCACTGCCAACACCACCGACGGATTACTGCAGTCCGTCTTCGATCTCTACTACAATCCGGCGCTTTCGGTGATCGGCGACGAAATTGTCGGGCTCGCGGACATCGATCTCTATGGCGGACTTGGCGACAACATCGGATCGGGGTCGTACTTTTTCAACGGGCCTGCAGGCCTTCTGGGAAATGGGTCCGGCCAGTTCCTGAATAACCAGGCCATTTCCATGTATGCCTGGAGTTCGATCGGCAATTCGAACTATCACGCCCTGCAGATCAGCTTGCGAAAACAGATCAGCCACGGCGCGCAATTCGATTTGAACTACACCTATTCCAAATCGATTGACATCACCTCGGCCGCGTCACGCGTGGGTTTCTCTGTGTACGGCTACCAGAACATCGGTTTGGTGGGAACACGCCTGGCCAACGACTTTTCTCCCAAGCTGGCGCGCGCGGTCTCCGACTATGACCTGACGCACCAATTCAATGCCAACTGGCTGGTGGATTTGCCGGTGGGAAAAGGCCGTGCTTTTGCACACGATGCGCATGGGATCGTCGACGCGGTCATCGGTGGCTGGCAAATCGGCGGACTGGCCCGCTGGACCAGCGGATTCCCCTTCAGCGTGGACGGCGGGCAGCGCTGGCCGACCAACTGGTTCCTCACCGCGATTGCGCAGATGACGAACCGGCCAGTCACTGGCGTGTTCAAGTCCAACGGCAGCGTCAGCGTGTTCGCGAACCCCGTTGCGGCCCAGACCGATTTCACGATTCCCCTGCCGGGCCAAGTTGGCTCGCGCAATGTTCTGCGCGGAGACGGCTTCGCCAGCTGGGACATGAGCCTCGGCAAGCGCTGGAATCTGCCGGTGGAAGGCCACTCGCTGCAATTCCGCTGGGAAGTGTTCAACCTGCCCAACCTCACGCGCTTCAACGCACAAAGTGTCGGGCAGTCTTTGCTGACTTCACTGACCCAGTCGCCGAACAGCTTCGGCGCCTACACCAGTCTGCTCACCCAGCCGCGAGTCATGCAGTTCGCGCTGCGCTATGAATTCTGAGCGAACGTAGCGCACGGTTAGCGGATCAGGTAGACCTTGCGTAGGGTCTGGCGCACTTCGCAGCGGCCAGACCAGCCCTGCGGGAAGAAAGCCAGCGTGTCCGGCTGGATTTCGATTTGCTCGCCGCTGTCATGGGTGTAGGTGCAGGTGCCGGCGAGGAAATGGCAAAACTCGTCGGCGGTGACCACGCAGCGCCAGGTTCCGGGCGTGCAGGTCCACAGGCCGCTTTCGGCGCGGCCGTTTTCTTCGCGGCTAAGAAGAATGCCCGCGGTGCGCGAATGGCCTTCGATCATCGTGGGAATTTCACCCCAATCTTTCAGCGGAGTGGCGGTCAGCACCTTATTCAGCACGGGAGTGCGTTCGGCGGGGCCGCCGGGGCAGGTCATGTAGGAGGCGTGAAGTTCGTCGCGGGCTTCGCAGGAGCCGCTCCAGCCCTGTTTGAAATGAATGAGCGTCCCAGGAGCGGCGTCGATGGTTTCGCCGCCGCGGCTGCGGAAGAGAGCGCCGCCGCGCAGGACGTAGCAGAGCAGGTCCGTGGCGGTTTCGTGGGTAGTGCGGCCCGGGGTCCAACGGCGGATGCCGGCTTCGAGTTGGGCGTCGGCGCTGTGGTGCAGGATGAAGTTTTCCGCGTTAGGAAAAAAATCGCGCCAGCGTGCGGCGGGCCAGAGATGCGGCGCGGTGGAATCCAGTTTTACTATTCTTGTTTCGTTCATTCCTGTTTCTTTCACCTAGTGAGAATCCTTTTTCAGTAGCGCATCGAGCAGCCGGGCGGCTTTTTCCGAACCGGGCTGGGCGTGCATCTGCGCTGAGGTGTTTTTCAGTTTTTGCTTCATGGCCTCGCTGTGAAAAATGGTATGCAGATTCGCACCCAATTCCTCGAGCGTCCAGTGGTTGCGGTGCATTTTGATGCCGTGGCCGGTTTCGTGGACGCGAGTGGCGTTGTCATGGCCGTCCCAGACGTAAGGCATGATGATGGCGGGTTTGGCGAAATAGAGGCACTCCGTAAAAGTGTTGTTGCCGCCGTGGTGGATGACGGCGTCCACCTGGGGAATCACGGAGGGTTGCGGAAACCATTTATCGAGGATGACGTTAGCGGGGATCTGCGAGTAAGCATCGAGGTAGCCGCCGACGTTGACGAGCGCGCGCAGGGGCAATTTTCCCAGGGCGTCAATCAAGCGCTGGAGTGTTTTTGTGTCGCCGCAGCCGAGTGAGCCGAAGCTCACGTAGACGAGCGGTTTGTCCTGATGCCCGGGGAACCGGGGCAGCGAGTAGGGCTGCTCCTGGCGGACGCAGCCTTCGAGATACTGAAATTTCCGCGGGTCGAGCGGCCGGCTGCGCTTGAATTTGACGGCTTCGGGATAGAGCAGCAGGTTCAGAAACGGCGAGGATTCGAAAAACTGACCGAGGGGATAGGGAGCTTCGCCGTGCGCGGCGAGGAAGGCGTTGAAGCGCTCGTGAATGGGCCTGATGACGGCATGAAAACGCTCTTCGTAGGCGCGGAAGCAGGCGCGGTCGTCCTGGCCGCAGCCGGAGAGGTGCGGAGGAATTGCGGGATCGGGGATTTCATTTTCGCTGCAGGAGATGATGCGCACCCAGGGTTTTCCGAACTGTTTTATGGCCGGGAAGAGAATGACGTTGTCCACGCAAATAAGATCGGGCCGCACGGTTTGCAGGACATGAGGAAGATCCTTCTGGGCCCAGACGGCGGTTTCCACGATGGCGTCCCAGCAGTCGCGGACGTAGTTATCGATCTGGTCGCAGGGGGATTTATCGAAGTTGGGAATGTGGCCGTTGATGAAGTTCTGCCAGTATTGCGCGACTTCTTCGGCAGCCATGGGCGGGGCCATGTTGACGATGTGCTCGGCGAAGCCGTAGCCCTTGTAGACGCCGGCCATGTCCGGAGCGGTGAGAAAGACGGGCGTGTGGCCGAGCGCCTTGCAGGCCTGGGCGATACCGACGGAGTTGAGAGCGGGGCCGTAGGCGGCTTCGGGAAAAAAGGCGATGACTTTGCTTGGCGGCATGGTGTCTCCGACGGATTGTTTCCGGTGGAGATTATTGGCGAAAAGTGCGGATTGCGCCAGTGAATTGAGGAGTACCCACGGATGAAATGTTGGTGAGGTGGAAAATGAGCGGGGAAGCGGATTGACAGAGGCAGAGAGATTCGCGGAAGATGGCGGCGCGATGCTTCCAGAAAATATTGTGTCGAAGAAAGCGCCGGCGCTGCTGCTGGTGAATCCGGAGGCGGGCGGAGGGCGCGCGCTCGAGTATCTGCCGCGGATTGAACGCTATTTTGCCTCGCAGGATTTTCCCTACGAAGTAGAGAAGACGAATCACGTGGAGAAGATGGAGGCGCACGCGCGGGCCGCGGCGGCAAATGGCACGCGGCTGCTGATTTCGGCGGGGGGCGACGGAACGTTTCAGGCGGTGGTTAACGCGGTGGATAGAAGCAAGGTGGTGGTGGGAATTCTGCCCGTGGGCGGGGGAAATGATTTTGCGGCTTCGGCGGGAGTGCCGCTGGACCCGGTGGCGGCGGCAGCGGCGGTGCTGCGGCGGCCGATTCGCACGATGGATTTGCTGCGGGCGCGAACGGCGGACGGGCGCGTGCGGCTGTATGCGGGCGGCGGAGGGATTGGTCTGGATGCGGAGGCGGCGCGGTATGCCGGAGGGCGATACCGGAGATTGCCGGGGACGCTGCGCTATGTGGCGTCGGCGCTGGCGGCGCTGCGCAAGTTCAAGCCGCTGGAGATCACCGTGGAGTTTCCCGGAGGGGAACACGCCACGGCCACGCTGAGCGTGCTGCTCGCCGGGGTGCTCAATACTCACCGCTATGGCGCGGGATTGCGTCTGGCGCCGGAGGCGCGGGCGGACGACGGGTGGCTCGATCCGGTGCTGGTGGAGCGCATGGGACTGGGCGAACTGCTGGACCTGCTGGCGCAACTGACGCGCAGCGGAGAGGTGCGCAGCGCGCATATCACGCGGATGCGCGCGCGGCGCGTGCGGCTCTCGGCGGATCGTCCGGCAATGTTTCATGGAGACGGGGAGATTCTGGGGCCGGCGCCGGTGGAGATCGAAGTGGCGGCGGGAGCGGTGCGGATCGCCGGTGCGGCCGGCGCGGAATAGCGCGCGGTTCAGGAGCGCTTGCGGTCGATTTTCAGGGTGACGATGATTTCCTTGCGGGAATCGAAGCTGGAGACGGTGCGGGTGGCAGACTGGGAATCGTCCTTGACCGCGTGAATTTCGTAGTCGGCGTTGGGATCCAGCCCGCTGAAGCGGAAGGTGCCAGCGTCATCGGTGATGCGGCTCTGCACGACCTGCGTGCGCATGTTTTTCAGGAAGACGACGGCGCCGGAGACCAGGGACTCGTCCTTGTTGAGGACGATGCCGCGGACGGTGCGGAGATGGGACTCGTGCTTGGAGCCCTGGGCCAGAGACAGAGTGGAAACCAGCAGGAGGGCGGCAAAAACCCAGGCGATGCGGCGAGAGAGGTTCACGGTTTCTCCTTTTTCTGGTGCTTGGAGGACTTGGGGGCGGCCGGTTGCAGGCGGAGGAAGAAATTCTCCTGGCGCTCTCCGCTGGTGGAATCGGCGGTGCGGGTCTGTTGGTCAAAACCGGGAGCGCGCACCAGGACTTCGTAGGTTTCGCCGAGGCCCTGGAAGACGCGGACGGCGAATTCACCGCGGGAATTGGTGCGGGTCTGCCAGCGGTATTTTTTCTCGCGGGTGCGGCGCACGCGGACCTCGGCGTCGGGCAGGGCCAGGGCCTTGTCGTTAAAAACGGTTCCGCGAATGATGTAATCGCGTTCGTGCTTGCGGGCGTTCTTTTGTGCGGGGGATGGCGCGCGGGTAGAGGATTCCGGAGCGGGGGCCGGGTTCTGCGGCGGAGGCACGGCGGCGGCGGAAAACCCCGCGCCGGGGGCCAGCAGGAACAGAGCGGCGATGGCGGCGAACGGTTTCAAGATTACGCTCCTGGCCAATTGGATGGCGGAAAGCCGTGCAGGGGATGCCATATCCGGGAACAATCCCAAGGATGAATTTCGGGGTGGAAAAAGAAGAAGAGCGCCCCGGATTATGCTGCGCCGTTACTCTTCGTCCTCTTCTTCCTCTTCTTCGAGTTCTTTTTCGTCCTCGTCGTCTTCTTCGTCTTCGTCCTCTTCCTTCTCCTCGTCTTCGTCCTCATCGTCGAGATCGTCGGAAATGGGATTCAGATGGACGGGGTGCGTCTGCACGACTTCGAGTTCCATTTCGCACTCGGGGCAGTTGAGGATCTCGCCTTCCTCGACTTCGTCTTCGTCCACATCAATTTCAGCGGCACAATCCGGGCAGCGAATCACGGCTGCGACCTCCTGGTAAAGATTATGAGCGTGCCAGCAAGCAAGAGGCGAGCGGCAGCAACCAGCGTATTATATACCGCGAGGAGCATCGGGCGCTGAAGTGTCGGTGGAAGAGGCGAAAGAGACACAGCCGGGGCGGAAAGAGCGGGAGGGCGAAGTGGCATCGTCGAGAGAATATCCGGAGAGGCCGTTGGTGGGGGTTGGTGGAGTGCTGATCGAAGAAGGGCGGGTGGTGCTGATCCGGCGGGGAGCGGAACCGCTGAAGGGCGAATGGTCGATTCCGGGAGGAACGCTGGAACTGGGAGAGTCGCTGGCGGCGGGTGTCGAGCGGGAAATGCTCGAGGAGACGGGTTTGCAAGTGCGGGTGGGGGAGCTGATCGAGGTGTTCGACCGGGTATTTTACGCGGATGGCGATAGCGGGCGGCTTTCCCCGGCGCCCAACGGGAAGAATACGCGGCCGCGGTATCACTATGTCATTGCGGATTATTTGTGCAAGCGGATGGGCGGAGAAGCGCGCGCGGGAAGCGACGTGACGGATGTGGCGCTGGTGCACGAGGAGGAGCTGGAGCGGTACGGATTGAGCGAGACGGCGACGAGGATTGTGCGGAAGGCGTTTGCGATGGCGCGGGGGCAGAGTGGCCGAGGCTGAAAAAAGCTGCCAGCCTAAAGGCTGGCGCTACATAAGCAAAAACATTGGAGTTAGAAACCGGCGGCGGATTCGCGGTGTTCGCCGGGGAGGGCGCCGTAGGTGCGTTCGCGGCGGGCGAATTCGGTGACGGCGGAGGCGAGATCGGCGGGGGTGAAATCAGGCCAGCGTTTGTCCAGGAAAAGAAGTTCGGCGTGGGCGCATTCCCAGAGGAGAAAATCGGAGAGGCGCTGCTCGCCGCCGGTGCGGATGAGCAGGTCCACTTCGCTGGAGCCGCCGCGGTTGATTTCCTCGAGGACGCCGGCGAAGCGCTCGGGGGAAAGCTCGGTGACCTTGTAGAAGCGGCAGGCGGCCTGAAAAATGGCTTCGCGGGCGGAGTAGTCGATGGCCAAACGCACGTGCAGGCGCGTGCCGGAAGCGGTGACGGTTTCGGCGTGGTCTATGGCCTGGCGGAGTTCGAGGGGAACGCGGTCGCGCCGTCCGAAGATGCTTAGGCGGACGCCCTCGCGCTGGCAGTGCTCGGTTTCGGTCGCGAGATAATCCTGCAGCAGGGCCAGAATGCGCTGGACTTCTGGTTCAGGCCGCTTCCAATTGGCCGAGGAAAGCGCGAAGAGAGTAAGCGTGCCGATGCCCAGGCCGGGGGCGGCTTCAATAACGCGGCGGACGGTCTCCGCGCCGGCGCGATGGCCGTCCGAGCGCGGCCTGCCCTGGGCCGCGGCCCAGCGGCCGTTGCCGTCGATGATGATGGCCACGTGGAGAAGGCCGGAATTGGCTTTGGAAAGATATCCGGAGACCGGAGGGAGGAACGAGGGATTAGGCTGTAGCGAAGTGCTCACGATGTTTTTCTTTCTCCGCCGCAAAACGACTGCTGTTTCTACCGCACACTGCAAACAAACTTTTTCAACCCTGGTGATCGCGCGTGGCGCGAATCAGGGCTTCCATGTGCGCGAGATAATGCTCGAGCGCTTTTCTTCCCGCAGACGTCAGGCGATATTCGGTTTTGGGCAGGCGGCCGTCGAAGGATTTGGTGCAGGCCACGTAATCGGCGTCTTCAAGACGGCGAGCGTGCACGCTGAGATTACCGTCGGTGGTCTTGAGCAGGGCTTTCAGTTCGTTGAAGGTGAGCGAGGGATTGACGGCCAGGGCGCTGACGATGCCCAGGCGGATGCGTTCGTGAATCAGGCGGTTGAGATCGGAAGCGACGGCCTGGCCCTTGACGGTGGCAAGAGAATCGCCGCGCGAGGCGCGGTCCTGCCGTGCGGCGCGGGAAGGGCGCTCCTGCGGCGCGGAGGATGATTTGGCCATGGCAGCGTTCCTTTCGGGCGGCTCAGCCGCCGTGGTTCCTGGCGATCCATCCGCCAAATCCGATTTGCAGCGCGCCGAATCCCGCGGCCATGAAGGCGTCGCCCCACTGCGCCGGGGCGAACAGAGCCAGCGCGCCCATGGCGATCAGGCAGGCGCCCATGACCGGAACGATGCGCACGGAAAAAGCGCCGGCGGCGACGATGGCGGTGCCATAAAGCAGCAGCCAGAGGCCGGGCAGCACCGCGAACAATCCGGCGCGTACCAGAACAAAGGTAAGCAGAAACTTGCGGCCGGGGCCGGAAAGGAGCGGGAGATTGGCGCGGCGAGCCTTGTGAGCGGTGGCGGGAGCGGCGATGGCCACGGCCACGAGGGCTTCGAGCAGCCAGACGACCAGCCAGGCGTTCGGCGATTTTTGCTGGGAGGCGAAGAAAGCGGCGAGGAGAGCGGAAAAGCCCATGAGCATGCCGCCCCAGCCGGGCACGGCGGTAAATTCCCCGGCGCGCTCCATGGTTTCGCGGATGTAGCGGAGATGATCTGCAGCGGAGGAGTCGATGGGGATGGGTCTGGAGGCCGGCATGAGGGGAGAATAGGGGAAGGGCGGAGCATTGTCAAGTACTTTATGACACAAAGTTAAAGAGGGTTTATGCCCTCTTGGTCTTGTCCGGCGCGGCGTGCTGGCGGGGGTAGCGCCCCAGGAGCGAGTTCCAGCGGATGTAGAAGATGTCGAGGAACATGCGGGTGCTGTCGCGCAGCATGTGCAC
>JAIQGC010000021.1:52786-58128 GCA_020072805.1 Terriglobia bacterium
TGGCGGGACTGTGCGCCCAGCGGATGGGGATTTCGGCGGCGCGCAGGCCGTGGTGGCGCGCCAGATAGAGCAACTCGGGGTCAAAGCCGAAGCGCTCGATGCGCTGCTGCTCGAAGAGGATGCGGCAGGATTCGCGGCGGAAAAGCTTGAAGCCGCACTGGGTGTCCACGAAGGGAAGGCAGAGGATCAGGCGGACGAGCAGGTTGAAGAACTGTCCAGCGAGTTCACGGAAGCGGGACTGGCGGGCGAAGATGAGGGAGCGGTCGATGGCGCGGGAGCCGATGGCGATGTCGTGGTTTTCGAGTGCGGGAAAAAGCTTGTCGACTTCCTCGATGGGGGCGGAGAGGTCGGCATCCGTGAAAAGGACCAGGTTGCCGCGGGCCTCGCGCATGCCACGGCGGACGCTGTAGCCTTTGCCGCGGTTGGCGTCATTGGAAAGGGCGCGCAAGGTGGGAAATTCCGCGCGAAAGGATTCGGCGGCGGCGGCCGTGCCGTCGGTGGAACCGTCGTCCACGACGATGATTTCCGAATCCTTGTTGGCGGCGCGCAAATAGGCGGCAATTTTTCGCAGCGTCTCGGGAAGGCGGGCTTCCTCGTTAAACGCGGGGATGATGACCGATAGCTCCACCGGTGCGGGGCTCATCGCGGGCTATTTTTCCTTTCGTAGCGGCTCTAGCGTCCCATGCGAAACGCAAATGAGCAAGCGGGGAATCCCGTCGGGTTGAGTGGAAGCGGGCCGCGCGGATCACGGAAAAATCAGGAGGAAGAGGCCGCGGCGGCGTGGCGCTTCCAGGCGCCGGTGGAGAGAATCTCGGCGATTTGCTGAATGGCGAAGTCGCATTCCTCCTGGCGATTATAGAAATGAGGGGAGAGGCGGATGCCGGCGCGGGGGCGCCAGTCCACCAGGATTTCGCGGGCGATGAGTTCACGGCTGACTTCGAGGGCCTGCGGGCAATCGATGGATACGGTGCCGCCGCGCTCGGCGGGATGGGGGGAAGTGTTGATGGGCCAGCCGCGCTCGCGGGCGGATTCGATGATGCGCGCGGTCATGCGCAGGGATTTTTCGCGGATGGCGGGAACGCCGGCGCGCTGAAGAATCTCCAGTCCGGGGCGGCAGGCATAGAGCGCGGGAATATTCGTGGTGCCGTTCAGGTAGCGGTGGGAGTCCTCGCGCTGCTGCGTGGGTCCGGGTTCGAAAGCGAAGGGGCGCTGGTGGGCGAACCATCCGGTGAGAGCCGGGCGGAGGCGAGTGCGCAGGTCTTCGCGCACGTAGAGGTAAGCGACGCCGGGGCCGCCGCAGAGCCATTTGAGGACGCCGCCGACGGCGAAATCGACGCCGAGCGAGCGCACGTCCACGGGAACGGTGCCGGTGGCCTGAAAACAATCGAGGATGACATGGGCGCCCATGCGGTGGGCGCGCTCGATAATGGCCCGGGCATCCACGAGAAACGAGCTGCGGAAGAGAACCAGGGAGATGGGGACGAGCAGCGTGGTTTCGTCGATGGCGGCGAGGAATTTTTCAAGAGGGAGGCGGATGCCGTCCTCGGAGGGGATGGTTTCGACGCGGGCGCCGTCGCGGCGCTGCTCGTTGTAGAAATACTGAACAGAGGGAAATTCCAGATCGGTCATGACGATCTTGTTGCGGGGGCCGCGAAAATCGAAGCAGGAGGCGATGACCACCTGGGTAATGGTCACGTTCTGATGCAGGGAGATTTCGCCGGGCTGGGCGCCGAGCAGCGGAGCGACTTTGTCGCCCACGCCCGCGGCCATATCCCACCAGGCCTCTTCCCAGGCGCGCACACCGCGATGGTCCCAGGAGTCGGCATAGGCTTGCAGTTCGGCGCGAACAGCGCGGGGCATGGCGCCCAGGGAATTGCTGATGAGATAGGTGGTGCGATCGAGGATGGGAAATTCGCCGCGGTATTCGAGCAGTGGATCCATTGCCGTTTTCTCCATGGGCAAGCTATCACAACTGCGAAGGCCAAGGCTATGCTGCGCCGGACTTGGAAGAAAATCTAGACCAGAGAAGATAGGCGAGCGAAACGGCGGCGAGCCAGGGGAGGCCGGCCTGGAGGGTGATGCGCAGGCCGGGAACCCACCAGGTGGAGACAAGGATGGCGAGGAGCGCGGCCAATCCGAAGAGGGAGGTCCACGGGCCGCGCGGGGCCAAGCGCAGCGGGGGTGGAATAGAGCGGGCGGTGGCGCGGCGGAAGAAGAGGTGGGTAAGGAGAATCATTAGCCAGACGAAGATTCCGCCGAAGAAGGCCGCGCCCATCATGTAAACGTAGGCGGAAGCGTGCAGCCAATGGTCAAAAAAAAGTGCGCCGACCATGCCGGCGCTGGAGACCAGCAGAGCAAGGACGGGAGTGCCGCGCTTGCTGAGGCGGCCGAGGGGCGCGGGGGCATAGCCGCCGCGGGCCAGAGAGAAGATCATGCGCGAGGTGAGATAGAGGTTGCAGTTGACGCTGGAGAGCGCGGCGGTGAGCACGACGAAATTCATGAGCGCGGCGGCGGCGGGAATGCCGGCGGTCTGAAAGACGCGGACGAAGGGGCTTTCGCCGAGGCCCACCTGATTCCAGGGCACCACGCCCACCACGACGGCCAGGCCGGCGATATAGAAGATGCCGAGGCGGAGCAGAGTCCAGCGCATGGCGCGGGGAACGGAGAGTTCGGGGCGGGCGGCTTCGCCGGAAGTGACGGCGACGATTTCCAGGCCGAGAAAGCTGAAGATGGCCATGGCCACGCCGAGGCCGGCGCCGGTCCAGCCGTTGGGGAGAAAGCCGCCGTGGGAGAAATAGTTGACGGCGCCGATGCGCGGAGCGCCAAGACCGAAGAGGTGCGCGGCGCCGAGAATGAGGAAGAGGCTGATGGTCACGACCTTGATCATCGCGAACCAATATTCGAAAGAGCCGAAATTGCCGACGCTGAGGGCGTTGACGGCCACAAGGGCGGCGGAAAAACCGGCGATCCACATCCACGAAGGCACGTGGGGAAGCCACAGCTTGCAGTAGATGGAGGCGGCGACAACTTCACTGCCGATGGCCACGACCTGGCAGAGCCAGTAGGTGTAACGAATGACGAAGCCAGCCCAGGGATGCAGATAGATTTCGGCATGCACGCCGAAAGAACCGGCCACGGGATGGGCCACGGCCATTTCCGCCAGCGCCCACATTACGGTGAGAGCGATCAGCGCGCCCGCGGCGTAGCTGAGAATGACGGCAGGGCCGGCGAGGCGGACGGAGATGGCGCTGCCGAGGAAGAGGCCGGTGCCGATGGCGCCGCCAATGGCGATCATGGAGAGCTGGCGCGGGGAGAGGCTGCGGTGCAGGCCGGCTTCGCGCTGGAGAATCGCGGCGGAGAGGGAATTGTCCTGTTCGGCCATGGGGCGCCATCGTAGCAGAAATAGAGGAGGGCAAGCGGGGGAGAAGAACTTTTCCATCTGTACTTTGGGACAGTGAAAGACTGGGCACGACTGTCCGCCGTAACGCTACAGACGCGGCGCGGGGATCAATAAAATCAAACTGTCAGGGGCGTTGTGGCTCCGCCAGGAACCCGGCGAGGAAGATTCGAATTCGGGGGAAAGAACAATGAAAGCGGCATTGGCATTGCTCATTCTTTATGTGGGCACGTTTTTCATGGCCATGGGAGACGGGCAGCAGGGAGCGGCGGCGGGAACGGAGGAATTGGCGGCGGCAGGACAGGCAGCCAGGACCGCGGCGGTGGACCCGGCGAAAGAGGCGGATATACGGGCGTTGCTGGAGCTTGCGGGCTTCACGGAAATCTTGAAGAGCGCCGGGGAGCGGACCTCCGGGGAATACACGAAAAAAATCCGGGCCACGGTGAAGGACCGGACACACGCGCAGGAGCTGAGCGCGGCGTTTCGGGAAAAGTTCAAGACGCATTTTTCCGCGGCGGAAATGAGCGGGGAACTGGTGCGGGAATATGACCGGAATTTCACGGCGGAAGAGATCCAGGAGCTACTGAAGTTTTACAGTTCGCCGCTGGGGCAAAAATTCGGAGCGGAGATGCCCAAGATGGCGGAGGGAATGCAGCGGGCGGTGAGCGCGCGGAGCGAGAGCGCGGCGCGGGAAACCTGGCAGGCTCTGCGCGCGGGAAATGTGGAGTTGGACGGGAGCCGGGTTCGGCCGTATGCGGCGTGCCGGAAGAATTTCGAGGAAGAAGTCAGTCGAAACGTTTTTTGATTTTGAAGTCGAGGCCGAAGGTGCCGTTTTGGTCGCGCAAGGCGACGATGGAAAGATTGCGGTTGACGTTGTACTCCACCTGAATAATCTGCTGCTGGGTTGAAGTGACGTTGGTGATGTAAGTAATGGTGAGGTTGTGGGCCACGCGCTGCTCGACGGTGACGCGCGCCGCGCTGTTCTGCGAACCGCCGCCGCTGCTCAACCCGCCCAGTCCGGGATCCACGCGCAAACGGGTAATGCCAAAAAGTTTTTCCAGGCGGCCGCCGAGCTGCGTGGAGATGGCTTCGGAGAGCAGGGCGGAGGCTCCCGCGGCCCCTCCCTGGTTGGCGGCGCCGCTGCGCGTTTCCGCTTCCGCGCCGGTTTTGCCCATGGCCAGGAGGGTGACAATGTCGTTGGCGGGGAGCGGCGGATCGGAACGGTAGGCGAGCGAGAGTTTGCTGGCTGGACCGCTGAAGTTGAGGGTGATTTCGTACTGCTGGATGGAAGTGGTGGCCTCGACGTTCAGCACGGGATCAATGCGGAAGGGATTGGCAAAGTTGAGGTCGCCGCGGGTGACGCGGTAGCGGTTTCCGGCGAAGGTGAGATCGCCGGAGAGGAAGTGGATGTGTCCGAGAAGAATGGGATGTTCCCAGGTGCCGCGGACGCGCAGGCTGGCATCGGCTTCGATTTCCGCGCCGGGCCATTCCACGAGGGTGCCGGGAGCAGAGACGGCTTCGAGATCGAACTGGAGATTGCGCAGGAACGGAGAACTGGTCAGGGGGCCGCTGATGCCTTCGGCGCTGGTGAGGGCTCCGGCAATTTCCAGGCCTTCGGTGAGGGAGAGGCGGTTGATGGTGATGCGGCCGGAGAGCAGGGCGGCCTGGGGAGTGCCGGTGAGGCGCAGGGCCACGCCGGCCAGCCAGCTCATGCCCACGGGATAGCGGACGCGGACGTCGGGAGTGCGCACGCTTATTTCGTAGCGCAGGGGGCGCTCGGCGTAGTTGACTGCGCCGGTGAGGACCAGAGGACCGCCGCCGGCTATGGCGCTGACGTTGTCGAAGGAGAGGCGGGTGGAATCAAAAAGGAAATCGCCTTCCAGGGCGGAAATGCCCGTGGGAAAATCGGCGACGCGGGCAGAGGCTTTCTCGATGCGCATGCGGC
>JAIQGC010000133.1:0-682 GCA_020072805.1 Terriglobia bacterium
AAACAAAGATGAAGATCACCGTCTTGAGGATGCCGCTCGAAATCAGCGCCTCCGTACCGGCCTTGCCGATGACGGCGCCCGCGATGCCGCCAATCAGCGCGTGGGATGAACTGCTGGGGATGCCGTAGTACCAGGTGATGAGGTTCCAGGTAATGGCGCCAATCAGCGCCCCGAACACCACATGGGTATCGACAATCCCCGGCTGCACAATGCCCTTGCCGACCGTGGCAGCCACGCTGAGGTGGAAGATGAAAAGGGCCAGGAAATTGAAAAACGCGGCAAACAACACCGCTTGCCCCGGCTTCAAGACCCCGGTCGACACCACGGTGGCAATCGAGTTGGCGGCGTCATGAAACCCGTTCATGAAGTCGAACACCAGTGCCAGGACCACCAGCAGTATCACCACCCAGAGGGCGCTCTGTACGCTTTCCATGCTGTGGGTCCGATCTATCAGGAATTTTCGAGGACGATGCCCTCGATCAGATTGGCCACATCCTCGCACTTGTCGGTCACGGTCTCCAGCAACTCGTAGATCGCCTTGAGCTTGATCACCTCGCGCACATCGGGTTCTTCGCGGAACAGCTTGCTCATGGCCGCGCGCATCACGCGGTCGGCATCCGACTCGAGCCGGTCGATCTCCTCGCAGGTCTTGAGCGCCGCCTCGGCCGTTTTGGGATCGGCA
>JAIQGC010000133.1:742-2965 GCA_020072805.1 Terriglobia bacterium
CCTTGACGCGCTCGCAGCATTTCACGCTGAGCTCGGTCAAGCGCACGATTTCTTCCGTCATGTGGTGCACGTCGTACAAGGCCATGGTTTCGGCCGAATCCTGGAGCAGGTCGGCCACATCGTCCATGGTGTTGATCAGCGTGTGGATCTGCTCACGGTCGATCGGTGTGATGAAGGTCTTGTGCAGCGCCTTGTTGACGTCATGGGTGATGCGATCAGCCGCCCGTTCGGCGTTGTCCACGTCCCGGTTGTACTGGTCCCGCAGGTTGGTGTCACTGTAATGGGCCACCAACTGGGAGAAAGCCCGGGCCGCTTCCACGATACGGTCTGCATGCTGGTTGAACATCTCGAAGAAGTTGCCGTCGCGCGGCATCAGTTTCCCAAACAGCATGAAGCTCTCCTTGTTCCGGTCCGTTCAGCTAGACAACCTGTTGACAACGGCATGAAGTGTAACCGCCACATGCCCTGCCAAAACCACCTCAGGCACTGCGAAAGATGAAATAAACCGCCCCCACCATGCACAAGGCAGCCCAGACATAGTCCAGCTTGAACGGCTCTTTCAGGTACAGCACCGTGAAGCCCGCCTGCTGGAAACCGATTCGGTTGGCCGGCACCTGCAACAGGTACTCGAACAGGGCAATGCCCCAACTGGCCAGCGCCGCCAGGTACCACGGTGCCGTCGCCAGGTTTTTCAGGTGCCCGTACCAGGCAAATGTCATGAAGAGATTGCTGCCCACCAGCAGGAGGACCGTTTGCAGGGAAAGGGGGATGGACTGTAGCGTGCTCATGCCCGTGATTATCGTGGCACTGGGCGCCATGCCCCTTGCCGCATACCCCCTACATGCCGGGTTGGTAGAGCGCCACCTGATTGCGGCTACGCCTCTTGGCATGGTACATGGCGGCGTCCGCATTGCGCGTCAATGTCTGCTCATCGTTGCCATGTTCGGGGTAGATGGCCAGGCCAATGCTGGCTGAGATGTCCAGCGTTTGTTCTGCCACATGAAATGGCTGGCAAAGCGCGGCACGTATCTTCTCGGCCACCATCAGGGCATCCTTCTCCCCCTCCAAAGATGGCAGCAGCACCACGAATTCGTCACCGCCGATGCGTGCCACCGTATCGGACTCGCGCACACAATCGACCACCCGCCCGGCCACGGCCTTGAGCAGCAGGTCGCCCACTTCATGCCCCAGACTGTCATTGATCGGCTTGAACTTGTCCAGATCGAAATACATCAGCCCCAGGCTGGATTTTTCACGCTTGGCCCGAATGATGGCTTGTTCAAGCCGCTCCGTCAGCAAGGTCCGGTTGGGCAAATCGGTCAGGGCATCGTGCATGGCCAGATGGCGTATGCGCCCCTCGGCCGCCTTGCGGACCGTGATATCTGAGAACACGGCCACATGGTGCGTCAGTTGCCCATGGTCATCCAGCACGCGTTTGATGGAAAGCCATTCGACGTAGACCTCGCCGCTTTTTTTCCGGTTCAGCACTTCGCCCGACCAACTGCCGGTTTCGACCAATTGGGCCCACATCGCCTGGTAAAACGCTCTCGAATGCGTTTTCGCAGAAAGCAGGCTCGGATTGTTGCCAATCACCTCCGCAGATGAATACCCGGTGATGGTCGTGAAGGCCGGGTTGACCGAGATGATCTCGTTTTTTGGATTGGTGACGACCATGGCCTCGTCCGCAATATTGAACACCGCCGATGACAGCCGAAGTTCGTCTTCCCGTTGGCGGCGATCGGAAATATCCACATGGGTACCGACCATGCGCAGCGGCTTGCCTTGCGCATCTCGACGCACCACCATGCCCCGGGTGCGTACCCATTTCCAACTGCCGTCCTTGCATCGCACACGAAACTCGGAATCAAAGTTGGGGACCCGGTTCCAGAAATGATCTTTCATGCAGGCCAGCACCTGCGCCTTGAACATACCGACGCGGCCGCTGGAACGCACTCAGCGACAGACTTGAAGACTTTCGTGCAAGGGAAGAATCCGAGAAATGACGTTCAGTTCGCGGCAACTGTGGCGTACTTCCATCGCTTTGTGGCCCCGGCAGATACGCGTAAAACGGAAATTAACAAAGATGATCTTCAAGAGGGTTGCAGGCTAGCAGGGCGCGCGAGGCTCAAAAACCCTTACCAGACCTTATTTAATGCGCACAACTTGGGTTTGTTGGACAAGGGCGAATCGGGTTTGTTTGCTATCAACTCGGTTGGAGAAAAT
>JAIQGC010000022.1 GCA_020072805.1 Terriglobia bacterium
GCGAAGCGTTCACCGTGGGGAAGGCGCGCAGGCCGGCCACCGCGGCCTTCACGAAGAAGGGCATGAAGGTCAGCTTGGTGTCGTAGCGCTTTTCGAATTCGCTCTTGTGCTTGGCGCGCAGCGCGGCCACCCGGGTCATGTCAATTTCGTCCACCGAGTAGACGTGCGGCGAAACGTGCTTGGAGGTGACCATGTGCTCGGCGATGCGCTGGCGCATCACCGACATGGGCTGCACCTCGTAGCTGCCGAAATAGATGCGCTCGTGCGGCACGCCCGTTTCCAGCACGGCGTGGAACTGCGCGCCATGCGCCGCGGGTATCGCTGAAGATGGCGTGGGAGCCGGCCGTGCTGGGGCCGCGGCAGGAAGTGCCGCCGCCGGAGCCGCCGGACGAGCCGGAACTGCCGCCGCTGCGGGCTGCGCCCCGCCTTCGATCACCGCCATGATGTCTTCCTTGGTGATGCGCCCTCCGGCGCCCGTGCCGGTAATCGCCGCCAGGTTGATGCCGTGCTCCTTGGCCAGCCGCCGCACCAGCGGCGAACTGTGAATATGTTCGCCTTCCTCTTCCTCCGCCGCCGCTGCGGGAGCCGGAGCTGCCGCTTTCGGCGCCGCGGCCACGGGAGCCGCCGCCTTCGCCGCAGGAGCTGCGGCCTTCGCCGGCGCCGCCGGAGCCGGAGCAGCCGCCGCCGCGCCCGCCGCGTCAATCACCGCCACCACGGTCTGAATCGGCACGGTCTGCCCTTCGCCGATCTTGATCTCTTTGAGCACGCCCGCCGCCGGCGCGGGAATCTCCGCGTCCACCTTGTCCGTGGAAATCTCAAAGAGCGGCTCGTCGCGCTCCACGCGGTCGCCCGGCTTTTTCAGCCAACGCGTGATCGTTCCCTCGAAAATGCTTTCCCCCATCTGGGGCATCACCACGTCAACAGCCATTGCACTCTCCTTGTTGGTTGAAATCCTGGATATGAAAAAAGTTCACAGTTCGCAGTTTTCAGTTCACAGTTAAAAGTAAACCACGAATGCGCCGCAATGACCGCCGGCTTTCCGCTTCTCTGCTTCAACTGATAACTGACAACTGAAAACTGACTACTGTCTCTTTCCCCCTCAATACCGCGCCAGCTCCTTGGCCGCCGCGAACACCTTCTGCGCATTGGGCAAAAACGCGTCTTCGAGCGTCGGCGCATAAGGCACCGGCGTATCCAGCGAGGTCACCCGGAACACCGGCCCGTCCAGATGCCCGAAAGCCTTTTCGCACAGAATCGCCGCGATCTCTCCGGCGATTCCTCCCGTGCGCGTATCCTCATGCACCACCATCACCTTGTTGGTGCGCTTCACTGACTCAAGGATGGTCTCTTCGTCGAGCGGCAGCAGCGTGCGCAGATCGATCACTTCCGCCTCGATTCCTTCCTTCGCCAGCGCTTCGGCGGCTTCCAGCGAAGTGTGCATCATCGCCGCGTAGGAAAGAATCGTCAGGTGTTTTCCCGGCCGGCGGATGACCGCCTTGCCGATGGGCGTCAGATGCTCGCCCGCGGGAATCTCGTCCTTGATCCGCCGGTAGAGAAACTTGTGTTCGCAGAACAGCACCGGATTATTATCGCGCACCGCCGACTTCAGCAGCCCCTTGGCGTCCGCCGGCGTCGAGGGAAAAATCACCTTCAGCCCCGGCGTGTGCGCGAAGTACATCTCCGGGCTCAGCGAATGGAACGGCCCGCCGCGCACGCCCGCGCCCGCCGGCCCGCGAATCACCATGGGCGCCCCACAGGTAATGCCCCTTGGCCACGAAATTGGTGATCTGGTTGAAGGCGCAGGCGATGAAGTCAATGAACTGCATCTCCGCGATGGGCCGCAGACCCAGGTAGCTCATCCCGCAGGCCGCCCCGATGATGGCGCTCTCGCTGATCGGCGTGTCCATCACCCGCTCCCAGCCGAAGCGCTCCAGCAATCCCTCGCTGGTCTTGAACGCCCCGCCGTACACGCCCACGTCCTCGCCGATCAGCACCACCGCCGGGTCGCGCTCCATCTCCTCGAACATGGCCTGCTTGATCGCTTCCAGAAATGTCACCGGGGCCATGGCTATCTCCTCCCGCTCTTCGCGGAGGTTTTTGCCGCGCTCTTTGCGGGCTTCCTCGCCGGTTTCTTGTTGCGCGCTTTTTCCGGCGGGTCCGCTGGTGTGGCGTCAAAATGCAGCGGCGTGGTGGCCATGCCCACGTCCTTCCCGCGTCCGAATCCTTTTACCGACCAGACCGCTTCCACACTCGAGCGCGGCGGCGTCACCTCCGCCAGCGGCCGCTCCCATTTCGGTTTGGGATCGTGGCAGCCTTCGCAGTAAACCCCTTCCGCAGCCAACTCCGCCGGCGGCATGGGCGAGTTCTCCGCGAACTCGCGGTCCTTTTCGATCAGCGTCTCGATCCGGCGTTCGATCTCCGCCTGGCCCGCGGCGTCCAGCAGTTTTTCCTCGAACAGAAATTTTTCATGCCGCGCGATGGGGTCGCGCTTCTTCCAGTATTCGAACATCTCCGGCGGCACGTATTCGGCCGGGTCGTGCTGTGCGTGCCCGCGCATGCGCATGGTCTTGGCTTCGATCAGGATGGGCCCTTCGCCAGCCCGCGCCCGCTTCACCGCTTCTTTCGCCGTCGCGTACACCGCCGCCACGTCGTTGCCGTCCACGATGTAGCTGTCAATCCCGTAGGCCTTGGCGCGGTCCGCCAGATTTTCCAGCGGCACCTGCTTGCGCACCGGCGTCGAATAGGCCCACTGGTTATTTTCCAGAATCAGCACGAAGGGCGCCTTCTGCGCCGCCGCGAAATTCATGCCCTCGTGGAACACTCCGGTCGAGCTGCCGCCGTCGCCGATCCAGGTCATGGCCACGATCTTCTGCCCCAGGTAGCGCCCCGCGATGGCCACTCCCGCCATCACCGGAATCAGGTCGCCCAGCATGGATATCGGCGAAACAATGTGCAGATTTTCCAGGTCCCCGAAATGGCTGGTGCCGTCCTTGCCGCGCGTCGGCGAAGTGTATTTGGCCATGTGCTGCGTAAAAATATCCCGCGGGGGCACGCCCTTGGTCAGCAGCGCCCCGATGTTGCGGATCATCGGCGCCAGCCAGTCCTTTTTCTCCAGCGCATATGCCGTCCCGACAGAAATGCCTTCCTGCCCGAGACTCGCATACAGTCCGCCGACGATCTTGTTCTGGCGGAACAGTTTTCCCATGGTGTCTTCCACGGCGCGGTTCAGCCGCATGTAGTAGTACAGGTCCAGGTGCTGCTGCCGCGTCAGCTGCTTCTTCATGCGTCGCTCCGAGCGGGGCGGCATAAAAATGCCCCTCCGCTCCGTGGTCCCGCAAATCTACGCCGGTATCGCCGCCGGATGTTCGAAAGCCGCCAGCCGCTCCTGCAACTCCCGCGGCGTGGCCGGTTTCATTTCCAGCCCGAACGCTTCCCCAAAATGCCGCACCAGCCGCGGCGTCACTTCCCCCGCCGCCACCGCGCGTCCCAAAAGTTTTTCGAGCGACGTGGCCCGCCGCCCGGCGATGCCGCACGGCACGATCAGATCAAAATAGCGCAGGTCGGTTTCCACATTGTAGGCAAAGCCATGCGAAGTGACCCAGCGGCTGATGTGCACGCCAATCGCCGCCAGTTTTTCCGCTTCCTTCTCCGCCGCCGGTTTTACCCACACGCCCGTCTTGCCCTCTTCCCGCCCCGCCTCCAGACCGAACTCCGCCGTGGCCCGAATCATCATTTCTTCGAGCGAGCGCACGTACCAGCCCACGTCGCGCCGGATCGCCCCCAGATTCAGGATGGGGTAGCCCACAATCTGCCCCGGCCCGTGATAGGTGATGTCCCCGCCGCGGTCGCTTTCGTGCAACTCCACGCTCTTCTGCCGCAGCACGTGCTCCGAAGCCAGCAGGTGTTTCTTGTTCGCGTTGCGCCCCAGCGTAATCACGGGCGCATGCTCGCACAACAGCAGCACGTCGGGAATTCCTCCCGCCTTGCGCGCCGCCACCACGCGCTTCTGCAGCGCCCAGGCTTCGCCGTAGCCGGTCAGACCCAAATCAATTGTCAGGCAAATGTTCAACTTCGCGCCTTTGCCAATCCGGGACTCGTGACCCGTTCAAGCGCCCGTCTGGCAGCGCGTGTGTTCCACGAGTCACCAGTCACGAGTCACCAGTCACTCTCTTCTACGCATTAATCTGCAGCCCGCGCACCGCCGCGAACGCTTCGCCCATGGACTCCCACACCGTCGGATGCGCATGCACCATGCTCATCATGTCGTCGATGGTGCCCTCGAGCTTCAGCGCTGTGGCCGCTTCCGCAAGCACCTCCGTCGCCAGCGGCCCGATAATGTGCACGCCCAGAATCTCCCCGTACTGCTCCTCGGCCACCACCTTGATGAACCCGCCGTGGCTGCCCAGAATGGTCGCCTTGCTGTTGCCCAGGAAGGGGAATTTTCCCACCTTCACCGCGTAGCCCTCTTCGCGCGCCTGCTTCTCCGTCAGGCCGATGGAGCCGATCTGCGGCTCGCAGTACGTCGCTCCCGGTATGCGCGTCTTCTTGAGCGGCTGCACGGGCTTTCCTGCGATGTGCGTCACCGCCACGATCCCTTCCGCCGAAGCCGCGTGCGCCAGTTGCGGCATTCCCGCCACGATGTCTCCGATGGCGAAAAGCCCCTTCTCATCCGTTTCCATGTATGGTCCGGCGTGCACGAATCCGCGCTCGACACGCGCCTTGGAATTCTCCAGGCCGCAGTTCTCCGTCATCGGACGCCGCCCCACCGCCACCAGCAGCTTTTCCGCCTGCATGGTCTGGCTCTTGCCGTCCTTGTCCTTGAACGTCACGCTCACTCCGGCCGCTTCCTTCTTCACGCTCTCGACCGTGCAGCCCGTCTGAATGGCGATCCCGCGCTTCTTGAAGGTTTTCTCCAGCTCCGCGGAAATCTCTTCGTCTTCCACCGGCACCACGCGCGGCAGCGCTTCCAGGATGGTCACCTGCGTCCCGAACGTATGAAACACCGAAGCGAACTCCACTCCCACCGCTCCCGCCCCGATCACGATCAGCGACTTGGGAATTTCCGGAAGCCCCAGAATCTCCCGGTTGGTCAGGATGGTTTTGCCGTCCGCCTCGATTCCCGGCAGCATGCGCGCTTCCGAGCCCGTGGCGATGAGGATGTTGGCAGCCTCGATCTCCGTCGTCTTGCCGTCTTTCTCCACGCTCACCCGGCCCGGCCCCGCGTAGCGCCCCCAGCCGGACACGCTTTCCACTTTGTTTTTCTTGAAGAGCATGGCGATGCCCTGGGCGTGCTTCTGCACGATCTTATTCTTGCGCGCCAGCACGTTCGCCCAGTTCACCTTCAGCCCGGTGATCTCGAACCCCAGTTCCGCGGCGTTTTTCATGTGTTCGTAGACATCCGCGTGGTGCAGCAGCACCTTGGTGGGAATGCACCCGACATGCAGGCAGGTGCCGCCCAGCGCCGGGGCCTTCTCGATCACCACCGTCTTCAATCCCAGTTCGCCCGCCCGGATGGCGGCCACATACCCTCCCGGTCCGCTCCCGATAATCGCTACATCGTACTTGGCCACGCGTAGTCTCCCTTCCTGTGGGGCCGGAGCCGCCGTTGGTCTGGCAGCTTGTTTCGTGGAAGCCCGGCTGCGGCCTCGTTGGCCGCCTCAGGCCTTTTTTTGAGGTCGTCTTGCCCGGCGGCGCCAGCGGCCCACCAGGTTCTGCCGAAGAGTACCGCATTAACCCCGGCAAATTCTGAATTTTAGCAGCCGCCAACCTCTGCCGCAACTCGCGCCCGCCCGGGTCCCCATGCCCAGCTAGACAACTTGCCATTTCCTGGGCGCATCTCTAACCTCAATGGGAAGACAAAAGTTTTCCCCGAGGTGCTTGGCATGCGCAAGTTTTCCTGTCTGGCCGGTTTCCTGTTTCTCGTTCTTTTCTCTCCGTCGTCCCTGAAGGCTCAGACTCTCGGGCAGATCTTCGGCGGCTATTCCTACATCCGCACCGATGTTCCGGTGCTGACCATCGCGGGAGTTTCATCCTTGTGTGCTCCGCCTACCTGCCCCGTTCCCACGGGGAGCACCAGCATCCAGACCAATGGGTGGGAAGTCGCCGGCGCCATCAAGACGTTCCCCTTCATGCGCCTGGCCGCTGATTTCAGCGGACACTACGGCTCTTTCGGCGGAGCCAAGATCAGCATGCGCACGTACATGTTCGGCCCGGAGTTCGCTATCCCCCTGCGCATTTCCCCGTTTATTCACGTGCTCGCCGGACGGGCCCACAAGAACGAAGCCGGCTACGCGCAAGCGGTTCTGGCTACTTCGTTCGGCGGCGGCGTGGATGTGAAGGCCGCTCCCTTCATCAAGATTCGCCTTTTCCAGCTGGATTATTTTCGCACCACCTTCGACGGCCAAGTGCAGCACCGCCCGCGCATTTCCGCGGGCCTTATCCTGTCGTTCTAGCGCGCCCTGAGGCCTTGTTGCCCCGTTTTACACACGTTTGCACAGGCCGTAAAAAAATCGGTACAGGGGGGCTTGACGAATCCGGCTTTTGCTGTATACTCCATAAGTGTCTCGGGTGACCGGGACGGTTCTGATGCGATGCACGGGATTTAAGCGGTTCCGACTGGAAAACCTGCAACGGTAGTCCCAGTACAACGGCCGGCAGTCAATCCTAAGTGAGGTACGCTACGAACACCGGATAGAAAGTTGTCGAGCTTCGCGCAAAGCCCCGATGGATTCGGGGCTGTGCCCGGCGCTCGACGCCGGGTTTTTTATTTGCAGACAGGGTTTGCCGCTTGCGGAACTTCGCGGGAGGCAAATTCGAGAAGCGAGTAGGCTGACGGAAGGTCAGCCCGTTCTGACGGGATCAGGACGAACGTTCTTTGACAACAGAAAGGTTGGCAAGTCCGCTCCGATAGCCCTCCGCTCATTACGGTGAGCGCGGGGGAAGAATGGCGCGGACACTACAAGTTTCGCTCGAGAAGAGCAAAACTGTGATATCAAGGCGAGCTTATTCAGTCGCCGGGCTGCACCGCCTCCTCACGTACTTCTCCTAAGCAGGAAGAAAACGAGGGAAGCGCTCTGTGTTCCGGGGTTGCGATTCGCAAGAATCGCCAACGACGACTTGGGTAAGTTTTATGGTTAAGCTACTAAGAGCGTACGGTGGATGCCTTGGCGCTAGAAGGCGAAGAAGGACGTGGCAAGCTGCGATAAGCCTCGGGGAGCCGCAAGCAGGCTTTGATCCGGGGATTTCCGAATGGGGAAACCCGACCAGATGAACTCTGGTTACAGCCCGCTGAATCCATAGGCGGGTATGAGCTAACCCAGGGAAGTGAACCATCTCAGTACCTGGTGGAAAATAAATCAAAGAGATTCCGAAAGTAGCGGCGAGCGAAATCGGAACAGCCCAAACCCATGTGCTTGCATATGGGGGTTGTAGGACCGCATAAGTAGAGTTACCAATCCGGACAATACGTGAATCCGCTGGAAAGCGGGGCCATAGAGTGTGAGAGCCACGTAACGGAAATTGTACCGGACTCGAAGCGGCATCCTGAGTACCGCGGGACACGTGTAATCCCGCGGGAATCTGGGGAGACCACTCTCCAAGGCTAAATACTCTCTAGCGACCGATAGTGAACCAGTACCGTGAGGGAAAGGCGAAAAGTACCCCTGCGAGGGGAGTGAAATAGAACCTGAAACCGTATGCTTACAAGCAGTCGAAGGGCAATGTTCGGACTTCGGTCCGAATAAGCCTGACGGCGTGCCTCTTGCTTAATGAGCCGGCTAGTTATTGTCACGTGCAAGGTTAAGCGCAAGCGAGCCGCAGCGAAAGCGAGTCCGAATAGGGCGATGAGTACGTGGTAATAGACGCGAAGCGGGATGATCTACCCTTGGCCAGGTTGAAGGTCGCTTAACCGCGACTGGAGGACCGAACCGGTGTGAGTTGAAAATCGCTCGGATGAGCTGAGGGTAGGGGTGAAAGGCTAATCAAATTCCGTTATAGCTCGTTCTCCCCGAAATGTCTTTAGGGACAGCCTTGTGTGATTTGCCACGGCGGTAGAGCACTGAATGGACTAGGGACCAACTCAGGTTACCGAATCCAATCAAACTCCGAATGCCGTGGACAACAGCACAGGAGTGAGACCACGAGGGATAAGCTTCGTGGTCAAAAGGGAAACAGCCCAGACCGCCAGCTAAGGTCCCAAACTACATGCTAAGTGGGAAAGGAAGTGTATTCGCTCGGACAGCCAGGAGGTTGGCTTAGAAGCAGCCATCCTTTAAAGAAAGCGTAACAGCTCACTGGTCAAGCGGATATGCACCGACAATCCAACGGGGCTCAAGCATGCGACCGAAGCTGCGGAATGACACTCTTTCGGGAGTGTTTTTGGTAGGGGAGCATTGTGTGGGGTCTTAAGGCAGACCGAGAGGACTGCTGAACACCACGCAAGAGACCCTGCCGGCATAAGTAGCGATAAACACGATGAGAACTCGTGTCGCCGAAAGTCTAAGGTTTCCTGAGGAAGGTTAATCCGCTCAGGGTTAGGCGGGTCCTAAGGTGAGGCCGAAAGGCGTAACTGATGGACAACAGGTTAATATTCCTGTCCCGCCTGGTGCGCGTTATACGATGGGGTGACACAGAAGGATAAGCGAGTCGGGTGATGGACGTCCCGATTGGCCAGTGTAAGCCGGATCCCGCAGGCAAATCCACGGGGTCATTCAACGGTCAGACTGGTGACGAGGCCTTATGGCCGCAAAGTCGCTGATTTCACGCTGTCAGGAAAAACCTCTAAGGAGTTCACCAGGTGCCCGTACCACAAACCGACACAGGTAGACGAGGAGAATATCCACAGGCGCTCGAGAGAACGCTCGCTCAGGAACTAGGCACATTAGCCCCGTAACTTCGGGAGAAGGGGCGCCGCGGTAGGGTTTATAGCCCGATGCGGTCGCAGTGAATCGCGCTCTGCAACTGTTTAACAAAAACACAGCTCTCTGCTAAGTCGAATACGACGTATAGGGGGTGACACCTGCCCGGTGCCGGAAGGTTAAAGCAAGGGCTCAGCCCGCAAGGGCGAAGGCCTGAACTGAAGCCCCGGTGAACGGCGGCCGTAACTATAACGGTCCTAAGGTAGCGAAATTCCTTGTCGGGTAAGTTCCGACCTGCACGAATGGTGGAATGATAGAGCGACTGTCTTGGCGAACGGCTCGGCGAATTTGTGGTTCCGGTGAAGACGCCGGATGCCCGCATCTAGACGGAAAGACCCCGTGCACCTTAACTGCACTCTGGCCATGAGTAACGGATCGATCTGCGTAGCATAGGCAGGAGTCTATGAACCCCTGGTTTCGGCTGGGGGGGAGACAACAGTGAAATACTGCCCTGATTGATCTGTCGCTCTAACCTACCGCCCGCGACGGGCGGGGAGACACGGCCAGACGGGTAGTTTGACTGGGGCGGTCGCCTCCTAAATTGTAACGGAGGCGCCCAAAGTTCGGCTCAGGTGGATTGGAAACCCACCGTGGAGTGCAAGAGCATAAGCCGGATTGACTGTGAGACTTACAAGTCGAGCAGGGACGAAAGTCGGGTCTAGTGATCCGGTGGTCCCGCGTGGAAGGGCCATCGCTCAACGGATAAAAGGTACGCCGGGGATAACAGGCTGATCTAAGCCAAGAGTTCACATCGACGCTTAGGTTTGGCACCTCGATGTCGGCTCATCGCATCCTGGGGCTGTAGAAGGTCCCAAGGGTTAGGCTGTTCGCCTATTAAAGCGGTACGTGAGCTGGGTTCAGAACGTCGCGAGACAGTTCGGTCCCTATCTGGTGTGGATGAACAGACCTCTTGTGTACGAGCTGTCGCGCCAGCGGCATCGCTCGGTAGCGAAGTCTGGAAGAGATAATTGCTGAATGCATCTAAGCAAGAAGCTCGCCCTAAGATAAGGTTTCCCAAGGACATAAGTCCTACGAAGGGCAGTCGAAGACTACGACTTTGATAGGCGGGAGGTGTAAGCGCAGCAATGCGTGTAGCTGACCCGTACTAATCGCCCGTTCGGCTTAACCATAAAACTTTCCCAAACCGTCTTTGGGAAGTAAGTAAGCCTTGCTTCACAGTTGTTGCTTACTCTATGCGAACTTGTAATGCCAACCGACCTGTTGTCTACCCGCGGCACTGGCCTCGTTTTTCGAGGCCTTGGCCGCCGCGGGTTACACTTTCCTGGTGGTAATACCGCGAGGGTCACACCCGTTCCCATCCCGAACACGGTAGTTAAGCCTCGCTGGGCCGATGATACTGCACGGGTAACCGTGTGGGAACGTAGGTCGCCGCCAGGATTAAATTTTCAAGGGCCGTCCGCATCTTCGGACGGCCCTTTTGCTTTCCGCCACGCTTCTTCTTTCTTCTCCTGCTTCGCTGCAACTCTTCCAGTACACCCCAGGACACAGCAAACCGATGTACTATTTGCAGAAATGCCTCTCTCCGTTTCCAATACATATAATGCATTCAAGAAGCGCTAGTCATTGCTGTGGCAAGGGCGGTCCCGGCGATGGCGGGAATAGGGTTTGAGGAATCGAAAGAGCTAGATGAACCAAGCGTTTTATCCCCATAGGCTCCCGCCCGTAAGGCGCCGCGCAGTATTTTTCCTGCTGGCCGCTCTGCTTTTCTCCGCCATTTCTTCGCGTACGTTTGCCGCGGACACCGCGAGCCAGTATCCTCCCCAAGCCCGCCATCTGGTGCGCAAGATCGGCGAGGAGTTCGGTCTGGGAACGTCCAGCCCCAATTCCATCCTGCAGGATTCCGCCGGGTTCATCTGGATCGGCACCGATAACGGCGTCTATCGCTACGACGGCAGCCGCGTGATCAGTCTTGGCTTTGAACAGGGTTTGCCTCGCGATCAAATCCTGCAGATTCTCCAGTCCGGGGACGGGCGCATCTGGGTGGTCACTCCGGACTCCCTGTTTTATCAGTCCGCTGGAAAATTCCTGAAAGTGGCCTTGCCTGCGCAGGTCAATGATTTTGCTTCTCAACAGCCCCTGGCCGCCGATTGGCAGGGACGCATCTTCGCCGCCACCGACGCCGGCCTGTTGCTGGTTTCTCCGGGCAATCCCCCTTCGGCCGCTCTCTTGCCGATGCCCCGCACTGCCCGGCCGGGCGCGGTTCAGGCTGTTTCCGCCGGCCGCGACCACAAGATCTGGCTGGCCCAGGGCGGCCAGATCGGCTGGCTCGGAGAGGATCTGCGCGTCCAGTTTCTTCCCCGCCAGAGTCTGCTGGCCGGCGCTCGCATCACCGCTGTTGTCGAAGACGGCCAGGGCAGGCTGTG
This sequence comes from Terriglobia bacterium, assembly GCA_020072805.1. GTDB lineage: Bacteria > Acidobacteriota > Terriglobia > Acidiferrales > UBA7541 > Acidiferrum. Next base: position 11,300 of record JAIQGC010000022.1, read on the forward strand.
GGTGCGCACCGCCGAGCGCCTGCTGCGCCTGAATCGTGGCGCCAAACAGTTTGTGAGCGATCCGCCTTTCTTGCCTCCTCCTCATCGCCAGGGGACTCCCGCCATCAATCGCGAAGGGCAGTTGATGGTGCCCACCATCAACGGCATCTATCTGCACCGCGAAGACCACTGGGAAGTTGTCACCAAGCACTCCGGTTTGCCCTCCAATTCCATCGCCTCCATCATCGAGGACCGCGAAGGCTCCTTGTGGTTGGGCGGCCCGGGCAATGGCCTGATGCAGTGGCAGAGCAGCCGCATGTGGTCGGGCTGGACGGACATGGAAGGCCTGCCCGACAACGTGGTCTGGGCCGTGTATCGCGACCGCCGCAAGCGCCTGTGGATTGGAACGAACGCGGGCGTGGCCATGTGGAATCCCGCGACTCGCAGTTTCCGCATCTGGCGGGAGAAAGACGGCCTCAACGGTTCATCGGCTCAGCAAATCCAGGAAGGTCCGGACGGTTCCATCTGGGTTCTCACCCGCCTCGGGGGACTGACGCGCTTTGATCCCGACACCCTGCGCCCGGAAAAAATCACGGTCCCCGGCCCGGAGGTGCGCGTTCTGGGCTTGTCCCTGGACGGCCATCTCTGGCTAACGGGTAGAAATTCCGTGCGCGCGCTGCGTTCCTGGAAATCTCCCTTCCGTTTTTCTCCGGTGAAAATTCCGGAATCCATCCTGCCGGCGGCGGACCGCTTCAGCGTGTCCCAGGGTGTTTTGTGGATGGGTGGAAAAGGCGGCCTGGCGCGTTTTGACGGGAAGACCTGGACGCTGTATGGAGAAAAGGACGGATTGCGTGGAGCAGGCATCCTGGAGCTTCTGGCCCTGGGCCCCGCCGAAGTCTGGGTGTGCTATCGCTCCGACAACGGCGTGACGCAATTCCGCCTGCAAAACGGAATTCCCCAGCTCAAGCACTTCAACGAAGGCAATGGCCTGCCCTTTGACGGCGTTTTCATGCTGGGGCGCGATTCCCGAGGATCCATCTGGGCTGGCGGAACCCAGGGGCTGGCCCGCATCGCGCCCGACGGCGGTATTCGCCATTTTTCTCATTCCGAAGGCCTGATCTGGGATGACATTGCCGAGGGCGCATTTTTTCTCGATCAGGACGGATCGCTGCTGATCGGCACCAGCGGAGGCTTGGCCAGGATTGATCCTCTTTCCGACACGAATCTGCCCTCCGCCGATCCCCACGTCAGGTTTACTTCCGTTCGCCTGGGCGGCCGCGAGCGCCTGGGTGAAACCAAGGTGCGCGCGGCGCACCAGGAAAACTCTCTGCAAGCCGAATTTGCTCTTCTTTCCTACCGCAACTCTCCCGATGCCACCTGCTGGTACCGCTTGAAGGGCGCGGAGAATGAGACCAGGAAAGCCCTGCACCGCGAAGTCCTCTATGCCGCGCTTCCCCCCGGCGCTTATGAATTGGAAGTTTCCTGCCAGTCCGGCGAAGGCTTGCACACCGACCCGGTGCGCTTTCCCTTCGAGATCTTGCCCGCCTGGTGGCAGCGCTGGTGGGCCCGCCTGGTTTACCTTCTGCTGGCGGGCGCCGCGTTTTACGGACTCCTGCGCTTTCGCACCTACCGCCTGGAAGAGGACCGCCGTCAGTTGGAAATTGCCGTCGAGGAGCGCAGCGCCGAGCTGGCCCAGGCCATCAAGGAGCTCGAGGAAGCCTCCATCACCGACGCGCTAACCGGCGCGCACAACCGCCGCTTTTTCCAGAAGTCCATCGAAGCGGGCGTTCGCCAGACCTTGCGTCTTTATGCCGAAAATCGCCGCGATGGCTCCGAATTCAATCGCGACCTGATTTTCTACATCATCGACGCCGACAATTTTAAATCCATCAATGACAAGTACGGACACGACGCCGGCGACGATCTCCTCGTGGAAATCACCCGCCGCATTAAATCCGCCATCCGCCAGTCCGATGACCTGATTCGCTGGGGTGGCGAGGAATTCCTGGTGGTTTCCCGCTACACCAATCGCGCCGAAGCCGCTACCCTGGCCGGCCGCGTGCTCACCGCCATTGGCTCGCGGCCCTTCGTCGTCAAAGCCTCGAAAGATCCCGTGTGGATTACCTGTTCGGTGGGCTGGTCGGCTTTTCCCTGGCTTGCCTCCAAGCCCGAGGCCGTGAAATATCAGACGGTTCTGGAACTCGCCGATCGTGCTCTCTATCAGGCCAAGGACGCGGGACGCAATTGCTCGATCGGCCTGCTCCCTCCCCAGAATCAAGACGCTGCTTTGCCCGGCGAAGTCTCGCCCGACAGCCTCCCAACCGAGGAAGTCCGCCTGCCCGGCCCGCGCCGCCCCGTTAATCCGGCAACCGTCCTGTAGCGCTGTTGTATGCCGCGCCGCCGCGGCGCGGAAAATGCAAACAACCGCGGCTTCTTCTTCAGGAGCGCGGCCGTACCCGCTACGTCTGCTCTCAGTTTTTCGGATGATCGCTGCGGATAACCAGTTCGGGATCTTTCATCGTTACCCGGCTGTAGGGCGCCACGCTGTGCGTCAGCCAGACGTTTCCACCGATGATGCTGTGATGTCCGATGCGCGTCTCCCCGCCCAGAATCGTGGCGCCCGGGTAGACTGTCACGTGGTCTTCGATGTCCGGGTGACGTTTGTTTTCGCGTCCGCGGGGCAGCGCGCCCGTGGCGTCGCGCAGCAGTGGATTAAAGGCTCCCAGCGTGACCCCGTGATAGAGCGTCACATGATTCCCGATCGTGGCCGTCTCGCCAATCACCACGCCCGTTCCGTGATCGATGAAAAACGATTCCCCGATGGCCGCTCCCGGATGCATATCAATTCCCGTGCGGCTGTGCGCCGCCTCGGTGAGCATCCGCGGAATGAAAGGCACTTCCATCTGGTAGAGCCGGTGCGCCAGCCGCTGCACCGTGATGGCCTCGATGCACGGGTAGCTCAGCAGAATCACTTCACGGTTGGACGCCGCGGGATCGTTCTGAAAGGCGGCTTCCAAGTCGGTGCCCAGCAGCCGCGCCAGATCCGCGAATTGTTCAAAGAGTCTTCCGACTTGCTCTTCCGCGCACTTCGCGGCGTTGGATGGCGCGGGCTTGCCCGCCACCCGGCAATCAAAGCGCATCGCCTGGCAGATCTGGTCGTTGAACAGCTCCCGCATCTCCCGCAAATGGGCCTCGGCCCGCTCATTCAGCGGCGCCCGCCCGGAGTTCTCGCACGGAAAGTACAGCGCGAACAACACTTCCACATACCGGCGGCATACCGCCGCAATCTCTTCCCGGTCGGGCAGGCGCAAATCGCTGCGCTCCTCTCCGGCCAGGCGCGCATCCAGGGCCGCCCGGAATTCCCGTGACAGCCGCTGCAGGTCTTCGTTGCTCATGGTTCTCTTTCCCGTGGTTTGCTCGAAGGCTGCCGCGCGCCCACCCGTCCGGGGCGCGGCTGCTCGCGCACGGTCCCTTTACCCGATCCCCTCGAAGAGCACCGAGGAAATATAGCGCTCGCCGGAATCCGGCAGGATGGCCACGATGGTCTTCCCGGCGAACTCATCGAGTTTGGCCAGCCGCACGGCCACTGCCGCCGCCGCTCCGCAGGAGATCCCGCTCAGAATGCCCTCCTCCTGCGCCAGTCTCCGCGCGTATTCGATGGCTTCGGCGTTGCTCACCTGCTCCACGCGGTCCACCATCGAGAGGTCCAGGTTCTTGGGAATGAATCCCGCGCCCAGTCCCTGTATTTTGTGCGGCGAAGGCTTCAGCGGCTGTCCCGCGCGTTGCTGCGAGATCACCGGGCTGTCCGCGGGCTCCACGGCCACCGATAGAATGGCCTTGCCCTTGGTCTTCTTGAAATACCGCGAGATTCCGGTGATCGTTCCGCCGGTACCCACTCCGGAGATCAGCACGTCCATTCCTCCGTCGGTATCGTTCCAGATCTCCGGTCCCGTGGTTTTTTCGTGAATTTCCGGGTTGGCCGGGTTCTCGAACTGCTGCGGCATGAAGTAGCGCCGCGGATCCGACTGCGCGATTTCCGCCGCCCTTTTGATCGCCCCGGACATTCCTTCCGGCCCGGGCGTCAGGATCAGCGTGGCCCCGAAGGCCGCCAGCACCCGACGCCGCTCCAGCGACATCGTCTCCGGCATGGTCAGCGTAATCTTGTAGCCCCGGGCCGCGGCCACGAAGGCCAGCGCGATGCCCGTGTTGCCGCTGGTGGGTTCGATGATCTCCATCCCCGGCTTCAGCGCCCCGCGCTTTTCCCCGTCCCAGATCATGGCTGCGCCGATGCGACACTTCACCGAGTACGCCGGGTTGCGCCCTTCAATTTTTGCCAGGATGGTTGCGCGTGTTCCCGCGGCCAGGCGGTTCAGCTTGATCAGTGGCGTCCGGCCGATACTCTGTGAATTGTCCGCATAGATGTTGGCCATGTCTTCTCCTGCTTTCTCCGTGCTATTTCTCCCGCCTGGAATTTGCCCCCCAACGGCATCCGCCATTTTCGGGCAGGCAGGTGTCTGACGGAATGGAAACATTGTACCGCGCCTCGCGTATATTTCGAGTCACTTGACCCGAAAAAAGAAGGGGCCCGGATTCCGGTGGCTGGGGCGGTCCGCGTTCTATTTGGCCTGACCGGTGTTTTTTCTGTCAGCGGGAGTGAGCAGGAATCCTCTGAGGAGGGCCGCTGGACTTGCCGATTAAGAAATGCCAGCCGGAGTTGAAAGCCGCCACCCTGTCCCCAAGATCACTCTCCTCGCCCTGTCCGACAGGCGGGGAGTGGTGAGTCCTGAGGCAACCCTCGACCCTCCTTCCGCCTCTAAGAAAATGTAATTTAAGTGACTGATAATTAAGGGGATTCCCTGATTGACGGGGCGCCGCTTCAGGGGATAGAATTCAGACTTCAAAGGGCAGAGGTGTTTTCTATGTCTCGGCTTTACCGCACTCTTCTGATTTCCGCTGCGCTCTCCATTCCGGCCCTTGCGCCGCTCCACGCCCAGGAGATTCCCGATCCTGCCGCCAACGCCAAGCCCGACAAAGCCGCCCGCAAGAAAATGAAGGAAGTCTATAAAGAACTGGGCGAAGCCTATAAGCATTGGCTCAATGAAGACGTCACTTACATCATCGCCCCGGAAGAGCGCAGCGCCTTTCTCCAACTGGCCACTAACGAAGAGCGCGAACAGTTCATCGAACAGTTCTGGCTGCGCCGCAGCAGCAATCCCGACCTCCCCGACAACGACTTCAAGGAAGAGCACTACCGCCGCATCGCTTACGCCAACGAACACTTCGCCTCCGGCATCCCCGGCTGGAAAACCGATCGCGGCCGCATCTACATCATTCACGGCCCCGCCGACGAAGTGGAATCGCATCCCACCGGCGGCACCTACGACCGCCCCATGGATGAAGGCGGCGGCAGCACTTCCACCTATCCCTGGGAAACCTGGCGCTACCGCCACATTGACGATATCGGCGACGACATCACCGTCGAGTTTGTGGACCCTTCCGGCTCCGGCGAATATCACCTGACCATGGATCCCTCGGAAAAAGACGCTCTGCTCTATGTTCCCGGCGCCGGCCTGACCCAACTCGAAGCCATGGGCATGGCCTCCAAGACCGACCGCTTCACCAATTCCGACGGCACCCATTTGGGCAAGAGTCTGGGCGGTTCGCGCTCCAGCAGCTACAATGAATTTACCCGCCTCGAGCTCTATAGCAAGATCCAGAAGCCCGTCTCCGTCAAATACAAGGACCTCGAGACGGCCGTCAATTCGCGCATCGTTCGCGACCAGGTGCATTTCACCTGGCGCACCGATTTCCTGAAAATCACCGCGGAATCCGTTCTCGTTCCCGTCACCATCCAGATCCCCAATTCCCAGCTCTCCTTCCAGTCCAAGGAGGGCGTGCATTCCGCCACCCTCAATATTTTCGGCCGCGTCAGCACCCTCACGGGCCGCGTCGTGCAGACCTTCGAGGATTCCGTCAGCCGCGATTTCCCGGATTCGCTCTTCCAGCAGTCCGTCAAGCTCTTCTCCATCTACCAGAAGGCCATTCCCCTTCGCCCCGGCCTCTACCGCCTGGATATCGTCATCAAGGACGTGCAGAGCGGCAATATCGGCATCGTCAATTCCCGTCTGGCCGTTCCCCGTTACGAGGAAGACAAGCTGGAAGCCAGCACCCTCATCCTCGCCGACCAGATCGAGCATGTCCCCGCGAAACAGATCGGCACCGGCCAGTTTGTGCTGGGCTCCTCCAAAGTGCGCCCGCGCCTCGAAGCCGATTTCACCACCGCGGACAAACTCGGCATCTATCTCCAAGTCTACAACCTCAAGGTGGACGAGAAGACCCACCAGCCCAGCGGCTCCCTGGAATTTGTGGTCCGCAAGGGCGGCGAAGAGGTCATGAATTTCAAGCAAACCACTCAGGAGCTCAAACAGGTTGGCGAGCAAATTACCATCGAGCGCCTGCTGCCCCTGTCCACTCTCGCTCCCGGTAAGTACACTCTCCAGGTTGACGCCACGGATCAACTGGCGAAACAGACGATTACTCGTAAAGCCGAATTCTCGGTGAAAGCGGCCCCCGTTCCCCAGGCAGGGAGTTCTCCAGGGAGGTAGTGCTCGTGAAACACGGTCGGCCATTGACCGCAATTCCGAGGGCTCTGGTTCTCGCCGCGGCGTTCGTCCCGCTGCTGTGTTCTTCCGCGGCTGCTCAATCCAAACCGCTCTTTGGCCGCCTCGCCGGCGTGGTCCGCGATGGCGCGGACACCCCCCAAATGGGCGCCGTTGTGCAAGTCATTCGCGAAGAGCAGGCCTCATCCGCCGCCCTGCAGTTCCTCACCAACACCCGCGGTGTTTTTCAGGAGCAGAGCCTGGCCCCCGGCCTGTATACCGTCCGCGTCACCCTCGCCGGTTTCCTGCCCACACTCGAGCAGCACGTTCGCGTCGCTCCCAATCTCACTACCGTCCTGCGCATCAAGCTCGAATCCATGTTCGCTTCCCTGGACCAGTTGCGCCGCCCTCCCGCCACTCCCTTGGAGAACGATGACTGGAAGTGGGTTCTGCGCTCGGCTCAGGCCATGCGCCCCGTTCTCCAGTGGGTCGAAGAGCAGCCGGCGCCCGGCGGTTCCGCCATCGCAACTGCTCCCGCGGGTTCTCGCGGACGCCTGGAACTGACCACCGGCACGCGCCGCACCGGCCTGCCTTCCAATCTTGCCGATTTTGCCGGCACCGCCTTTGCCTACGATCAGCTCCTGGGATCCCGCAGCCATCTCATTCTCGCGGGTCAGATGAGCTATGACCGCGCCCCGGCCGGCGGACTGGCCATGATTTGGCTGCCTGGGGGCTCACTATCGGGCGGCGCACGTTCCACTCTGGTGTTCCGCCAATCGAAATTGGGACCGGACGGACGGGTCTTCCGCAGCGCGCGCCTGGACCAGAGCGGCTCCACCGCCCTGGGTGACCGCGTTCTCCTTCGCTATGGCGCCGAATATCTCCTCGTCAATTTCAACTCCTCCGCCTTCTCCTTGCGCCCTCGCGCCGAAGTGAATCTGCGCCTGAACGGCAAATGGACCGCTTCCCTGATTGCCGCGGCCCAGCCCGGCGAGGCCCTGCTCCCCGAGCGCCAGCCGCAGGAAGTGGAGAAGGAGTCCGGCAATCTCGGCTCCGCTCTTGATCAGTTCGACGCCTTTCCCTCCTTGCTCTGGCGCAATGGCCGTCCCGTCCTTGAAAGCGGCTGGCATGAGGAACTCTCCGCCGAACGCAAGCTGGGCGCCCGCGGCAGCCTGCAATTCGCCCTCTTTCACGATGGCAATAGCCATGTGGCGATCTATGGCAAAGGCGGAAATCCCGCCGCCGATAATTTGCTGAACGATTTCTTCCTTGATGGTTTCGTCTCCGACGGCGGCGCCTTGCATTCCTGGGGTTCCCGAGTAGCCCTGCGCCAGGAACTTGCCGGCGGCCTTGAAGTCCGCTTCATCTATACCACCGCCGACGCCCTGGTTCCCGGCGGCTCCGGCGAAGTGGCTCCCGGTGATTTGCCCGGCTCACTCTCCCGGCAGCGCCGCCATTCTCTCTCTTCCGGTGTTCAAGCCCGCCTGCCGCGCCTCGGCTCCCGCATGAATGCCGGTTACACCTGGTTCGATGGCAATCTCCTCTCCTCCTTGGATAGTTACGGTGAATCCCTCTATCAGGCCGATCCCTACCTCCACGTAGGGCTGCGCCAGCCTCTTCCTCGGTTTGCTCTGGGCCGCTGGGAGCTTCTGGCCGACTGCCAGAACCTTCTGGAGCAGGGTTACGTTCCGGTTTCCGGCACCCAAAGCCGCGTTGTGTATGTCCCCGCTTTTCGTACCTTCCGGGGCGGCTTGAGTGTACAATTTTAGGTTCTTGGAAGAGCCTTTGGAAAAGCGTAGGCATCTTCCAGAAACTGTATCCAATGAAGAGTCTCTCCGGCCTCCGGCACCAACACTCTGAAAACAAAGATACTTCCATGTTCCATATCTTCCAAACAATGGAAGTTGATTTGCTCTCTCTGATTGTGAGGTCTTCTCAGTCTTTTCGGGCTTCACTATGAGGCAGAGCCTTCGAGTCCACGTTGGAGCGGTCCTGCTGGCGCTGGTTACGCTGGCCGCGATGATTTTTGCTGCCCTGAATTTCGATCAGCGCACCCGCTACGAATCTCCCGACGATGGCGTGTCCTGGCTCTCCGACGCCGACCAGGGCGTGACCGCCTGGCACGTGGCCCCGGATTCTCCCGCTGCCCGCGCCGGCCTGCGCGCCGGCGACCGCCTGCTCGGCATTAACGACGCTCCCGTATCCAGCGCCGTCCAAGTCACCAAGAAACTCTGGCGCGCGGGCTTGTGGAGCCAGGTGCGCTACAAGGTTTCCCGCGGCGGCCGCGAGTTTGAAACCCGCGTGGTTACCGCTCCGGCCGAAAAACCCGCCTCCATCGAAAATTACCTCCGCCTGGTCGGCCTCCTCTATCTTTTCATCGGCCTCTTCATCTTCGTCCGCCGCTGGAACGCTCCCCGCGCCGTCCATTTCTATCTCTTCTGTCTCGCTTCCTTCATTCTCTATTCCTTTCACTACAGCGGGAAATTGGATGCCTTCGACTGGGAAATCTACTGGGCGAATATTGTCGCGCGCCTCCTCGTTCCCGCTCTGCTTCTCCACTTTGCCCTGGTTTTCCCCGAGCATACCGAAGGCTCCACGCAATCCGTCTCCCGCCTTGCCGCCGTCTATGTTATTCCCGCATTTCTCCTGGTCACCCACCTGTGCGTGGCCGTCAACGCCCTCGGCTTCATTCCCTGGCTGGGCGCCCGCCTTGTTCTGGACAAGATCGAGCTGGCCTACCTGGCCGCCTATTTCCTCGCCGCCGGCGTCGTCTTCTACCGCACCTTTCGCGCCGCCCCGAGCGGCGTCCTTCGCCAGCAGTTGAAATGGCTCACCGCTGGCTCGCTCCTGGGCAGCCTCCCCTTCACTTTTTTCTATATTCTTCCCTTCATCTTTGACGCCGCCCTGAATTCGTGGTTGAAATTTTCCGCTCTCAGCCTTGTCCTCATTCCTCTCTGCTTCGGCTATGCCATCATCCGCTACCGCCTGATGGACGTGGATATCATCTTCAAGCGCGGCCTGGCCTATACCGCCGCCACCGCCGGCGTGGTCGGCGTCTATTTCACCCTCATTGCCGTCATCGGCGAATTTCTTCATCTGCGCTGGCCCACCGGCCCCGCCGGCGGCATCATGGCCATCGTCATTGCCGCTTTCCTCTTCCAGCCTTTCCGCGAATGGACCCAGGTGCGTCTGGACCGCTTCTTCTACCGCGACCGTTTGGACTACCGCCGCACCCTCATCGAATTCGGGCGCACCCTCACCAACGAAGTCCGCGTGGAACCCATGCTCGCCTCGGTCATGGACCGCATCTCTCAGACCCTCCTCGTGGATCGCCTGGCCATTTTTGTGGAGGATTCCTCCCGTCCGGGAGAGCTGAAACTGGCCCGCTCCATGGGCATCCGCTTCAGCGGTCCTCTGGATCTCTCCTTTCTCGAGCCGGCCCAGCCCGAGATCGCGCGCGGCGGGGCGCTCTTTTTCGAATCGCCCCGCCAGGCGCGCGGTGTTTCCGATTCCGTTCGCCTCACCCTTGAAAAACTCGATCTCAACTATTTCGTTCCCTGCCGCATCCGCGAACGCTCCGTGGCAGTCCTGGGCCTGGGCAAGACCGTGGATGGGGACTTTCTCTCCAGCGACGACGTCGAACTTGTCCAGACCATCGCCGGTTACGTGGCCATCGCCCTCGATAATTCCCAGCTCTACACTTCCCTCGAACAGAAAGCTTTCGAAATCGCCCGCCTCAAGGACTTCAGCGAGAACATCATCGAATCCCTCAACGTCGGCGTCCTCGCCGTGGACCTCGACGGCGCCGTGGAATCCTGGAATTCCCGCATGGAAGACCTCTTCGGCGTCACCCGCCGGAACGCCGTGGGCCGCCCCTTGGCCTCTCTTCTCCCCGTGGAGCTTGCCGCCGAGATTCTTTCCCGCTCCGGCGACGATCAGATCAGCGGCATCTACAAACACCGCCTCCAGGCCGCCGGACGCTCCCTGACCCTCAACGTTTCCATCACTCCGCTGGTCAGCAAGGCCGGCGAGCGCATCGGCCGCCTGCTCCTGTTCGACGACGTCACCCAGCGCGAACACATGGAAGGGCAGATGACCCAGACCGAGAAGCTCACTTCCCTCGGCCTGCTCGCCGCCGGCGTCGCCCACGAGGTCAACACGCCCCTCGCGGTCATCTCCAACTACATTCAGATGCTGGCCAAGCAGATGCCCGAAGGCGATCCCCGCCAGGCCCTCATTGAAAAAATCGTCAAGCAGACCTTCCGCGCCAGCGAAATCGTCAACAATCTCCTGAATTTCTCCCGCACCGGCGTCGCTCAGTTCTCCCAGGTGGATATCAACCGCGTCCTCGAAGACACTCTCCTGCTCGTGGACCATCCCATGAAGACCGGCCGCATCCAGGTGATGAAGCAGCTCGCCGATGCGCTTCCCCCGGTCCACGGCTCTTCCAACAAGCTCCAGCAGGTCTTTCTCAATCTCTTTCTCAACGCCCGCGACGCCATGCCTGCCGGCGGCATGCTTGAAATCCGCACCGCCGCTCATAACGGCAGCGTCGAAATCGAAATCACCGATACCGGCGCGGGCATCCCCCGCGATTTGATCAACCGCATCTTCGACCCCTTCTTCACCACCAAGCCCAGCGGACGCGGCACCGGCCTCGGCCTCTCCGTCAGCTATGGCATCGTCCGCGAACACGCCGGAAAAATGGACGTCCGCTCCACTCCGGGCAAGGGCACCTCCTTCCATCTCGAACTTCCCGCCGCGAGAAAACCCGTTCATGTCTAAGGGCTCCATTCTCGTTGTGGATGACGAATCCGAGATCCGCGAGGGTCTTGCATTGCTTCTCTCCTCGGAAGGCTACCTCGTGGCCACCGCCGACTGCGGCGAATCCGGCCTCGCCAAACTCGAAGAACAGCCCTACGACCTCGTCCTGCTCGACGTCAGCCTCCCCGACCGCAATGGCCTGGAACTCCTCCGCGAGATCCGCCAGCGCGATCCCCATCTCGCCGTCGTCCTCATCACCGCCTACGGCTCCATTGACATGGCCCGCCAGGCCTTCAAGAGCGGCGCTCTCGACTACATCACCAAGCCCTGGTCCAACGAAGAACTGCTGGCCCAGGTCGCCCAGGCCGTCGAGGCCTGCCGTCTGCGCGAGGAAAATCTTCATCTCAAGCGCGCCCTCAAACAGCGCTTCAATTTCCCGAACATCATCGGCAAGAGCGAGAAGATGCTGGCCCTCCTGGACCTGGTCACCCAGGTGGCCTCCTCCCGCTCCACCATTCTCATCTCCGGCGAAAGCGGCACCGGAAAAGAACTCATCGCCAAGGCCATTCACTCCGCCTCTCCCCGCGCCGATAAATCCTTCGTGCCCATCAACACCGGCTCCATCCCCGCCGACCTTCTCGAATCCCAGCTCTTTGGCCACGTGCGCGGAGCTTTCACCAGCGCCGTCGCCTCCAAAAAGGGCCTGTTCGAGGTCGCCGATCAGGGCACCATCTTCTTCGACGAAATTGCCACCATCTCCCCGGAAACCCAGGCCAAGCTTCTCCGCGTCATTCAGGAGCGCGAATTCATGCGCCTCGGCGGCACTGAGCAGATCAAGGTCGACGTCCGCATCGTCGCCGCCTCCAATGTCGATCTCCTCACCCTGGTCCGCGAAGGCCGCTTCCGCGAAGACCTCTTTCACCGCCTCAACGTCATTCACCTCCTGTTGCCTCCTTTGCGCGAGCGCCGCGAGGATATTCCCGCTCTTTGCGAACATTTTCTCGAGCGCTACTGCAAGGAGAACGGCAAACCTCCGCGCCAGTTCACTTCCGCCGCCATGAAGCTCCTCATGGACTACGAATGGCCCGGCAACGTCCGCGAACTCGAAAATGTCGCCGAACGCGCCGTCGTCCTCTCCTCCCAGGATCAACTGGACGTGGATCTGCTCCCCGAATCTCTGCGCTCCCGCGACGCCGTCCACGCTTCCCGTCTGCAACTCTCCGATTTTCTTCCCGCTCTTCCCGGTGAACCCGGCGCGCGCGCCGCCGCCGACAGCCCCCAGCCTTCTCTTTTCCAGGTCATGGATGAAATTGAGCGCCGCGTCATTCTCGATATGCTTGAGCGCACCGGCTGGAATCAGACCGAAGCCGCCGAGCGCTTCCTTATCCCCCTTTCCACCCTCAACCAAAAGATCAAGCGCCTGGGCATTGACGCCCGCCGCCGCTCCCGCGGCTCCGCCGAAGCCTTCAGCGCCGCCCCCGGCAAATAGTTTTTTCGCTCCGCGCTTATTTTTCCAGGAAGAAGAGACCTCTGGGGCCGTTCCACGGTACAATCCACCCTGTTCTGCGGCGGATTCTCTCCGTTCCTCCGCGGCTCGTGCTCGGCGTCTTACTTGCGATGCTTTTGGCTCTTTCCAGCCCGATGGTGCGCCGGACCCTGCTGCTTGCGGCCGTGGTCCTAGCCGGCACTCTCTCCTTTTTCGCCGTTCGCTTCGCCGCCGCCGAATACTTTTCCTCTCTCGACACTTTGGCGGGGTTCGAAGAAGCCGTTCGCCTCGAACCCGGCAATGCCCGCCACTGGCATCTGCTCGGCCGCTACTGGCAATTTGGCCTCGACCAGCAGGATTTCCCCCGCGCCATCGAACTCTACCGCCATTCCCTCCTCCTGGATCCCCGCGCGCCCGCTGTTTGGCTGGACCTCGCCTCCGCCTATGAAACGCAAGGCGATCTCTCCTCCGCGCGTTCCGCTCTTCTTTCCGCCAAAAAAAGCCATCCCGTCTCCGCCGAAGTTGCCTGGCACTACGGTAATTTCCTGCTTCGCCAGGGCGAGATGGATTCCGCTTTTGCGGAAATTCACCGCAGCCTCGAAAGCGATCCCTCCCGCACCGCCGAGGCTGTCTCCGTCTGCTGGTCCGCCAATCCGGACTCCCAGGTCCTCCTCGGCCAGGTTCTTCCTTCCTCCCCGGTGGTCTACCTGGCGGCCCTGCAAGTCCTTGCCGCCGACGGCGCCGTGGATGCCTCCCTCGATGTCTGGAATCGCCTGGCCGCTCTCCACCCTCATTTCCCTCTTCAGGAAGCTTCTCCTTTTCTGGACCTCCTTCTGCGCACCGCGCATGGAACGGAGGCTGCTCAGGTTTGGAAGCAGGCTCTTGAGTTCGCTGAGATTCCCGATCCTGGCGGTCCTTCCGGGTCCGTTCTCTGGGATGGCGGCTTTGAATCCAATGTCCGTAACGGCCTGTCCTGGCGCATCCAGGAAGATAAAGGCGTTCAAATCGGGTATGACGGCGCCGTCAAACATTCCGGAAGGCAGTCGTTGCGCATTCATTTTGACGGTTCGCGCAATCTGGGCTTCTCCGGGGTTTGCCAGGTGGTTCCCGTGACTCCGCTAACCGCCTACCAGTTTTCCGGATGGATGCGCACGGAAACCATCACCAGCGACCGCGGAATTTTTGTCGCTCTCTCCTCTCGCGACTCCCCCTCGGTGAGCACTCCGGAACTCCGCGCCACCGAACCCTGGACCCCGTGGACCTTGTCCTGGCAGGCGGGCAAGGATTCGCGCATCGCTCAAATCTGCGTGAGCCGCGCCCCCAGCCAGAAGTTCGACAACAAAATCGCTGGCACCGCCTGGTTGGATGACCTCGCTCTGGTCCCCCTCCCAGCGGCACCTTCCCCGGAAAAGGTCCGCCCATGAAGCTGCTCCGCGCGGGAATCTGCGTGCTCCTGGCGTTTTCCGTGCTCACCCACGGCGCGGTCGAGGAATGGGCCATGGCCGTCCTGGAAATCGGCGCGGCCCTTCTTTTCCTGTATTGGGCGGCGCTCCTGGTCCGCGGACGGCAGGTGGAGATTGTTCTCCCCGCCGTCTTTTTTCCTGTCCTGCTTTTCGTGCTTCTCTCCGCCGCGCAGTTGCTCTTCCGCTCCACTCTCTATTTCTATGCCACCCGCGTTGAATTGCAGCTCGCTGCCTCTTACCTGCTCCTTCTCTTCCTCGCCGCTCAGGCCTATCGCACCCTCCCCGACTGGCGCGGCTTCGTCTGGTTCCTGATTTCCCTCGGTTTTCTCGTCTCCATTTTCGCCATTCTCCAGCACCTCACCTTCAACGGAAAATTATATTGGTTCCGCGAAATGCGCTTTGGCGGCATTCCCTTCGGGCCCTACGTCAACCGCAATCACTTCGCCGGCCTGGTCGAGCTGCTCATTCCCGTGGGCATGGTCCCCCTGGTCCTCGGCAAGGTGCAGCGCGAGCGCCTGGCCATCGTCGTCCTCTTCGCCCTGCTTCCCATTGGCGCACTGTTTCTCTCCGCCTCCCGCGGCGGCATCATCGCCTTCCTGGTGGAGATGTCTCTTCTGGCTCTGCTCGTAATTCTTCGCAAGGGCAGCGGCCGCCGCGCCCTGGTGGGCGGCAGCGTGCTCCTGTTGGCTCTCCTGCTCGTCTCCTGGCTCGGCGTTCAACCCACTCTCGATCGCTTCGCCGCCATGAAGCCTCTCGAAGCTTCCAAGGACAAACGCGTGGCCATGGCCAAGGACGCCTGGCGCATTTTTCTTGATCATCGTCTCGCCGGAACCGGTCTGGGCACCTTGCAATCCGTCTTTCCCGCCTACGACTCCCTCTATGACGGCAAGATCGTCAACCACGCCCACAATGATTTTGCCGAAGTCCTCGCCGAAACCGGCATCCTCGGCGCTCTCTGTTGCTCCTTCTTTTTGTTCCTGCTCTTCTCCCTCGGCTTTCGCCACTCCTGGCGTCCGGAAAATGGCGCCTCCGGCGCTCTTCAGTCCGGCGCATTCCTCGGCTGTATCGGATTTCTCGTTCACTGCACTGTTGATTTCAATTTACATATCCCCTCCAACGCACTTCTCTTCTTTCTGCTTTCCTTGCTTGCTACGTCTCGTATCTATCGTGCACCCTCCGTTTCCCATACAGGAACATCCTGACTGTTCCGGCTTGAAACGCTATATAATGCCTCCGGGGGTTATCTATTCTGATGCAGCCAGCCAGACTGGATGCGGTGGCAGCGTGTATTCGCCGCTCCTTTAGATCCGCGTTTCGGTTCGCAATCCCTTGTGTCTGGATGGTTTCTGTTTTGCTACCGGGTTGTTGGGCGCAATCTTCTCCTTTGGAAACTCCACAACAGACGAACGATCGCATCCGCGCTTTTGCCAATTTGGTACAGAAGAATCAACGCGAATACACCGTTGGTCCTGCTGATCTTTTGTCTGTGGATGTCTTCGACGTTAAGGAATTATCGGGAGATTTCCGGGTCACCCAGGCGGGGAGCCTGGCGCTTCCTCTCCTCCCCGTGCGCTTGCAGGTCTCCGGCCTGACCGAATCACAAGTGGAAAAAAAGATTGCGGAAATGCTGGAGGCCAATGGTCTTGTTTCCCATCCGCAAGTGAGCGTTGTCGCTAAAGAGAAGAGAAGCAAACCCATTATGGTCGTGGGTTCGGTGGTGCACCCGATGGTCTATCACGCCGACCGTCCCGTTACCCTGCTCGAGGTTCTTTCCGAGGCTGGCGGCATCTCCAACGATGCCGGGGGTACGGTCATCGTAACCAGGGCCCCGCAGCAGTCTCTCGCTCTGGTTCCGGTTGCTCCGGTATTTCCCGAATGGAAAGAACCTGCCGCATCTTCGGCTCCGTCCTCCACGGTCTCGGACTCTGTTCGCGCCACGGGTCCTGATCCTTCTCTGCCGTCTGCTCCGACGCCCGGGCCTTCGGCCCCGCTCGCGCAGAATCCGCCTCCGAGCGCTGTCCCTGCGGAAGCTTCGAATGTTTCCTCTGCGGCTCCTTCGCCTTCCTCCGTTCCGGAAAATACGGCGGATCCTTCTTCCGCTTCCGGTGGCACGGTCACCATCCGCCTGGATGATCTGTTGGAGAAAGCGGACCCGCAGAGCAATATTATTCTCGAAGGCGGAGACGTTGTTTCCGTGCCGCGCGGCGGCATCGTGTATGTCCTGGGTGCCGTCAGCCGCACCGGCGCTTATGTTTTGGCCAGCGACAACACGCAAATGAGCATCTTGAAGGTTCTTTCCCTGGCGGGAGGTCTCCAGCGCAGCGCCAAGGGGTCCGCGGCTGTCATTCTCCGCAAGGACGAAAAAGGCCTGCAACAGCAGGTCCGCGTGGATCTGGGCAAGATCATGGCTCGCAAGACCGAGGACGTTCCTCTCAGTCCCAACGATATTCTTTTTGTTCCGGAAAGCGGCGGCAAGCGCACTGCCATCCGTCTCGCCGAAATCGCCATTGGCGTCGGTTCCGCCGCCGCCGTATTCCGGATTGCTCGTTAGCAGGCATCTATGATCGAAGACAACGGCCGCTCAATCATTCCCCGCGACGACGCTTCCAACGGTTCCAATGGCGCCGGGAATCTTCACGGCCACCTACCCCTGCTTCAGCGCTTTCCGGATGCCGTTTTTACTCTGCGCGAGCCTCACCTCTACGACTATTTGCTCATCCTCCGCAAACACCTGTGGATGATCCTTTCCTTCATGCTGGCCGTCACCACCATCGTCTCCATTTACACCTTCCGTATGCGCCCCGTCTATATCGCCACCGCCCGCATTCAGATCGACCCCGACAATCAGAATATTCTCCCCTTCCGTCCTTCCGATGCTTCTTCCTACATCATGGATCAGGAAAGCTACATCGAAACCGAATCCAAAATTCTGACCAGCGAGACCCTCGCCTTGCAGACCATCCGCAGCGCCGGCCTCGCGGGCAATTCCGAATTTTCTCCGGGAGGCCGTGTTTCCGACGCCGTCGCCACCGGCAGCCTGGCCAACCAGAGCCGCCCCCCGGAACTCTCCGCATTTCTCGGCAGTCTTACGGTAAAGCGCGTTCCCAACAGTCTTCTGCTGGACATCAGTTTCGAATCCACCGATCCGCGGCTGGCTGCCCGCACCCTCAATTCCCATCTCGATAACTTTATCGAGCACAATTTCCGCAGCCGCTACGAAGCTACCACGCAGGCTTCCACCTGGCTCGCCGATCAGCTCAACGAACTCAAGATCAAAGTCGAAAAATCCGAAGAGGCCCGCCTCGGCTATGAGCGCGAGAATTCCATCTGGACCCTCGACGACAAGCAAAGCATCACCACCCAGCGCCTGGCCGACATCAACAAGGATTTGACCGAGGCCCAGAGCGACCGCATGCGCAAGGAAGCTTTATTCCAGATGGCCTCCTCCGGCAATTTCGCCGTCATCCCCGAAGCCCAAACCAATCTCGTTCTGCAGGACCTTTTGCACAATCGCGCCACCGCCGAAGCCGAGTATTCCGCCGCCTTGAACCAGTACGGCCCCAATTTTCCCCGCGTCCAGCGCCTCTCCGCCCAGCTCAAGGAAATCGAAAAGCTCATCGACAGGGAAGGGAAGAACGTCGTTGATCGCGTCGAAAATGCCTACCGCACCGCCCGCCAGCGCGAACTTCTTCTCAGCAAGTCCCTCGACGCTCAAAAAGCCGAAGCCAACCAGATGGCCCAGCGCCTCGTTCAGTACAACATCCTCAAGCGCGAGGCCGAGGCCAACAAACAGCTCTATGACGGTCTGCTCACTAAGCTCAAGGAAGCCGGCATCAGCGCCGGCCTGCGCTCCTCCAATATTCGCGTCGTGGACCCCGCCATGATCCCTTCCTTCCCCGCGCGCCCCGCCAAGTCCCGCAACATCCTCATGGCCATTCTGGTTGGCCTGGTTGGCGGCATCGGTCTTGCTCTTCTCCGCGAGTATTTGGACAACACCGTGAAAACTCCCGAAGATGTCGAACATCTGGTCCGCCTTCCTTCTCTCGCCGTCGTTCCCGCTTTCGAAGGCACCAGCGCCAATGGCCGCGGCATGCGCTTTCTCAAGGACTCCGCCAAGTCCAACGGCCACAAGCCCCATATCGAACTCGTCTCCCATCACCTCCCCAAGTCCCTCACCTCCGAAGCCTTCCGCGCGCTTCGCACCGCTCTTCTTCTCTCTCAAGCCGAGCATCCCCCTCAGGTCCTCCTGGTTACCAGCGCTCTGCCCCGCGAAGGCAAGACCACCGCCGCCGCCAATCTCGCCGTCACTCTCGCCCAGTTGGGCGACAAGACCGTTCTTGTCGACGCCGACTTGCGCAAGCCCGGCGTCGGCCGCGTTCTCGATCTTCTGGACGGCAAATACGCCGGCCTCAGCTCCTTCTTGGCCGGTGTCTCCAGTCTCGATCTCGTCTGCGTTCAGCATCCCGAAGTCGAAAATCTCACCGCCATCCCCACCGGCCCTCTTCCTCCCAATCCCGCCGATCTCCTCTGCTCTCCCCGCATGGCTCTGGCCATTGCCGAACTCCGCAAGAAATACAAGTTCATCGTCATTGACACTCCTCCGGTCATGGCCGTCACCGATGCCGTCATCCTTTCCGTTCTGGTCGACGGCGTGGTCCTCGTCGCCCGCAGCGGCGAAACCCCCAAGGAGGCCCTCTCCCGCACTCATGAACTCCTCACCAACGTCAAGAGCCGCATCCTTGGCGTCGTTCTGAATGCGGTGGATTCTTCCGCGCCGGACTATTATTATTCCTATCGGTACTATCCTTATTCCTATGGCTATGGTCTGGACTCTTCGACAAACTCCATCGTTCCCGGCGACGATCTGGCTGCCGCTCATCTCCGCTCCCGCTCCCGTGAAGACGATGGCGATTCACTTTCCTTGTAAGGAGAACTTGTGCGTTATTTGATCACCGGCGGCGCCGGTTTTGTGGGTTCCCATCTGGCTGAACGGCTTCTCACCCGCGGCGATTCCGTCGTTCTCCTCGACAATCTTTCCACCGGCAGCATGGAGAACATCCGCCATCTCAAATCCTTTGAGAAGCTTCAGTACCAGCTCGATTCCATCGAGAACAAGCAGCTCCTCACCGAACTCGTCGATGACGCCGACGTGGTCATCCACCTCGCCGCCGCCGTCGGCGTGCGCCTGATTGTCGAAAGCCCCGTGCGCACCATCGAAACTAATGTCAATGGCACCCAGTTGGTCCTCGAAGCCGCCTCCAAGAAACGCAAACTCGTCGTCACCGCTTCCACCTCCGAGGTCTACGGCAAGAGCACCAATTTCCCGTTCCGCGAAGACTCCGATCTCGTCCTCGGCCCCACCACCAAGGGCCGCTGGAGTTATGCCGCCTCCAAGGCCCTCGACGAATTTCTGGCCCTCTCCTATTGGAAGGAGAAGAAACTTCCCGTCATCGTCGTCCGCTTCTTCAACACCGTCGGCCCCCGCCAGACCGGCCGTTACGGCATGGTTCTTCCCAACTTTGTCTCCCAGGCCCTCGATAACCAGCCCATCACCATCTACGGCTCCGGCAAGCAATCCCGCTGCTTCTGCGACGTTCGCGACACCGTCGAAGGCCTCATTCGCCTCATGGATAACGAACGCTCCATCGGCGAGGTCGTGAATATCGGCAACACCGAGGAAGTCTCCATCGAAGACCTCGCCCGTATCGTCAAGCAGCGCTGCGGCAGCTCCTCCGAACTCGTTTATATTCCCTACGAGCAGGCCTACGAGCCCGGTTTCGAGGACATGGCCCGCCGCATCCCCTGCATCGAAAAACTCGAATCCCTCACCTCTTTCCGCCCGCGCACTCCCCTGACCGAAATCATTGACCGCGTCACCTCCTATTTCCGCGAAAAACGCGCCTCCGCGCAAACCCGGCCGGTTACCGGCTCCGCCATCCGATGACGGGCTGGATTCTCCTGCTGCGAGGCGCTATTCTTTTCCTAACCGTTATTCGATGAAATCCACCACCACACTTTCCGTCCTCGTTCCCGCCTATAACGAGCAATTCCTCGTTCGCACCAGTCTTTCCCGCCTGTTTCAGCTGGGCGATTCTTCTCTGCTCGATTCCGTTCAAGTCATCGTCGTGGATGACTGCTCCACCGACGATACCCCCGCGGTCCTCGAGGACTTCCGCCGCTTCCTCTCCGCTTCTCCCCATCCCAAAATCTCCTGGCTCTTTCTCCGCCATGAAAAAAATCAGGGCAAGGCTGCCGCCATTCGCACCGCTCTCGCCCAGGCCAGCGGCGAACTCTCCGTCATTCATGACGCCGATCTCGAATATCACCCCGAAGACCTCCTCAAGATGGTCCGCGTCTTCCTCGAGGAGGAGGCCGACGCCGTCTTCGGCTCCCGCTTCCTCGCCGCCGAATACCGCCGCGTCCTCTTCTTCCGCCATCAGCTCGGCAACCGCTTCCTCACCCTCCTCTGCAACTTCGTTTCCGATCTCAACCTCACCGACATGGAAACCTGCTACAAGATGGTCCGCACCGACCTCTTCAAAAGCATCCCTCTCGTTGGCCGCAGTTTCGAAATCGAACCGGAAATCACCATCAAGCTGGCCAAGCGTGGCGCGCGCATCTACGAAGTCCCCATCCGCTATTCCGGCCGCACCTACCAGGAAGGCAAAAAAATTGGATGGCGCGATGGCTTTCACGCCATTTTCGCCATTGTCCGCTTCGCTCTCTCCGATTCCATCTATGCCCAGGATACCTACGGCAGCCAGATCCTCGGCCGCCTCAACCGCGCCCCCCGCTTCACCAAATGGATGGCCGATGTCATCCGCCCTTACGTCGGCGACAAGGTCCTGGAAATCGGCGCCGGCATCGGCAACATCACCCTCCGGCTCATCCCCCGCACCTTCTATTGGGCCAGCGATATCAATCCCCTCTATCTCACCCACCTCGAACGCCTTCGCCCCACCCGCCCTTATCTCCACGTCGGCCATACCGACGCCCAGTTGGGAGCGACCTATCCTCAGGGCCTCAAATTCGACACTGTCGTCTGCCTCAACGTCGTCGAACATCTCGCCGACGACACCGCGGCCATGCAAAATATCCGCTCCGTTCTCGCCGAAAACGGCCGCGCCATCATCCTCGTTCCCTGCGGCCCCTGGCTCTTCGGCTCCTTCGACGAAGTCCTTGGTCATTACCGCCGCTACACCCGCAAGCAATTTCAGGAGCTGGCCGAGCGCGCCGGCTTCCATCTCGAGGCCATGCTTTCCTTTAACCGCATCGGCGTCATCGGCTGGTGGCTCAACGCCTGCCTCCTGCGCCGCAAAAACTTTGGCTACTGGCAAATCAAGCTGCTCAATCTCCTCACCCCCGTTTTCCGCCTTCTGGACCCCTGGTTCCCCCTGCCCCCGCTCTCCCTCATTGCCATCTTGCGCAATCCCGCCCCCGCCGCTCCGGGCGATTCCGCCACCCCGAAAGCCGCAAGCTGATGTCCGCTGCTGTGCCTTCCCTGAACAACCAGCCGCAGTCGGAATCCGTTGCTCGCTCCTTCTACGCCAAACTCCTTCTTCTATTTTTCCTTTTCTCCCTGCCCTTCGCCAACCCCATCGTCCACGGTGATGGCGTCGGCTATTACGCCTTTGTCCGTGCTCCGTTAATCCAGCATAATTTGCGCTTCGAAGAAGACTGGCGCCATGCCAATCTCCAGTTTGCCCAGTCGCGCACTCTCCCGGACGGCCAGGTCATGCCGCAGGGCTATACCCAAACCGGGCACCTCTATAATCATTTCCCTGTCGGACCCGCCATTCTTTGGACCCCTTTTCTTGCCCTCGCTCATGCCGGTGTGCTGTTGGCCAATTCTTTTGGCGCCCACATCCCCGCCGATGGCTTTTCCGCTCCTTATCGCATCGCCATGGCCGTCGGCACCGCCTTTTACGGATTCCTCGGACTCTTTCTGTCCTTTTTCATCGCCTGCCGTTTTGTTCACCCTCGCTGGGCTTTTCTCTCCACTCTCGGCATCTGGACCTCCAGCTCTCTTCCCGTCTACATGTATTTCAATCCTTCCTGGTCCCACGCTCATTCCGTCTTCGCCGTAGCCCTCTTTCTCTGGTTCTGGCTGCGCACTCGTCCGGACCCCACCCTCCGCCAGTGGCTTCTCCTCGGCTTGCTCGGCGGTTTGCTGCTGAACATTTATTTTCCCAACGGCGTTTTTCTCTTGCTCCCGTTCGTGGATTCGCTCCGGGCCTATTGGTCCTTGCTGCGCTCGCCGGATAAATCCTCTTTCTTCCGAAAATTCTCCGGGAATCTTATCTTTCTTGCGGCCCTCTTCTTTGCCTTTCTCCCCACCCTCGTCACCCGCCGGATTATTTTTGGAGGTTTCTTTCGCTTCGGCACGTACGGCGCGCTGGCTTGGGATTTCCACGCTCCCCATTGGCTCCCCGTTCTGGTTTCCTCGGACCACGGCCTCCTCATCTGGACCCCCCTCCTCGCCTTTGCCCTCGCCGGCCTCCTTTTCCCCATGCGCCGCTCCAAGGAAGTCGTCGCCTATTTCGGCCTTTCCGCTGTGGCCTTCTACTACGTCATTGCCTGCTATCCCTATTGGGATGGCATGGCCTCCTTTGGCAACCGCTTTCTGATCTCCCTCTCCCCAATTTTTGTTCTCGGTCTTGCTCTTCTCCTTGAACGCGCCAACACCCTCTTCCCCTCGCCCCGCCGGGCCTTTCCCGCCTTCGCCCTCCTCTTCTCCGCTTTCGCCCTCTGGAACGCCGGCTTCGTCTATCAGTGGGGCGCTCACCTCATCCCGCCCCGCGGCCCCATCTCCTGGGCCGAAATGATCCACAACCAATTTTCCGTGGTTCCCCGGAAACTCGCCCACGACCTCAACTCCTATTTCTTTCGCCGCGGCGATCTCATGCACACCATCGAGCAGAAAGACATCGAGCAATTGCACGCCCCTCCCACACCTCATCCTTGAACCCTTTTTCTTTCGGGGCTTTGCGGAAATCCCCGTGCTTGGCACGTCCCTCTGGAGTCACTTCACCCATCGCTCCCATGTCTTCTTTGTATTCCGCCCGCAAGTCCCCGTGCGCGTTCCTTTGCGTTCGGCTAGAATAGGCAGGGTCATTCCATCGGGGGACGAATTCGTTGCATGGCTTTCCTCGGCACCAGCACCGCGCCGCTTGAACACTCCGCTGTGCCCTCGCCGCTCTTCCATATCGCCCCGCAGCGCGGCTGGCTGGAACTCCGCCCGCGCGAGCTTTGGGACTACCGCGAACTCCTCTATTTCTTCGTCTGGCGCGACGTCAAAATCCGCTACAAACAGACCTTCATCGGCGTCGCCTGGGTCGTTCTCCAGCCCCTTATGACCATGGCCGTCTTCACCCTCTTCTTCGGCCACCTCGCCAGGCTGCCCTCCCAGGGCCTCCCCTATCCCGTCTTCTATTTCGCCGCCCTCGTTCCCTGGACCTACTTCTCCACCGCCCTGCTCGGCGCCACCAGCATCGTCGTCGAAAATCAACGCGTCATCACCAAGGTCTATTTTCCCCGCCTCATCCTCCCCATCTCCGCCGTCCTCTCCGGCCTGGTGGACTTCTCCATCGGTTTCCTCATCCTCGTCGGCGTCACTCTCGCTTATGGCCTCCGCCCCGGCTTTGCCGCCCTCTATCTCCCCTTCCTCCTCCTCCTGGCCCTCGCCACCGCCCTCGGCGTGGGCCTCTGGCTCTCCGCCCTCAACGCGCTCTACCGCGACGTTCGCTACGTCATGCCCTTTCTCATGCAGTTCTGGATGTTCGCCTCCCCCGTCGCTTACCCCGCCTCGCTCGTTCCCCAGCGTTGGCGCTGGCTCTACGGCCTCAATCCCATGACCGGCGTCATCGAAGGCTTCCGCTGGGCCTTGACGGGGCAGGGAAGTCCCCCCGGCGTTCTGCTCCTGGCCTCCTCCGCCGTGGTCCTCCTCGTTCTCGCCGGCGGCCTGCTCTTTTTTCAGCGCATGGAAGGCACCGTGGCGGACTTGGTCTGAACCATGCGCACCATTCCCACAATTCGCTCCCGCAGCGTGGCCCGCCCATGAACCGCGTCGTCATTCATGCCGAGCAACTCTCCAAGCGCTACCGCATCGGCCAGATCGAACGCCCCTTGCAGCTCCGCGAAGTTCTCACCCGCGCCCTGCGCTCGCCTCTCGCCCTTCTTCGCCCCGTTCCCCGCGAAACCTTCTGGGCCCTCAAGGACGTCAGTCTGGAAGTCCGCGAAGGCGAAGTCTTGGGCCTCATCGGCCGCAACGGCTCCGGCAAGACCACCCTCCTCAAAATCCTCTCCCGCATCACCCGCCCCACCGCCGGCCGCGCCGAAATCCGCGGCCATGTCGGCAGCCTCCTCGAAGTCGGCACCGGCTTTCACCCCGACCTCACCGGCCGCGAAAACACCTATCTCAGCGGCGCCATCCTGGGCATGCGCAAACAAGAAATCGCCCGGAAATTCGACGAAATCGTGGCCTTCGCCGAACTCGAAAAATTCATCGACACCCCCGTCAAACACTATTCCTCCGGCATGTACGTCCGCCTGGCCTTCGCCGTCGCCGCCCACCTCGAACCCGAAATCCTCCTCGTCGACGAAGTTCTCGCCGTCGGCGACATCAAATTTCAAAAAAAATGCCTCGGCAAAATGGGCGACGTCGCCCGCGCCGGCCGCACCGTCGTCCTCGTTTCTCACCAGCTCAATCAAATCCGCCGCCTCTGCCACCGCTCCCTCTGGCTTGACGATGGCTCCCTCCGCCGGGATGGCTCCACTGCCGAAGTCGTCAGCGCCTATGAATCCGCCATGACCGCCCCGGACGTGCCCGCCTCCCACGGAGAAGCAGCCGGCCGGATCGGCCCAGCCTCGTCACGCACCGTGCGTATCGTCCGTTGGGAAATCGCCGAGCCTGTTGCCTCCGATGCCTCTCCCCATACCTTGGCCACACTCGGCCCCGTCACCATTCGCCTTGTTCTCGACGCCCCCGCTCCCCTGCGCCACGGCCAGCTCGAGCTTTTTCTTTACAACGCCGAACACGTCCTCCTCTGGTCCCGCCAAATCTCCGGCCTGCATCTCGACTCCGGCCGCCACTCCCTCCTCCTCCGCTTCCCCTTCCTCCCCCTCCGCCCCGGCAGCTACGACTGGTCCGCCACCCTGTGGGACGATGAATTCCGCTCCGACCGCTGGGACTCTTTCCCCTCCATGCTCGTCGCCACCGAAAGCCTCCAGCATCCCCTCGACGAACTCTCCGGCCCGCTCAACCTCCCCTGCGAGTTTTCCGTCAGCCCAACTCCTCTGATTGCAGCGAGTCTGCGTGGCAATGAACTCTTCTAATCCCGCCAATTCCGGCTCCCTTGCCGCACAGGCCTCCGCGCGCGAACCAGCCCCTCCCGCCAACCACCCCGCCCCCGGCGTCGGCGCCCGCCCCGATGGGGTCGGGGCCCGCGTCTTCCAAAACACCGCCGTCCAGTTGGTCGGCCGTGCTGCCAGTCTCCTTCTCTCTGCTGCTACTTCGATCCTTCTCGCCCGCTATCTCGGCCACGAGCGTATGGGTCAATACGGTGCTATCTACGCCTACCTGACCTTGTATTCCTTCCTCGCGACCTATGGCTTGGGCCAGATTCTGGCACGCGAAGCCTCTCTGCGCCGCTCGGAAGCCGCCCAGATTTTCTATACCGGTACTCTCCTGGCTCTGGGCTTCGCAGTGCTGGGCGGGGTACTCGCGCCGTTGCTCGCTCCGCTGTTTGGCTATAGCGGTGAGCTGCGCTGGCTCATCGCCGTCGCCGCCGTGGACATACTCATCCTTCCACCCTTTTGCCTTCCGGGCATCGTGTTTCAGGTGGACATGCGCCAGTGGTTCAGCGTCGGAATCTTTTTGGTTCGGCAGGCGCTGTGGCTTGTGGCTTTGGTCCTTCTCGTAACGGGTCAAGCGGCATTTTTTCATGTCATTGTCGCCCGCACCCTCTGTGGAGTCGTCGAAGCCGCTCTCATCGTTGTCTTCTCCCGTCGTGCCGGCCTCCTCGAAGGGCCCCGCCGCTTTCTTCGCGAAGACGCCCGCCGCATGCTCCGCGACGCCTCCCCGCTCGTCATGAACGCAATTGCCGTTAGCATCTTTTACCGCATCGATCAGGTCATGCTGCACAACATGACCGGAGACCGCGTCCTGGGTCCCTACGTCATCGCCGTGCAGCTCGTCGAATTGTTCAGCACGATTCCCGGAGCGCTGATGTCGTCCCTGTTTCCCGCATTGTCGCGCACGGCCAATGATGCACCCCTGTTTCTGCATTATCTCGGCACAAGTTACCGCTTTCTGCTCTTCGTTGTTTTCGGCTTGTGCGCCACCATTGCTCCCGTGGCCGCCCCGATGATCCTGTTCCTCTATGGCAGGGACTATCTGCCCACGGCCGCCTTGCTCATCGTCCTGATCTGGTCTGAAGTACCCTTGTTTTTCGGAACGGCAATTAGCCACGCCCTCGTCGCCAAAGGCCTGCAGCGATACCTGCCCGCGGCCACAGTCGTCGGGGCCGTTTCCAACATTGCCCTCAATCTCGTTGTCATCCCCCGTTATGGCGCTATCGGCGCCTCTTGGGCAACGGTGGTCAGCTACTCCCTCTCGGGAATTTTCATGTATCTATTGTTTCAGCAGACTCGCCCCCTGACTCTGCAGGGATTGCGCATCGCTTGGCCGCTTTTCTTGCTTGCGCTGGGGATTAATGTGGCACTCTACTTTGTGTCCTGGGCTTACTGGTGGAAACTGCTGACGGCGTGCGCCCTCTATATTGCGGGCGCCGCCCTGGCGGGCATTCTTCGCAAGAGCGAAGTGGACCGCTTCCTGTTACTGTTGCGCCTTCGGAAATCTTCCTCGCACAGCGAGAGCAATTGAAAGAGATAGCCGGAAGATGACCTCACAGAGCACAAAGGGAATACCCCCTGCCACTGTTCCTGCGGCGGAAACTGCACCCATGCAAGCGCCCTCCCCGCTTTGCCCGGCGTGCAATCAAGCTGCGCGTGAACCGGCCATCGAACGCTACGGCCGCTATGCGCTGTTCGCCTGCTCGTCCTGCGGGCTGCACTTCTGGGACCCGCGCGAAATGCCCGATGCCCGCTGGTATGAGCAGATGTATGGCGGCCGTGACGTCACGCTGCTTCCGCTCGAACCGGGCCACGAATATTTTCTCGCCGATCCCCTGGTCCCCCGCGCAGGTGACTTGCTCGACGTCGGCTGCGGCACGGGCAATTTTCTTGCCGCCGCGCGCCACGCGGGCTACCGCCTGACCGGCACGGAACTCGACCGCAACGCCGCCCGCTTCGCCCAGGAACGCCTCGGCCTGGAGCGCGTTCTGCCGCTGACCATCGCCGAATTTGCCGCCCAACATCAGGATGAAAAGTTCGATGTGGTCACGTTTTTCGAGGTATTGGAGCACCAGTCCGCGCCCGTCGAGTTCTTGCGAAACGTGAAAGCATGCCTCAAGCCCCGCGGCGTCATTGCCCTGAGCGTCCCCAACCGCGCCCGCTGGCTGACCGGTCCGGACTTTCTGGATTATCCCCCCAACCATTTCCTGCGCTGGGATGCTGCGGCCCTGAAAACATTCCTAAACGCTCAGGGTTTCGAAATCCTCTCGCTGCGCGAGCAGCCCGCTGGAATTTTGCACACGGCGCAGATGATCAATATGGCCCTGCGTACCGGAATGACGCAAAATCCCTCCGCGGGCGCTCCAGCCAGTTTTCGCGACGTCATGCAAATGGCCCCCGAGCAGGCCGAAGCGGCTCTGCGGACCAGGCCCAGGATGCGCCAGCGCCTGATGCAAACGCTGGCCGCCATCAAGCGCGCCGCCTGCTTTCCTCTGGCCCTGGCCCTGTTTCCCTATGTGCGCATGCGCGGATTCAAAGGGACGTATCTGTATTGCCTTGCCCGGCGGCGCAATTGAATTATTTCAGGGAGTTGTGACTTGGGAAAACTTTTCGTCAGTGTCCTCATCGACACTTACAATCACGAAGCCTTCATCGAGCAGGCCATTCGCAGCGTTCTCGATCAGGATTTCCCCGCGGAGCAGCGCGAAATCATCGTCGTTGACGACGGCTCCACCGACCGCACCCCCGATCTCGTCCGCCAATTCGAACCCCAGGTCCGCCTCATCCGCAAACCCAACGGCGGGCAAGCCTCCGCCTTCAATGCCGGCATCCCCGAATGCAAAGGCGAAATCATCGCCTTCCTCGACGGCGACGATTGGTGGGACCCGCGGAAGTTAAGCCTCGTTGCCGCCGCTTTCGAAGCGCATCCCGAGCTGGGAATCGTGGGCCACGGGATTATCATCTTTCACCGTGATGGGCGGGAGCAAACGGAAACTCTCCGCGAGGGATTTCGGTTTCAGGCCAATACGATGGAGGGCGCGCTCTTATTTCGCCGGCGCGGAGCTTTTCTTGGGACGAGCCGCATGGCCATCCGATCTGAACTGCTCCGGCGCATCGGGTCGGTTCCAGAAGAGATTGAAATTCAAGCCGACGAATATTTGTTTACACTCGCCTCCTTTTTAATGGAAGCACGGATTTTGCCGGAGCCCCTTACCTACTACCGGCTCCATGAGGCCAATCGTTTTCAGCTCGCGGGTTTTGACCTGCATAAACTGCGCCACAAGCAGAGATCGCTCGCCGTGCTTGCCGGCAGTCTTTCCCGGCAACTGGAAAACAGGGGTGCCTCCCCGCAACTCTGTCGCGCCGTCGTCGAGTATACGCGGGCTTGCGCAGACCAACTTCGGCTCATGATCGACGGCGGGTGGCCGTGGGAAACGACCGGAGTCGAATGGAAGCTTTATGGGATAATTCATCCCGAAGCGCCTTATTCCCACCGCCTGTTCAAATTGCTCATTCTTCTGGGGGCATTGGTTACGCCGCCGAAATGTTTTTATGGTGCTCAGAGGATTCTCTCGCAAAGCGGTTTCTATCGGCGGGTTCGCGCACGCTGCCTGCCGGTTCCTGAGATGCAGAATCTTGAGAGGAATTGGCGAGTAAAATGATGATCAAAGCTGCCATCCACAAATCAATCAGATTGTTTGGCCTCGACATTGTTCACTACCCTCCTCGAGAACAGCAGTTTCCCCCAGACTTTCGCGAAGAGGAGGCTGCTATTATTCGTGCCGTTCGCCCCTGGACCATGACCAGCGCGGAGCGGATCTACGCTCTTATACAGGCCGTGCGCTACGTCACCTCCAGCGGCATTCCGGGAGCGATCGTGGAATGCGGCGTGTGGAAGGGCGGGAGCATGGCCGCCATCGCCAGGACGCTTCTCCAGATGCAGGATACGAGCCGCGATTTGTATCTGTTCGATACCTTCGAGGGCATGACCGCGCCCGCCGCCAACGACGTCGATTACTCCGGCAAGCAGGCTTCCGATGTTCTGATCGATGACATCGGATCCAGGTGCGCGGATGCGCCGCTCGATCGGGTCAGGGAATTACTCTATGGCACGGGCTATCCCAGGGACAAAATCCATTTCGTTCCGGGTAAAGTCGAGGAAACCATCCCCGCTTCCGCGCCTGATACCATCGCCCTGCTCCGCCTTGATACGGACTGGTATCAGTCCACCCGGCATGAACTGATTCACCTTTTTCCGCGCTTATCCCGGGCGGGCGTGATCATTATCGACGACTACGGGCACTGGAAAGGCGCCCGCCAGGCGTGTGATGAATATTTCTCGCAGAACCGCATTCCCATTCTGCTGAACCGAATCGATTACACCGGCCGGATCGCGTTGAAGCCGTGACTCGATCCCTGCAGCAACGGCTGTCCGTGCCCGAATTGCGAGCAATGGCGCAGATTCGCCGGAAATTCTTATTGGCAGTCTCTGTTATCAACCACTCTCAGATTCTGCGCTCGCTGCGAGATCTGGATAAGCGCATACTTTGCATGGGGGATTTCCATGCAAGCGCTTTCCCCCTGCCGAAGATTCCCGCGCCGGATAGGCTTTGTTCTGTTGTAATTATTTAAGGTGCTGAGGTGATATTTTTATGGGAACGGGGCCCAGGATTTCTTTTTTGGATATCCAATCCTATAAGGCGGACAAACTCTATCGGAACACAAAGCTGAGCCATCCCTTTTTTGCCTGGCTTGGCTTGCGGCCTATTTTTGCGCAACATACCCTTGCGGAGCATCAGGCGATTGGCAAGGCCGCCTCGATGCGCCGGACCATCGTCGAGATCGGCGTGGCCGAAGGCGCTTCGGCAATCGCTCTCTGCGAAACCATGGCTCCTGACGCCAGACTTTTCCTGATCGACCCCTATCATTTGTCCCGCATCCGCTTTCTTAATACTCTGCGCCGGGCCGCACACCGGGCTGTTCGCCAATGCCATCGGGGTACGGTGATTTGGATGGAGCGCTTCAGCAACGATGTTGCTTTTTCATGGAACGAGCCGATTGACCTTCTGCTCATCGATGGCGATCATGCCGAACCAGCCGTCTGGCGCGATTGGAACGATTGGAGCAAGTTCGTGCAGCCTGGCGGCCTGGTTGTCTTTCATGATGCACGTCTTTTCGAGGGCGGCTGGACAAAGCCTGAAGATGGTCCTGTCCGCGTCGTCGACGCTCTGTTCCGAAACGCGCAGCAGCCGGGCTGGCTTATTGTTCGGGAAATCGACTCCGTCGTCGTCGTTCAAAAACAATCATGACCGTCTTTCTGCCAGCTCTGCAGCGAATGAGGCTGGTAAACTATTGCCCGTGGGGGAAACATCCTCCGGTGTTGCGCGCTCTTTGCGCTTTCCTGAGACGCAGGAGACCGGCCCTCAATTCTGCCAACGCAGGAGTTTCCTTCGTTTTTCTTGAACCGGAATCATGAGCCTCCGCACCGAATACGACGCCTGGCACCAGCGAATGTTTGACGCTGCTCCCGCCCACGAGGACTCCTCCAGCCCCTGGTACGACCTCGTCCGCGAGCGCCTGGGCCCCGTCTCCGGCCTGCGTATCCTCGAAGTCGCCTGCGGCCGTGGCGGCTTCGTGCGCGAACTGACCCGCGCCGGCGCGCATGTCACTGGTTGCGATTTCTCCGCTTCCGCCCTCCGCATTACCCAAGAGAAGTTGCACGTTCCCACCGATCCCGCCGCTCCTCCTCTGGTCCAGGGCGATGCGCAGAAGCTGCCCTTCGCCGCCCATTCCTTCGATCTGGTAATCTCCTGTGAGACAATCGAGCACGTGCCCGACGCCCAGCGCGCCCTCCAGGAAATGTTCCGCGTCACCCGCCCCGGCGGCAGGCTTTTTTTGACCACCCCCAATTACCTCAATTTCATGGGCCTCTACGAAATCTACGCCAAGTTTCGCCACCCGCACCGTAAAGACGACCAGCCCTTTGACCGCCGCCAGTGGTTTCTCCAAGTCCGCCGATGGCTCCGCCACGCCGGATGGACCATCCGGCACACCGACGGCACCTGCCACCAGTTTCCGTTTATCCCCGGCCGCAATCCCGTCGGCTTTCCGATCCTGGAAAAGAACCGCGTGGTCCGCAAGCTGCTCTCCCCGCTGGCCTACCATTATTTTGTAATTGCGGAAAAAAGAGCGCCACTTAGATGAGAATCTTAATCGCCGCTCCGGTCCCCAAGCTGCGCGAAGGAGGCGTCGCCGGCATCGTTTACAACATGGCCGATAGCCTGCGCGCGCTGGGGCACGACGTGCAATTTCTTTTCCTGGAGGACCTTCTTCCCCGGCCCGTTGCTTTCCCGCGGTTTTCCATGCTCTATTTTTCCTTTCGTCTGGCCCGCGAGATCTTCCGCCGCCGCGCCGAATTCGATGTCGTCAATATCCATGCCCCCGCCGGTTTCGCCTACGGCCTCTTGCGCCGCTTTCGCCGCTCCGCCGCCCTGCCTCCCTATGTCATGCTCATGCATGGTATCGAAGAGCGCAGGAATCACGCCATGTCCCGCGAATCCAAAAAGGGCCGCGCCCGTTATTTCCGCTGGAAGAACCGCGTCTGGCAGCGTCTCTATCACATGCCCCTCTATCGCTGGTCCATCACCACCGCGGACCACGCCATGGTCAGCAACCGCGAAGCCTGGAGCGTGCTTCAGCTCCAGTACAACCGCGAAGCCGCAACCTCCTGGTTTATTTCCAACGGCGCCGAGCCCCGCTTCTTACTTCCCCGGAATTATCCAGGCGGACCTGCCGAGCGCCTTCTCTTTGCCGGAAGTTGGATCGACCACAAGGGCGTCTTTTACCTTCGCCAAAGTTTTGAAGCTCTGGCGATTCGCCATCCCGCCGTGCGCCTTACCATTGCCGGCTGTGGCGCGGATGCGCAAACCGTGAAGCAATCCTTCTCCCCGTCCGTGCGGGACCGCGTCGAGGTTCTGCCCTTTGTCCCCACCGCCGAAATGCCCGCCCTCTATTCCCGCCACGACATCTTCGTCCTCCCCTCCTTGATGGAAGGAATGCCGGTTGTCCTCGTGGAAGCCCTGGCCACGGGTATGCCCGTGGTGACCACCGAAACGTGCGGAATGATCGACCTCGTCGAGGGCGAGTACAATGGCCTGCTGGTGAAGCCCGCGGACAGCGCCGCGCTTGTTGCCGCCGTCGAGCGCTTGATCGAATCTCCCGAGCTTCGCCGCCGTTTAGGCCTCGCCGCTCAGGAAACCATGAAACGGCGAACATGGGATCATGTTATCAAGCAAGTAGAGAAGATCTTCGCTCTGGCTGTTGCCGAGTGGAAACAGAAGTGACGCATGAACGCCGCCATGGCAATATCGATGTGCCAAACTGCGCTGACTGCGCATTCTTCAAGAGACTGATGAACCCATGCTGACTCTCGGCATCAACTACTCCCAGATGCACGACTCCTCCGCCTGCATCGTCCGCGACGGCCAGCTCCTCTTCGCTGTTGCCGAAGAGCGCCTCAGCCGTCTCAAGCACGACGCCGGTTTCCCCAAACTCGCCATTCAAGCTTGCCTCGATTTCGCCGGCGCCGAGCCCGCCGATCTCGATGAAGTCTGCTTCGGCTGGCAGACCGCCGGCCCCATCTTCCGCCACGATCTCAAACTCTTCGCCCTCGGCCGCTACCCCATCACCTATCTCAACGTCCTCAATTCCACCCGCTATTTCCTCAGCATGTGGCACCAGCAGAGCGGGGCAAAACGTTTCACGCAACTCTTTGGCCCTAGCAAAGCCCGCTTCCGCTTCGTGGACCACCACTTTGCCCACGCCCTCAGCGCCGCCGCCTATTCCGGCTTCGACGATTCCGCCGTCGTCGTCATGGATGGCCGCGGCGCCTGGGAAGCCACCTCCCTCTGGCGCACCCGCAACGGCCGCCTCGAACACATCCTCACCATCCCCTATCCCGATTCCGTCGGCGTTTTCTACAGCGAGTTCACCGCCTATCTCGGCTTCCAGCGCAACAGCGATGAATGGAAAGTCATGGGCCTGGCCCCTTACGGCAAGCCCGGTGTCGATCTCCGCCCTTTCATCGACCTCGCAGCCGCTCCTTACAAAGTTCACACCCGGCGCCTCTTCTCCAGCGGCGCTCCCTTTTCCGCCATGATCTCGCTGCTCGGCCCCGCCCGCCTTCCCGAATCCGAAATCGAAGACCGCCACAAGGACATCGCCTTCGCCGTTCAGGACGCCTGCGAAGCCGCCATGATGAGCGTCGTCCGCTTGGCCATCGAAAAATCCGGCTGCCGCAATCTGTGTCTTGCCGGCGGCGTTGCCCTCAACTCCAAAGCCAACGGCAAAATCGCCGCCTCCGGCCTCGTCGAAAAACTCTTCGTCCAGCCCGCCGCCTCCGACGACGGCGTGGCCCTCGGCGCCGCCCTCGCTCCTTACCTCGATAACGGCGGCCGCTTCCCCAACAAGCCCATGCGCCATGCCTATTTCGGCCCCTCCTTCACCGACGAGCAGATCGAAGCCGCCCTGCGCACCTACAAATTGCGCTTCACCCGCCTCGACGATCCCGCCAAAATCGCCGCCGAGCTTCTCTCGAACGGAAAAATTCTCGGCTGGCTTCAGGGCCGCATGGAATTCGGCCCCCGCGCCCTCGGCTCCCGCTCCATCCTCGCCGACCCCCGCGACCCCGAAATGAACGCCAAGGTCAACAACGCCGTGAAATTTCGCGAATGGTGGCGCCCCTTCGCTCCCTCCATGCTCGCCGAAAAGGCCCCCGACTACGTCGAAAGCGTCACCGACTCTCCCTTCATGATCCTCACCGCACAGGTAAAACCGGAAATGCGCTCCGTCATTCCCTCCGTCACTCACGTCGACGGCAGCGCCCGCCCGCAAACCGTCGAAAAGGAAATCAATCCTCTCTACTGGCGCCTTATCGACGAATTCGGCCGCCGCACCGGCGTTTACGTCGTCATGAACACTTCCTTCAATCTCCGCGGCGAAGCCATCGTCCACACCCCCACCGACGCCATCCGCACCTTCTTCAGCTCCGGCATGGACGCCCTGGTGATTGGAAATTTCCTGGTGGAGAAATAGCGTGGGCGCTTGGGGCGATCGCCTGGCACGTCTGTTCCTGCGCTTTGCCGCTCCGTTCGCGGGCCTGCGCCGTCTTCCGCTTCTCGGTCCCTGCCTGCGCTGGGCCAGCGCGCTCTTTGTCCCCCGCGATTCTTTAACCTGGGTGCAGGTTCGCTCCGGCGCGGCCGCCGGCCTTTGGCTACGCCTCAATCCTCGCACCGGCCGCCCCAATTTCGATGGCACCATCGAGCCGGAGGTTCAGGACGCCCTCTCCCGCCATCTCCGCGCGGGAATGACCTTCTACGATATCG
>JAIQGC010000125.1 GCA_020072805.1 Terriglobia bacterium
TCTGTATTTGTAATGGAAGTCTGTTGTAGATGGGTTTGGAGGGGTCGTGGTTTAGCCTCTTGTGAGAGCATGATTCAGATTGTTAGAGGAATTTCAAGTTTTCGAGATGCGCCCAATGGATACTGAGGTTCCCAGCAGTTACCTGTTGTTGAACATGCAAGCGCAGAATGGTTGAGAGTGTTGGCTGGGAGGTGCGGTGGTTGCGTGGGTGTTGATGCCCAACTGCTCTTAGTGTCATCAACAAGTGCTGGTGTGCAGAGAAAGGTGTTGAAGTCATTGTTGACGTTGAAGGGGTTGCTACAACAACTTCTTGAATGTTAGAGGATGGGTTTCTGTTTTCATGAGTCGTTAGCTTTGGCTTAGAAACAATGACACCGAAGCGCTTTGTCAAAGGGATGGATTCATGTTCACGTGTTATTGATTTCCACTTGGAACAAGTAATGATAACTTCTTCAAAGGTCGGTTCAGGAAGTAGACGGACCGCGCCGCGTATATGCTGACCTTTACTTCCATGGTGAGGCTGTAGTGCAGGTTGGGCTATACGGATGCTATTGATGTGCTCTAGATACATGCATCTAATACAGCTTTTCGACCGTGAAGAACAAGACATTAAGCAATCGCTGGACTATTTCTTCCATGTTTTTGTAGAGAACGGGTTGATCTTCAATTCTGTGAGCCGCAAAGTTGCGTATACCGTAGGCAATGGAAAAATCACTCTCAATGTCTGACATAGGCAATGTGTATTTTGATCCAATTATGTCACCTATTGTTTTGGAGAAGTCTGCTTTGAAGTCAAGATTCAGTTTCGCAACGGTAGCGTCGCCTATCGAAGACGAGCTTTTTTGCGAGAGAAACTTGATCTCGTCTGAGAAATATAGTTTCGCGCCAGTTTTCGAATGAGGGTTCTTGAACTCGATAGCTTTTTCGACAACCAAGCAGGAATCAAACAAAACTTTAGTGTGGATCAAGGAGCTAAATACATTCTGTTTCAGCTGCGCGCCCGTATCCACGATCAGTTTCTTCAATTCGAAGAGGAGAAACACAAGGAGAAAGACCTCTTCTTCAAGGTTCGTGCATTCTAGAAACTTCTTCTTGAATTGGTCAATTGTGAGCGAGCCATTTCTTTCCCCTGAATAAACATCGATTCTTTCAGACAGGTACCGAGAGATCTCCTCAACTTTGGGCCGGAAGAACTGCCCTTGCTTTGCATAATCTAGTGTTGCGAAAAAGTATGCTGGGGTGGGCGGAGTCTGGGAACTCAGCGCCCTCTTATCCTCTTCCAACGCTTGATGCATAAGAAGGAAACCGTTTTCAAGTTCATTGTTCAATAGTGCAGTTACTCCTAGGAAATAGTAAGGCGTTCCTTTATGGATCACGTGAGGGCCGTTATTCCTCTCCCATTCGAAAGCTAACTGCAAGGCGATATTCCAGACTCTTATAGCCTCAAAATATCGGCGTTTGCGGACAAGATCGAGCCATATGGTAGTAAATCTGCCGAAGAACGCGTCATGATCAGCATGGCTCTGACCGGGACAGAAATACGCATTTGCAGCTTTTCTGATTTCCTCATGGAAGATATCGAATAACAGCTTCTGTTTACCTAAAAAGTAGCATTCGTTTAGGTTGTGGAACACCTGATCGAGTGTGTTGCTCACGAGCTTCACCACTCCTAAGTTAGCGGGTTCTCGATTTAGTCTTTTTCACTTCACTGTCTTGACGCAGGTAGCCTCATTTTGGATTGAAATCATCGGCCAATCTGAACAACCACTAAAGCTATATCGTGTCTTCGGGAAAATTATGCCAACGGAAGGTCAGTTCAATGGTCAAGCACATAACTGTTAGAATGGCTTGGCATGATGATAACTGGAATGGCAGAGTGTGTAAGAAACCTCACGAGAACATCTATTGTAATGGTATTCATTCTTTGTTGTCAGCGAGAATACAGAGAGAAAAGAAACCAGACCTTGAAAAGAAGAAAGCGGGCAAGAAGATTGATGATTTCGAAGGTTACACACCCCCTTGCTATTGGAGTTGTAATGCATTTTCAGATTACTCTTATAATGTAGAGATTGAACATCCATTTGAAAACGTTAAAACAGAACCGGTAAAGGACAAGTTAAAGCCATACTCTGTTTATACTTGGCCATTTAGATTGTCGTTTAACCACAGCAGAGAGAAATACCTTAAAGAAGGAAAATACCCTCCAGATTTGGAGAAAAGAATAAAGACCTTCTTTGGAAAATTCGATTCTGGAGAAACTGTCGTATTTTTCTATTTGAACTATGACAATCCCATCTCAGCGGATGAGGAACAGAACAGGTATGTGTTGCTCGGGTGCTCCTTGCTAAGCGGCATCGACAAGACCAAGTACTATGACTTTGACGATGACGAGTTTAATCGAATCAAGAAAAGCAAACGCATGAAGAATTTACCAAAGATGATGTGGGCAGTCCAAATTCATCACGACTTTCACAACTGGAGAATACTATTACCTTACAAGGAATACCTAGCCAGAATAGAGGAGTTTCCAGAAGAAGAAGACAAGCTAAAGGATATGAGAATACTCATTGACGAAAACTCACTTGTTTCCAGTTTCAAGTATGTTGCAGAAGAGCTCGATGAGGACAAGTGCCTCTACCTCTTGTATAAGATTAAAAAGTCACTGAGGACCGTAGAAGATCACGGTTTCATCAATGTCGATCGAGAAATGGACATCATTGAAAAGCTCATTCAAAGAAGTTGGGAGAGAAGAGGGATATACCCATCTCTCTCACGTGCACTTGACCTAATTGCATCTCTTGAACAGGACGATGAATCA
Organism: Terriglobia bacterium; assembly: GCA_020072805.1. Taxonomy (GTDB): domain Bacteria; phylum Acidobacteriota; class Terriglobia; order Acidiferrales; family UBA7541; genus Acidiferrum. The sequence goes on from JAIQGC010000125.1 coordinate 2,819, forward strand.
GTAGGAAAAGAGATTGCATCAAAGCTCAAGGAAGAACTTGGATCAGACCCAAAGCAGCTAGATCTCATCTTCAATGTTGTAACAGATAGAAATGCCAGCATACCTGCCTTTTTGGCAAAGGTTTCCTCTGAGATAGAAATCCTGCGCAATAATATCTCTGACTACATAGATGACATTAATCTACTTAAAAAGCTAAGTCTCTTTGAGCTTACCCCTCACCAGCTCAAAAGAATAATTTTCCAAACTGACAATCCTTTCAAGAAACCTATTGACAAAGAGGAAATCGTACAGAATCCTTACTTGCTCGCGGAAAACTATGTCTCAGAAGAACAAGACTTGGACGATCCCAGAATATTGGATGATATAATCGATGTCTTCAAAATAGACATCGGAATGTTTCCTGACAGAAAATACGTGAAGCAAGGGAACGAAAAGCTTCAAAATCTCACTCATAAAAGCCCTGAGAGATTAAGGGCAATAATCGTGGATTACCTGCACAACATCGGGGAGGATGGAGACTGCTATTCGCCCCTAGATAATGCCTACGATTTTGTTCTGAAATACCCACTTTTCTATAGAGAGGAATTGAACATAAACAAGCTTGATCTTGCTTCTGAAAGCAGTAGATATCACGATCATTTCAAGGAAAGATTAGAAATCATTGAAAACAAGGGCGCATTCTTCTTCTATCTGAGGGAAGTTCACTACGCCGAGCAGTTGGTGAGGAAAACTGTCACGAAATTGCTTGATAGGCAAGAGTGGAACGTTGACAGCGGTTGGGTTGAAGAATACGTTGAAGCCCAAGCTGCTGAATTAGAACAGAAGATACCAGATTTTGACAGAGGTACATTCAAGAAAGAACGTACTACGCTTTTCGCTAATGTTTTGCGTAAATCCTTCTATGTCATTTCGGGGAACCCTGGATCTGGCAAGACATATGCGCTTGGAAGGATAATTCACGAAATGAGGAAGAATGGAGAGCAAGTAACATTACTTGCTCCCACAGGAAAAGCTACGCTAAGACTGAAGCAACAGACCAATTTCAAGGACGCGCAAACTGATGACATGTTCTTCTACAGCAATGGCTACGCGGAATACCTTGAGGATTTCGAGAATATTCTGCTTAAGCCTAACGTAAGAAAACAAAGGATAGACAACCTAATCATAGACGAGTCTTCAATGGTCGATTTGCAGGATCTAGCAGTCTTGTTTTCGCTCGTAAATCTAGAAGATGACGAAGCAGAAAACCAAGATGGAAAACATAGGATCAAAAGGGTCATATTGGTCGGCGATGAAAGGCAGCTGCCACCGATAGGCTTTGGGAAACCTTTCGTTGATACTATCGACTTCATAGTCACTCATGAAGAATACAGGGACAACTACATTCGCTTGGAGACAAATTGCAGACAAGAGTATGACAGCGCAATACTTTCCTTCGCAGAGATCTTTGGTGACAAAAGCCGCTACTACGAGGAAGTCCTTGATAGGATAACAAAAGGCGGCCAGATCTCCGAGGGATTCAATGTTGAAACTTGGACGAATTCTGAGCAGCTGTCTGGCAAAGTTGATGCATGCTTGGAAGGACTAATTGACATTGAGACCGGCGGATTCGAAGAAGTTACAACCTGTGAATGCAAAGCAGAATATGTTAATGTGTTGTTTGGGCTGCATAAGAATGGGCACGTCAAAGGTAATAGCACCAAGACACTAGGTTTAGATAACTTGCAAATGCTTTCTCCTTACAAGGCTGGATATTTTGGAACATTGGGTCTAAACGAATTATTCAAAGCTGAATATAGAGACCCGAAAGGCACGCATTGGATGGATAATGTTTTCTTTAGGTCCTCTCCTTTTGATCACGCCGACAAGATAATCAGGATGAACAACTGGTACGCACGTCAATCTGGCATAAAGCGGCTAAAACTGTCAAATGGCTCGATCGGAGTGATTAACAACAAGCAGGAACTAGGAGATTACTTCAGGAGATACTACTTCACTGACCAGAATACACCTTTTGATTTCATTGACGATGACGAGAATTTTGGTCTTGCTTACGCAATCACCATTCATAAAGCTCAAGGAAGCGACTTCAAGAATGTCTTCTTGGTTATTCCGGAAAAGGCCTCTCTTCTATCAAGGGAATTGCTCTATACCGCACTGACAAGATCCAGATACAGGTTGACTCTTTTCCTCAAGGTTGGCCAAGAGAACCCATTGGAGATTGCCAGAAAAAGATCCTTTATACTTTCAAGAAACACATCGATTTTTGAACTTCCTGAAGACTACGAGAAGATCTATCACCCAGACAAAGACGTACATGTCAGGTCCAAAGTTGAGTATATCATATATACCGCACTCAAGTCAGAAGGATTAAATCCACAGTATGAGAAGGAATTGAGACCGAAAGGTCGTAGTTATTTGATACATCCTGATTTTACAGTGGAGTACAACGGGAAGACCCATTATTGGGAGCACCTAGGACGTCTCGACATAAAGAAGTACTCCGGCGACTGGATTAGACGAAAAAAGGACTATATCGAAAGTGGGCTCTATGACAGCCTTGTAACGACTGATGACCTGAACGGTATAGATGATGAAGTCGTAATGAACATTATTCAGGACATCAAAGGTGACTGTTTGAAGGTTTCAAAGACCGACAAATTCTCGAAGCACCACTATGAACTTTCGAAACATACCACAAGAACATCAACAACACTTTGATATATACTCAACTCATGAACTTCAACGATGACGATTTCATTGCCAAAGTTGCCCACTCGGAACGGAAGTCTGCCAAGTAATTGAGGCGGGCTTTGAACACTCTGCGACTACAACGGAACAAGATCTTCAGTAAGAGAAAATGACCACTACAAGAAATTCGTTAGGATATGGTGTTCACTGTAGACGGGCGAGGCGGATTGAACCTAATCCCAGCCGCGAAGACAAAGAATGTACACGTCTTCGTTAAACTGCGAGTTTAGCCAAAAAGTCAAAAAGGTTCCAAGTCCTATTTTCTTTATATGAGTTTACCCTTTGTTGTTCCTCTCTTGACCAAAGGCTATGGTTTAAAAGATGAGGATCTTGATGAGATAATTGTATTGGAACGGCTGAGAGACATAAGCGCACAGTTATCTGAAACTGTAAGGACAACTCAAAGTGAATTCGGTTCCAACATTTCGAATAAGAATAGTCGAGTTCGACGAGCTGTCTGGGGCAAATGCTGATTCGAATCGATGGTTTAATACGTTAATCGGCGGGATGAGACATATGTTCTACAGTCATCTACATTCAAACAAAGATTGTTGTGTTCTTTTCAAATACGCTGGGTTCAACATGAACGAGAAATCGCGCAAAAAGCGAGTTCTCTTCCACGAGTTTGCGCATCACTACCAATGGACAACGTCAAACTTCCCTTGTTTTCTGCCCAAGGGTGTCACTGAAGTGAAAGAAATGGTTCCACAATTTACCGAATATCATGGAATTGGACCTCTTAAAGCAGAGGTCTATGTAGATGCCTTCTTACTTGATGACACTCCAATCTCAGTCATGAAAGATTTTTTTTTTTTTTTTTCTGACTTTGTTTGTTAAGGAATACTTATTGAAAAAGGGCTTGAAGAAGGAATTCTTGAAGAATACCGCAAAGGCATGCTTAATACAAAAAGCTTCATGAACTTTCGTTGGCTACTGATTACAAATCGTTCAAAGAGTTAAAGAACGTGGTAAACCACATCAAGCAAGTGCTGAATCTCTTGAACATTGAAATAAAAACGAAAGAGAATTGGTGATCACACAAGTGACTTGCTATTTCGCAGTTTTGCGATCATCTCTTCTGGAGCGTTCTTGCGGAATATTGAAGTTCGGGTGGTAGGCATTTCTAACTTGCAGCTTGGTGATCATAGCAAACGCGTAGCTGGGATAGAGCAAAGTAGAAATTTCATGCACATGAGGATCTGAAGTAGGCTAACATATGATTCAGGTTTCAGGCCGTAGCAGGTTGACAAACAGTGACCACGCACTGACTATTGGCGGATAAGGCAATGATGTGGTAATTATGAACATTGACTGGAGTAGTGGATATCGCTTGCTTATTGCGATTTCACTTGTATGAGTGGCTTGGATTAAAGGAAGCTGCGGATTTGCGAGCAAGGTATTATCATCAAGAACTATTGTTAAATCCCAAGCATTTCCGTATTTGTCTAAAGTTGAAAGCAGTGTCTTATCACTGATTTCACTTTCATAGTAGAACAAAGCTTTCAGTGGTCTCTGAATATTGTATTTGCCGCCGATCGTGACTCCAAACCTGTTTCCAAGAGGTAGTCTGTTAAGCTTATTCAGTTTCCGCAAATCATTTTCTAAGACCTCGTTGTTTAAAGTCTGTTTTACTTCCAGTAAAAACGAAACTGCATCATAAGGAACAAAGGATGTTTCTTGTGCTTTGAACACTATCTTTGGGACAGCGGTTTTATATGTGCCTACTACATCGAACTCATTTTCACCAGAACTAAAGACCGAATAACTTTCAAGTTTACAGTCAATTATAGGCACACGTACATGGAAGTCGTAGATGCCGCCTAAGTATAATTCGAGGAAGTCTTTGAGTGCCTTTTCGTAAGAGTAGCCCTTTGTATTAGGATTATAGTGCAGCTCTCGTAGCTGTTTGAACTTGTTGATTAACTCACTTTCTACAGATTCTAGAAGCTTCAGAGCTTCTGACTCTTTAGTCATCGGACAAGCCCATAGTGATTATAGCTACGCAATTTAAAAAACCTAGCAAATCCTAAACTTCACGCTTCCAGACATTATGTTTGAAGTCGTCGAATATTTGGGAGCAGCAGAGCGATGAGAACGATGTTTCTGTGTGCATGGACTCTGCTAGTTTTATGGCTTGTTCAGATGGAAAGGTAATAGCGTTGACTCCAGCTCTAACCGCCAACACATCCGTTTCCGCCTTATGCTTTCCCTTCGGTCTCATGCAGCCCAGCACTAGGGGAGTTTCAGGCAACATCAAACGTGCCGCAACCAGCACTCTGGCAATATCGATAGGCTTGGGCGGTGCGGCTGTTTCCATCATGGTGCCATGAATCGGCATAAGCGCAATGACAATGACTGCACTGGGCGAATACTTGGCAATCATTTCTAAGGCTTCAAACTCGCCTTTCAACTTGCCATAATGCAAGCCCACAAGCACGTGAGGCACCAACGGAATCCCAGACTCATGCAACACTCGCAACGATCTATCATAGTCAGCCACAGAAACATTGAGCTGATAAATCTCCCGAATCGTCTCATCCGAACCAATAATATCAATCAAAGCCGCATCTATGCCTGCTCCCGCAAGCCTTCCAGCCAACTTGGAGTCGATAACGCCAGTGTGCACCACAACAGTCAAACCGAGAATCTTCTTCACCTCAGCAATCGCATCAACAAACTTCTCTAAAGGAACAGATCCATCCGGCAAGCAGCCGCCGCTGATGAGACAGCCCAAGCCGCCTTTCGCCTTAATGTCCTTGCACACTTCAACCAATCGTTGAGGCGACAGCGCAGGCAACATAGTGTTCAAAACCTTGCCGCCACAAGGCTTACACTTCAAAGCGCAGAACGAACCGGTAACAGACAAGGAAGGAAACGCCGAGGGCGAAGAACAAAACCGCTCAGCCCGATAATACATGAAACTCGGCGCATAAAACCGAATACGCCTACCAAAACTCTTCCAACTAACCTCACGCGCCTCAGCCAACCACTGCTCAAGCGCCTTATCATCAGCCTGAAGCAAACTCTGAACCTTATTTCTCCAAGATTGAGACATAGTGAAATGCACACTTGAAAGTGTGGAATAAGTATTAAAACCGCATTATTAACCTACTTGGACAATAGGGCATAGTGAAAATCTGTGTGTAAGCTTCTAAGGTGTTTGGTTATGCTTGGTATTCGTATTCAATGAAAACATGCTGCAAACCAATTTTTGTGAGATTCAACTCTGGTAACTTTGAACCCTGCTTCAAGGGCAAGCTTGTTAACGAGTTCTAGAGTTTGCTCTTTCTCCTTTCCTTTCACTCCGTATCCTGTAAAGATTTTTTCTTCATCTGGCAAATTGACTTCTACAAATACAACGTATAGGTCTGGTTTTTCCCGAATGATCGCATCCCACAAGTAGAGCAATCCATCCGATTTAAGAACCCTTCTAGCCTCTACCATGACAGCATGCTTTCTTTCAAACGTCTTGATATACATAAGTGAAAAGAAAAATGTGGCTACGTCAAAAGTGCCATTTCTGAAAGGCATAGAGCAAGCATCACATAAAACCCAATTGGCAACTGCACCTCTAGACCTAGCCTCACCGATTTCTATCTTACTGACATCGACACACACGGTTTCCCTT
>JAIQGC010000141.1 GCA_020072805.1 Terriglobia bacterium
TATGATAAGAATTATGACAGTAAGATATTCGCCTACGACCCGACAGATGCAAAAAAGGTTCACTTGTGCGACACACTTGATGTTGACGACAGTGTTATGAGAGAGATTATAGAGTCATTGTATCGAACCAAGGACAAGTCTATCTCTTATGATTTTTCAATAATTGATGCTGACGTTCTGGGAACAGTCTATGAGCAGTATTTGAGTCACATTTTGAAAAAGACTGAGAAAAGAGCGATGATTACTGAGAACCACACTCACAAAAAAGAACAAGGAATTTACTACACTCCAACATACATTGTTGATTACATCGTTAGGAATGCTCTAGGAGAACTACTTGAAGAGAAAAATGTCAATGCCGAAAAAATAAAAGTGCTAGACCCTGCTTGTGGCTCTGGAAGTTTCTTGATTAAGGCTTTTGACGTTCTCAATGAGCATTATCAACAGAATGACAAAGACTATAGTCAAACACAACTTGACTTCAAGACTGGCACAACGTTCACAAGAAAAGTGAAGATTCTTCAAGACAATATCTTCGGAGTAGATTTGGACAAGCAAGCGGTAGAAATCGCACAACTCAACTTACTCCTAAAGATTGCAGAAAAAGGACATCGTTTACCGCTGTTAGAGAGAAACATAAGACGGGGAAATTCCCTAATTGACGATGAAAATATCGCTGGAAATGAAGCGTTCAAGTGGGAGAAAGAGTTTGGCGAAATCATTGCGAATGGTGGGTTTTCCGTCATTGTGGGAAATCCACCTTACGGGGCAGAACTTAGTGAAGCCGAAAGGAATTTTGTGTCGGAGAAATTCAAATTCGCTGGTTCTAACAAGAACACGGCTTTATTATTCATCGAGAAGTCGCTAGAGTTGATTAATGAGAATGGTCATTTTGGCATGATAGTTCCAAAATCTCTAGCGTTTAGTCAACTCTGGAAGTTGGGCAGGGAATTAATAAAGAAACATCTAACAAAAGTCGTTGATGTGAGCAAGGCTTTTGAGGATGTTTTGTTAGAACAGATGATAATCATTCTTGACAAATCCGCTGAAACAAAAGAGTATGTCCTTCAAGACATATTTTCTAAAGAGAGCATATTCATTGACAAGAGATTCATTGATTCGACAGATTCTATCATTCTGCATGGAGAAAAAAAGGATTTCGAGATATTCAAGAAAATGAGCCAGTCGTCCAAGTATTTGTCGGATGTGTCAAAAACCAGTAGAGGGCTTCCTTTTCAGAAATACTTGGTGAAAGACAAGACGAAGTATCCAGTTGTAAAGGGCAAAACAATTTCACGCTATAACTTCTGGTTTGGTGAAGAATTTTTGCCAGAAGACGTGATAGAGAAGAACACGAAAAAGGCGAATTTCCTTCAACAACCCAAGATAATTTCTCAACGCATCGTTGCACATGTCACGAAACCTAAAGACCACATTATCATAATGTCTGCTCTGGACAAACAAGGCTTGATGAATGTAGATACAGTTGAGAACACGGTATTAACGGACAAGAATTATTCGCTGGAATTCCTCTTATGTCTGTTGAACTCAAAACTGGTTTCGTGGTATGCTTACCGATACATCTTCTCTAAAGCCATAAGAACAATGGACTTGGACGATTACTATTTGGGTAAGATTCCTCTACCGAATGTCAAGATAGACAACTCTGTTTTCATTGAACTTGCGAATAGAATGCTTTCCCTCAACGAGCGACTTGCCGTTCTTGGTGACAGAGGGACGGACGAGAGAGTAAGGATAGAAGAGGAAAGAAAGAAAACTGATTCAGAAATCGATGAACAAGTTTATAGGATTTATGGACTGACTGAGGATGAAAAGGCGATTATTGAAAACAGCTTAAAGTAGTGAGAGTTGGAAGTGAAATTGAAATGGGAACTGTATTAACTGAAAAGGAACAAAAAGACTACCTGCTTAGCAGAATCAACGAATCCGTCAATTTCACCTATCCAGAGCCACCTTATGATTTTGAAGGAACGTTAAAAGATAGATTTGTTGAAAAGAGTGGTGAAGACGACTATGTCACTTACTGGAACATCATAGACCTCATTGAATTCAAAGGTGAGAACGAGGACTGGTTACGAGTCACTTACTATCGATACAAGAAAAAGGCGATACCACCTAAGAAACGCACGGGATGGGTTTTTGCTGGTCAGACTTCACTTTCAAACCCAATGAGCCAATTTGAGGAATTATTCATTAGAGCAATAAAGGAAAAACAATGGATGAGAACGCTTTTCAGAGAAATCCTTAAGCAATGCCCTGATTTGAAATAGAAGACACTTTTGTCAGTCCTTTCAAGCCAGTTATTGGTTTTGCAGAAAAGTTATAGCTGAATCAAAAGAAAATTGGCTTACGTGGTGAAAATGAGTAAGATATTCGGTTATGGGGAAGATGCCTTAACATTATGGGCTTTAAAGCAACATGCATCGAGCATCTTAAAGGAATTTCAAGACAAAACGCCTATCTCAGATTGCCTTATTTTTTATCGCCCAAGTTTCGGAAGGCATAGTAAAGCGAATAGTTCAGTATTCGGAGAGTTTGACGCAATACTTGTTTCCAAAGAAAGCATTTACTTGATAGAGAGCAAATGGGACAATCTTGCCGAATTCAGTAATAGTGAACTCCTTCTTAGAGAAGAACAAACAATAAGGCATAGAATCTTCTCATGGTATCTAACGCATTGGAGTAAGAACTATCTCAATAATTGGCAGACTTTCATAAATGAACATCAAAACGACTTCAAATTTGGAAATAAGACGATTGCTCCAGCAGATAGCTTGCTAGCAAGAAACCTAGAACTTATTCTAAGCAGGTTGCAAGAAAATTGCAGGAGTTGTCCATCTGAAGACAATATCAAGAACGTATTGTTGTTCTTTTACAATGCAGAAAAATCCAAACCACCAACCAGAACTGACAACACCTTTAAACTAATACCTATTGAGTATAACAGAGAAACTAAAGGCAATTTTGTCATGTTGTCTTAGCTTAATAGAAGACACTTCTATCAGTCCTTCTAAGCCAGTTTTTTTTTTTTTTTTAATGTTATAGCCGAACCGAGGAAATAGTCAACTGTGAAAGAGAATGCAGATTAAACAAGAGATTCGAAGAGGCTATGACTTGCGAATCTGATAATCAAGCTTCAAAAATAGAAGACAAAGACTAGAAAAACAAGTTTTTATCTTTGAGTGTTCTCAATTTTCTTCTATGATTCAGATAAAAGAAATGCCTGATGGCAACCCTATGATAATCTCTTCTGTATCAGATTTTTGCGACTCTATGGGATTTTGCGAATTTAGAATTAAGCACTTTCTGAAAGGTATAAGACCGCCTCAAACAAAGGTAACTGTAGAAGGAACAAAATCGCATGAGAAGGAAGTAGAGTATGAAAGAGAACATTTCGAATTTGTTCCTCTGACTCAAGAGGAACTAGAAGATATTAACAAGGACATAGAGTTTGCTCGTGAGCACATATTCACGAGATTTCCAACTAAAATAAAATATGGTAACAAAAACCTATTAATGCTGATAATTGGTCAAGCCGATAAAATAGCAAGAAGTAAGGGAATGCTCATAGTAGAAGAAACAAAGTATCCAGAAAATAAGGAAAAATACTTGGGAAAATTCGAACCTTATGAAGACCAAACAATGCAAGCCTTATTGTATCTAAACTCTCGTTTCACAGAGAATTCCTCATCAACTCCTAAAGAATGGTTTAAAATACCTCACAAGGGAAAAGCGTGGATTATTAATATAAAAGACAAAAAAACGAGAGAGAGTATAAGAATATTTAAAGGCATCCAAACCAAAGGAACTGAGAAGTTTTTGAAGGAAAAAATAAGCAAATTCGCATTAGTAGTCATGGGTAAATTAGAACCTGAGCATCACAAAAGCATCAAAAAGTGTCTTAGTTGTAGATTTCTCAATAGTTGTGAATACAAGATAACTAACTCGAAGACCTAGAGGTTTCTTCTATTAGTCTTCTTAAGCCAGTTTGACCCGTTGACTACTTTTTGTTTTCGAAGCATTCCATACAAATAGCAACCAGTTTCACGTCTTGAAGCGGTTGCGGTAAGGACGTTATACCCTTTGCAAGCACGGTCACATAACCCAAGGGTTTTCCACACTTCTGACATCTTAATGGTCTAGTGTTGCTCATTTCATATCACTAGAAGTATTCTCTATGATACTGTTAAGTTATTTGACCCAAGCGATTTGATCATGAGTTGCTTGAAATGCTGTTCTTGAAGTTATTCATTGTTTTGATGGTTTCTTTTTTGACGTAGGTTTTCTTTGAGATATACTCTATTGGTTTGTCATTCTTTATGATTTGTCTGAGTCGATAGGCTTCCATCCCTAGCTGTTCAGTATTGAAAAGACCCTCACACCTTCTCAATTCAGTGGTGCTCAACGTGAGAAAATGAGCAAACTTTTCCTTTGTGAAACATGAATCAGGTGGATAAACCTCTGTGATTTTCTCAGAATTGATAACTCGATAATAACCATAATCGGTTTTGTTAAACAATCGCACTTTGGCAGGTAATGTGTTTATTTTACTCCAAACCTCAGCTCTAACTTTAGGACGCTTATGCTTTCTACCAAGAGCATCAAAACCAAACCCAAATGAAAGAATATCCTTTGCTGGAACAGCATCAACAGTCTTAGTCAAGCGTCCAGAGTTTACGTTGTAAGCATAAAGGAAGCTATTTTCTATCTTTTCATGGTTTTTTAATGTTTTTAGAACATTCAGGCAATCTCTCTTTGCGGTAATCATATTGCGAGCAGCAAAATCAACGCAAAACGCGTTGAGATCGTGATTAATGTAAAACTCCACCAATCGCCTCGTATTGGAGTAAGACAACTTGGGTATCATACCCATGATTGGTTTTTCGTTAATTACTTTTAGATACCTGATTGATTCTTCAAGAAAAGCCAGATATTTGGAGAATTTGTCTTCTGAATCAACAATATCAGATGTGATGATTGGAATGTTAGGTATTGGAACAATATCTGAGTGGGCATGGGTAGTATCTAGTACAAACTCCCACTGTTCCGATGGTGGATATTCATCGATGTTGCACTCTAGCACACAAATGTTTATTTCATTAGCGTTAGTCTTCCTAGTTTGAAGTCTAATGCGCTCATCAAGACTATCTGTTGCGTCAGGGTTGCTTACAAGTTTTTCCAGTGAAGTCTTTTGGGTTTCGACCTCACAATAAATCTCATTCAAGCCTCTCGTTGCGGGTGCCACTTGCTCGTCACTTCTGATCAGATTGTTGTTGTATGCCATGATGGGAGTTGATATTGGTGGACCACCAACGCTTATCTGCTTCGTTTTATAAAGTGATTCATCGTTCTTGTCTGCATCAACAGAGTTGACGGTAAGTTTAGTCATCTTTTTGCACTAGCATTTGGACTTGAAGACCTAAAAGAAGATTGCCCTAGCTTGTTCAAAAGCTTTTTCATGGTTACCTCATCAACAACCCCAGATTGATTCATTACTACCAACAAACCTTCGGTACCTGTCTTATTCAAACCTAAACTTTTCGCAATCCTCCGTCCAGCACCTTCATCCAAAACACAACAATAATCTAAACCAGAATGCTTGAATTCTAAGCCTTTTTGAATAATCTCAACTTCGGCATAATCTAACATGGGATAACGCTTTCTGAAAAATTCATATTCAGCCTTAGATGTTAGCTGAACCTCAATCCACTTTTCCTCAACGGCTTTCCTCAAACGACTTATTCCAGGTTCTCTCTTGACCTCACGCACAACGCCCTCTGTAATGATTAGCTTGAACCCTAGCAAAGACATAGCACGAAGATATTCTCCATCATCCATTTCAGTCATGAAAGCGATTATGACTGAAGAATCTAGAATAAATAGCATAATCGTTCATCACAATGAGTACACTTTCACGCCGATCATGTGAAGCATTTCAATGAGTTCTTCTTGAGTAACTCCAGCAATGATCGCAGCTTTGCCGAGACTAATTTTGCCCTTTCTAAATAGACTAATCGCTATGTCTTTCCTTATTCGAGCGATTCTCTCAAATTCTAACGATTCAACTCTCATTTTTGGGTATGTGTAATAAATGAAACCAAGCAATTCGTCTTTAGTCAAGTCATTAAGGAATGATTTCATTTCGGAAATAAACTGTTTAATATCTGTGGAGAACTGTTTCTCTATTCGGGTTTTTATTACCTCACCAATCGGAGTAAGTTTCTCTTTCTCTTTCGCAACAATGCCTTCAACACGCAGGTGGTCTAACTCTTCATCGGCTATTTCGCTGTATGGTCCTATGAAGTCAGGTTCAAACTCTGTTTCTTCTTCAAGCTCTGGAATGTTTTGTGCAATCAGAAACAGTTCTTTTTGAAACCACAACTTCCCTTTTACTGGTTTAGAGCAGTTAGCGCCAAGCAAGAGTACAGTTATCTTTTGGGTAAATGAGAG
>JAIQGC010000091.1 GCA_020072805.1 Terriglobia bacterium
AACAACGCAAAAAAGAAGAGCAGAAAACGGAAGAACCGCGGGGAAAATCCCTGTAACAGGCAACGGAAAAACTCAATTACGGGTGTCATGCTGAGGCGAACCGATGAGGTTCGCCGAAGCATCTCAACTGTAAGTGTTTGCAGCACATAAAGTTGAGATTCTTCGCCCCGGTAAAAAAACCGGGGCTCAGAATGACAAATTTCACTTTTTCCGCAAGCCGTTAAGGGAGGGGAGAAGCCGAAGGCGAAACTATCCGGCTTGTTTGGCGCTGCGCGAGGGGGCAGGCAGAGCGGCTTCCGCCTGCACGGCTGCGGCATCGCTCTTTTCCAGGAGGCCGCCCATGGTGTTGTGGGCTTTTTCCAGTCGCTTGTCCGCTTCGCTGTAGCTCTGCTGCGCGTTTTTCAAGTGCGTGCCCAGCTTTTCGAACACTTCCGTGAACGTATCCAGCTGCTTCTGCATGCCGGACAGGTTGGCGTAGAGCCGCCGCGCGTTTTCCTCTATCTGCATTCCGCGCAGGCCCATGGCTATGACACAGAGATGCGCGTAGAGCGTGTTGGGGGAAACCGCGATGACCTTGCGCTCGCGGCAATAGGCGTCCAGCGCCACGCCCTTGCTGTCCTGGGTCATCAGCAGTTCGTAGTACACGCTTTCCGAGGGCACGAACATCAGCGCCACGTCCAGCGTGCCTTCCTCCGGCACGATGTATTTCCTGCCGATCACGTCCGCGTGGCCCTTCACCGCTGCGGCAAACGCGCGCCGCGCCTCGTCCCCGTCCGCGCTGATGCGCCGGTAGGCGTCCAGCGGAAACTTCGAGTCAATGGCCATCATCTTCTTGTCCCGCAGAAAGATGACCGCGTCGACGGCCTCCCCACTGGAAAACTTCCGCTGCATTTCGTATTGCTCGCGCGGCAGCGAATCCTCCAGCAGCCGCTCCAGGGTCACTTCACCCAGCGACCCGCGTGACTTGGCCCCGCCCAGAATATCTTCCAGCGTGCGCGTGGCCTGGGACATGTCCCGCCCGGCCTGCTGCACTTCGCCCAGTTGCCGCTGAATCTGCACGATTACTTCGCGCGAACTTTTCAGCTCCCCGGCCATGGCCGTCTGCGCATTGGCGGAAATATTTGCCACCGTGTTGGCCGATTCCGCCATGCCCTTCTGCAGCGACTGCGTGACGGCGCTGAGCTGCTGCGCCACCTGCTGCCCCATCTGCCCGATCTGCTGCCCGAAATTCTGCGTCTGCCCGGCGAGCATCTGCAAATCGCGCTGCAACTGCTCGGTCCGCGCGCGGTCCTGCCGGCTTTGCAGGACCAGCCACACCACGGGCAGCGCCACGCCCGCCACGACGGCAACCACCAATAGGATTAGTCCCGTGTTCATGCGCTCTCCCGTCCGCCCCCAGCAGACGGTGTCTCTACTCTACCTGTTCTCCCGCGCTTCCGGAAACCCGGAAAACGAAGCGGGCCCTCCGATGCCTTCGGAGAGCCCGCTTTCCTTTCCTGATTCTTCCGGTTGCGTTACCAACTCAGCTTCACGGCGAACTGGAACTGCCGCGCGTCCAGCGCCGCCGTGGGCTGCCCGGCGTTGCATCCACCGAGCGGATTGCACAGCGGGCTGACGTCGGCGACGTTCATCCGGTTGAGAATGTTGAAGGCGTCGGCGACAACATCCAGCTTCAGTTTTTCGCCGACCGGGAAGCGCCGCGCCAGGCGCAGGTCAAACTGGAAGAAGTTGGGGCGCACGAATTTGTTGCGACCAAGGTTGCCGTCGCAGCCCAGCGGCGCCGCTACGCCCGGAACGCTGAACGGCGTGCCGTCATTGGCCAGGCAAGTCGTCGGAACCGAGAAGGAAACGCCCGGCAGGTACGGCGAGGTCACGTCGGTCGGCGATCCCGTGCCCAGCGAAGGCCGTCCTTGCGACGCGCCCAGGTCCAGCCGGAAGTCCGTGCCGGTCAGCACCGTGTACGGACGCCCGGAAGCGAATTCGACGATCGGCGCGAGCGAGGTGTCCGCGGTCAGATGCTTCAGGAAGCCCGAGCCGCTCTTGACGCTGCCGGATTGCAGGACGGCGCTGGTGACCCAGCGATGCCGTTGATCGAAGCTGGAACTGGAGCGCTCCATATTCGGGAAGCGGCCGTCCTGGGGTTCGAGCAGAGTCTGCAAGTCGGTGGAATCGTCAATGGCGTGCGACCAGGTGTAGCTCGAAAGCACTTCGAAGCCCTTCGAGAATCGCTTGGTGAGCGATGCGGTCAGTCCGTGATAGACCGAGTTGCCGCTGGATTCCTGGTTATCCACGCTGTTGAACGGAACGGGCACGCCGTAGCCGGTGGGATAACCGGCCAGCCCGGCCAGCAATACCTGGTTGGCATAGCCTCCCGCCAGCCCCGCAAAGGAGGGGTTCGGTCCGGAGGGGCGGAAGAAGTTGAAAAAGGCGGGGGTGCCAACAAACTGGCCGTCGAGTCCAGCCAGCGGTCCCGGGCAGCCAAAGAGTACACCCAGAACCTGCGGGGCGACGACACTCACACCGCAAGCTGATGCTGTCGGCCCAAACGTAGCGGCCGGCGCGACCACCGTTATAGGATTGCTGAAACCAAGTCCCGCCGCGTCCGCGTTGAAAAGGTTCTGTGCCAAAAGCCGCGGATCGGTCGAGTTGATATCCCGCGGGCGGTTGAGCTTGACCGCGTGCGTGTACTGGTAGCCGATGCTGAACTTCCAGTTGTTGGCCAGTTCCCGCTCGATGGTCAGGTTGCCCTGCTGTGCATAGGCGTATTTGAAATTCGCAGCCACCGGCAGCGTGAAGGGCAGGATGGGAATGGGGAATCCGGCCGTCAGGAAGTTCTGATTGGTGAACAGCGAATTGGCCTGGTAGGCATTGAAGCGCTGTTCCTGCGGCAGATAGCCCATCGAAGGAACGGCGTTGAGCACGCCCTGGAAGATGGATGCGCCGTTGAGATTCGCCGGGCTGTCCAGTCCGCCGCCGCAAGGATTGGGAAGCAGAGGGCTGAGGGTACAAGCGGAAGGCGCCCCACCGGGCGAAATCAGCTGCGAGGACATGGCTCCTTCCGCGGTGAAGGAGTTGAAAGCCACGGCCAGCAGCGGATGGTCGAAGAAGATGCCGTAACCGGCGCGGACGACCGTCTTGCCGTTGCCGGCGGGATCCCAGGCCAGGCCCAGCCGCGGCGAGAAATTGTTCTTGTCGTGAGGAATACCTTCGACGACCTTCAGGGCCGTCTCCGCGGCGGTGTTCACGGCCGTGGCCGCCGGCAGAAGCGGCGTCAATTCCAGGTCGTAGCGCACACCGTAGTTCATGGTCAGGCGATGGGTGATGCGCCAGCTATCCTGGGCAAAAAATCCAAAGGTCTTATTGCTGAAGGGACGCTTGGAATTGCCGATGCCCTGGATGAACGTGGTGGGGATGCCGAGGCCGTAGGATTGCACGCCGGTCGTTCCCGGCAGTGTCACCCCCACGGATGCGGCTCCCGCAATTGCCGCAGCCGGGAAAAAAGTGTCCGCCGACAGGCCGCCGAAATTGATGACGCTGCCAAAGTTTAATTCAAAAATCTGATCTTTGGCGGAATCCAACTGGACCAAGTTAATGTCCGCGCCGACCTTGAAGGTATGCGCGCCGCGAGTCAGCGCCAGATTATCGGTGAACTGGTAGCGCCGCTCGATGCGGTCCACGGTCGAGAACGGTTCGCGTCCGAAATAGGCGAAGCCGGCGATATTGATGCCCGGACCGCTACCCCCGGGCGCCTGCGAATAGCCGTAGTGCAGCCCGCGCCGGGCGATCTGGAAGCGAAAAACGTTCACGTTGTCCGAATGGAAAACGGTATCGTGCTGGAAGACGGCGGAGAAGTCGCGGGCCTGCTGGAGCGAAGTGCGCGAAGCCGCATTCTGCCCCATGTTCTGGTTCTGCGCATTCACCTGAATGCCGTTGACGAACGAGGGCGCTACGCCCACGCGCAGGAACGAATTGTTGGCGCTGCTCCAGTGATGATCCAGGCGCGCCGACCACATGTTGGTGTCTTCCTTCATGGGGAAATTACCGCGCAGGGACATCAGGCCGACATAGGACGCCGGCAGCGGTGCGATCCCCGCCGGAACGACCGAACCATTCGGCCCGACGGCAGCGAACCCTAAACATTGCACTGCATTGATGGTCTGACCCAGAGGGCAAGGGACCGGCAGCGGAAATTCTCCCGGCACGATATAGGGATTGAGCGAGCCTCCGGACAAAACCGACGCCATGACGCCGAAGTCGGTCTTATTCAGAGCCACGCTGGAGGCTGATCCCATCAGCACAGCGTATTGCGCACCCAAGCTTTGCAACGCAGGAATCCCGGTCAGGAACAACTGGTTCACCGCGTTCGCTTGGCCGCTGGTCAGTTCCAGCCCGTTATAAGGACACCCCGGTCCGCAATTGAGCGGCGCCAGATCGAAATTATTCGCCCCGATGCTGCTGAATCCGGTCTCCTGCCGCCGCGTGGTCTCGTAGGAAAGAAAATAAAACGTCTTGTCCTTCTTGATGGCCCCGCCCAATGTAAAACCGGCCTGCACCCGCGTGTACGCCTGCTTGGCAGGATCCTGCGCCCCGGTCACCGGGTTCACTTCGGTGGAAAACGCATTGCGCGCCTGAATGCTCTTGTTGCGCAGGAAGCCGAAGAGGCTGCCGTGGAAATCGTTGCTGCCGCCCTTGGACACGATGTTGACCACCCCGCCCATGGCCCGCCCGTATTCCGCGTTGTAGTTGCTCAAAATCATCTGGAATTCCTGCACGGCCTCCTGCGAGACCGTGGCGCGAATGCCGTTCACCGAATTGTCCACGGCGTCGGCGCCGTCCACGGTAACCTCGTTCGAGCGGGCCCGCTGCCCGCCCATGTTCAGCCCGGAAGTGGGCGCGGCGCCAATCGAGGGCGCGCTGTCGCGCACGGTCTGCGAGTTGGTCAGCGTGAAATTGATGTAGTTGCGGCCGTTGATGGGCAGGTTTTCGATGCGCCGCTGCTCGACCGTCTGCGACACCTCCGTCTTGGTGGTCTCGATGGCCACCGATTCGCCGGTCACCGTCACCGACTGCTGCACACCGCGAATCTGCAATTGAATGTTAATCACCGGCGCGGAGCCGATGGTCAGGGTCAATTCCGGGTCAATAAACGTTTGAAAATTCGCCCCACCTTCAATGGACAGCTTGTATTTTCCAGGAGCCAGGCCGATCAGGCTGTAGTAACCGTTTTCATTGGCTGTGGCGCTGCGTTCGGCGCCCGTGCTCAGGCTGGTGACGGTCACCTTGGCGCCCTTGACCGCGAGTCCTTGCGGATCGGTCACGGTGCCGGATAGGTCCGCTGCATTCCCCTGTGCGAGCGCCCTACCCGCAAACACCAATGCCAAAGCCATTGCCAATGCCAATGCCAGCACTCTCTTTGAGCGATGCATGCCTTGCCTCCTCACCTGATTTTGTTGTCGAATTTCCCGCAACCCCGGTAGCGGTCCCACACAAAACCCTGCTCATGGCCTAAGCCACGGAATACACGGCTTTTACTTCAACCAAGGGGATTATTCAATAGAAATCTTTTTTGGGAGGGGGGAACTTCAGATAAGGCGAGCGAAGGATGGCTCGCAGGGTCTAAACGCCCTGTCCGTGCCCTTCCTTCCACCGTTTCAAAACCAGGGCCAGCAGGACCAGGACTCCTGTGGCGGAATTGGCCAGGATAATGGCTTGGGCATGCAGCAGCAGGCCGTAAGTCAGCCAGAGCATTACTCCCAGGATATAAATGAACAGCATGGCGTAGGAAATGTCATCGCCGCCCTGCTTCCAGATGCGCCAGACCTGCGGAATAAACGCCACGGTCGTGCAAAACCCGGCACAACTCCCTACCACGGTCACCCAGACTTGCAGGCTCATTCCGCCCTCTCCCCGCGATTTCTTACTGCCGCTTCTTACCGGACTTTCCCGGGCTGGCCCGAAAAGTGTAGCAGAGATTTCCCGCGGGAAATCGGCCGGAATGATCGTCAGGGGAAGTAAATGAAGAAGGTAAAAACTAGTCGCGGAGGTGTTTTTGTACCAGACGGCGCAGCTTTTCGTGGTCGTCTTCCTTCATGTGCACGATTTCGATGCCGTTGCCGTCCGGCCCGGAATTGCGCACCACCGCCGTGAAATGAATCTTGCGCAGGCCGGAGCGAACTTCCAGCTTGATGGAATCCCCCACGGCCAGCTTGCGGCTGGATTGCAGGCAGGCGCCGCCCAGGCTGATCGTGCGCAGCCGGCCGGTATGGGCCTGCGCGCCTGCGATTTGGGCGGAAAGAGGCGATTCCAGAGGAATGCGGGTATAGCGCCGCGGAACCGGGAAAGGCCGGTTGA
>JAIQGC010000117.1 GCA_020072805.1 Terriglobia bacterium
TACTGCCCTTTTTTATTTTTCTCCATAAATCCGGGAAACTGATCATACATCGTAAAAGGAAATTCATGTACATATTCTATCTTTAGTCCTTCATTTAAAAGCGCATTTATCAAATCGCTCATGGTGTAACTCCATTCATATGTTCTTCCTTTTGCTTTATCCCAATCTATGTACGTGCCCGAATCCTCCACATATGGCCCCTTTTTAAAGTATTTGTATTCGAATTTAAAGTCGTAGCTTAAAATATTTGTAAAAGGGTGAACTTCAACAATATAGAATGTTCCGCCAGTAACAAGAAAATTACTTACAATCCTTGCGAACTTATCAATGTCTGACAACCATAGAAGCACACCATAGGAAGCAAAGATAATATCAAATTTCTTATCCAAAATTTTTGGCAACTTATATATATCGGAGCGAATAAACGTTGAGGGAATTTTGGTTTCCCGGCTTAACTCCTTGGCAAGTTTTATTGAACTATCGGAAAGATCAACCCCTGTAGTTATTGCCCCTTTTCTTGCCCAAGATAGTGTATCCATGCCAAAATGGCACAATAGATGAAGTAAAGTTTTTCCCCGGACATTTCCTAATTCTTTAATCTCTATGGACTGCAAAGTTGTTTTTCCTTTTTTGAAACCGGCAATATTATAGAATTTGGAAGCGGCGTGAACAGAAGTAGCTTTATTCCACCATTTCCTGTTTATAGAAACGTAATTCTTCACTAATAAAGTAATAGATGGTTTTGATTGCTATGTCAATCCCGAATGTTTCCAAAACAATCTATAAAAGTTCTCTTGTGGCTTGATGAATTGTATTCAAATATCTTTCGTCTCCTATTTTGTGTGCCGTTTTTGAAATTTTAATTAAATGTTTTTTACCAGATGGGATTTGATTAAATGCATCTGTTACGCGTTTAATTAAAGATTTTGCTTCTTCCGCTCCATAAAGCATTAGGATTTGCTTGGCCTTTATTTTTTTGAAAGCTGTCCGCAATGAAGCTTAGAAAAATCTTCATATCTTTTTGTCATAAGAAAAGAAAGGTTTTTATTTATTTTTGGCAAATCCTCTTTAAAGTACGGAGACAAAGAACAAAGAATAAGTCCCGAAGTGCTTACTTTTGTAGAGGCAATAAACGCAATCATTGCTCCATACGAAAATC
The DNA here is from genome assembly GCA_020072805.1 of Terriglobia bacterium. Taxonomy (GTDB): domain Bacteria; phylum Acidobacteriota; class Terriglobia; order Acidiferrales; family UBA7541; genus Acidiferrum. The sequence continues at coordinate 1,160 of JAIQGC010000117.1, forward strand.
CCAATATATATTTTTTATTTGCTCCAATCCTTTTATAAATTTTTAAAAAATGTTCTGTATTTTGCGAGATAGTGCTTTTACTCCAGGGAATTGCCGCAAGAATAGGATAATATCCTTCATTTTTTATTTTTTTTGCAATTTATTTATATGCTTTATTCGTAGGACGTTGCCTAAACCCAGGAATTATAAAAATGACCTTTTCATGAACCATCCGCGGAGTATAACAAAACTGAGGCTAAAAATCCAGTTTGGGTTGATTTAGCAACCTATCTTAATATTTTAACCATACTTCTGCAGGAGCTTAATAAGAGCAAATTCGTTCCATGAAAGTCCTTCAACCGTTTTTTTTGATTTCTCAAAATTTTCAAAGTGAGGAACCAACACTTGCTTGATGTAGGAAGTAATAACTGCCGGATGAATATAGTAGCTGCGGCCTACAATGGCAGTATTGTTAAGATGGACAGACACCTCCTTTACCGTTTGTTCGCGAATGGTTTTAATTGTTTTTTCGTCTTTTGCCTGACCAAGTCTATACAAATTTTTGGCTGACAAATTTGTCGCGCCCCATGTTCTAAAATCTTTTGCCGAAAATTCATTTTTTGTAACGTCCCGCAGAAATTCGTTTACGTCTGCCGAATCAATAACATGACGGTTTCCTTCATCATCAATAAATTGAAACAATTCATACCCGGGAAGCTCTACGCAGTGCTTGATTACATTAGCTACCGCATGGTTGTTGACTTCAACAACATTTTCAACTCCGCTTTTACCGCGAAACTTAAAAGTTATATCGTCTCCCCATACTGTTGCATGCTTGTTTCGAAAAGTGGTAAGTCCAAAAGAATTGTTTGTTTTTGCATATTCCTCATTTCCCACCCGTATAAATGTCCGCTCCAAAAGCCATACGACCGTTGCTAGAATTTTTCTCTTGTCAAACCCTTTTTGTCCCAATTATGGGGAGAGAGATGCCGAAATCTGCAAGTTGTCCGAATTTATTTTCCTGGCTTATCTTTATCCACTCAGAGTGATAGATGTATTGTTTGCGGCCGCGATCATCAATACCCACAGCTTGAAGGTGTCCATTTTCCTTAGTGCAGATCCAAACATCTCTCCATGCAGGAGGAATTGCCAGATTCTTAATTCTCCCAATAACTTTTTTGTCTGTAATTCTTTTTCCATCCACGTCATAATAAGTGAAATCCTTTTTGTTTTTCTGCCGCATGAAACCGGGAATAACATCGGTGGTATATCTTAAACCTTCCTTGTGGAATTCTCTTTGAAGATTTTTGTCATCCTGTAACCCCATATCAAAAGTATAGCATTGTTTCCTTCGGAGTTTTAAAGAAAATCGAAGTGCTGAGCACTGACTGACTATGCGAGAACTTTCTATAGGAACTTTTCGTAGATTACAAAATCTTTTTTAAAATGATGCATAGGGATTTCGGCCACCTTTTTATATCCGAGGTCTTCATAAAATTTAGCAGCTTGCCAATCCTTACCTGTCATTAAATGAATTTTGTGAGCATTAAATGTTTTTCCAAATTCTTCAGCTGCATTCATCAACATTTTTCCTATACCTTTTTTGCGTTTGCTTTTAGCTACAATTAAATAATCTATGTACAATACCCCTGCTTTATGTTTTCCACTTATTGTCCCTATGATTTTACCGTTTTCCGTAGCTTTGAAAATAAATTCTTTTTCAGTATAGTCGACCTTTCTCCCGTAGTGCTCGATATCTACGTCATGCCACTCTTCTTCATTAAATTTATCAATTTCTTTACTAGTTTCAACCTGAGTGATGTACTTTTTGTATAAAACATATAAGACTGCTCCAATAGAGAATCCTAAGGTTAAAGCAAGACAGATAATGATTTCCCAATTGTTGCTCATAAATTTCCTAAATTGCTAGTGCCTAACGGTTTGCGTTCGCGAAGCATGGCGCTGGGCCGGGCGTGGACTCTGCTTGGGTGCAGAAAAAAACTTGAAGCCAGAAAAAGCTTGACGCGAAGCGTGCCACAGAATCTCATC
>JAIQGC010000126.1 GCA_020072805.1 Terriglobia bacterium
TCAATTTCTTTCTTTAACTTTTCAAATTCCATTAATTTTCTTTTCTTTTATTCTAGTTTTTCTTTTGCATCCCTATATCAATTAGACACTATCTGTATCAAGTTTTTTCATTCTTTTTACATAATCCTTTGTCGCTTCTAGTATTTTGGTTTTATTCTTGTCGCTCTTAACATCAAAAATTTCTAATACCATGATTGCTAATTCTTCTACGGTCTTTGTTTTATTCGAACTATCTTCTAACATTTTTATTATTCTGTCATGTTTTATTAAGTCTTCTTCTGTTAGCATATTATCATCTTCCAAACACTTTGTCAACCAATCCCTTCTTCTTAATATACCCTGCACTTTTAAGTATAAACTCACGCCACGACATATCTCCTTTCTTTTCTTTCAAGAAATCAAATTCTTCATCATCAAATTTTTCGTTAATTCCTTTCATTGTATCACCTTATAGTTAGTTACTTACTAAGTTACTTATTTATTTAGTTACTTACTTACTTACTAACTTACTATGTGTTATTGCTATATATACCTTCCTAATACAGAAAGAAGAAACGATATAAATTTAGATTCATTATTCCCTCGTATCATCAGGTGAATTCTTTCTATAGTAGATTGTTATTCATAATCTACAATCTTATTTTGTTTTGATTTTTTGAGGTCTAATTCTATATTTTTATCAAAAAATTCTTCTATCACTCTTACAGCAGTTTCAGATTTTGTTGAAAATTCCTTATTAGCTTTTAATATTTCCAGCTTTTTATCATATTCTGGATCTAAATTAATTACCATTTTTGTCTTCACTTCTTTTTGTTCCTGGTTTTTCTAATTCTTTCTCTTTTGAATATAAAAGTGTCCTTCCTGATGCATTAGCCCTCTCTAAAAGAATAATATCACAATTTAAATTTTGATAGTTTTTTCTATTTCCATTTATTTCTGGATGAACTCTATTAGCCAAATATTGTTCTAATTTTCTTGTAACGTCTCTATTTCTTGATGTTTCATAAAGAAAAATGACCAGTATTTCTAGTTTACTACAATGTATATCTATTCTTGATTTGAAATATAAAGTCTGCCCAACATATTTTTCTTTGTTCGTTGTTACAATAATATATGCTCCTGATAGATAAAAATCATATCTATGTCGTCTAAGTTCTTTCGGAAATATAAACTTTTTTATCGACAATATTTCAATATTCATTTCATTTTTTATTTCATCTATTGTAGGCAATGTTTTTTCAATATCAAATATTATAGTATTTATTTCTGTTGGTATTTGCATATTAATAATTCAATTCCATATTTTTATATCGCCTTTCTTATCATATAAATTTCTATATATTTTAGTAACGTTTTTTCTCATAATCTATTATTCATAGTCAACAATCTTATTTTGTACACCCACTTTTAATCCTAATTCTTCTTCTATCCTATTAAATCCAGATATAATAGCCGCATCTGCAATATCTTTTATATCAAATTTTCTTCCATATTTCTCTAATATTTCTAATTTCTTCTTTTGCATTTTCAAGTGAATATCTTCACTAACCTGTACCGCAGTCATTATAATCTCCTAATCGCATTTATAATTAGTAACATAATAATTACAGTATTGATGCTAACATATATATACGTTTCTATAATAGAAACGCTGCGACATAGTATGACAACATCTGATAGAACAAATAACCTAGTACATCGTATAACTTCTAAAACGTACACAATTTTTTCACTTCATAAATCTATCTGTAACCCTAAATCAGACCATAAAAAAAGGATTATGCAAATCACAAATCTGATCCACATAACCCTTTTTCTATAACAATCTAGCTGTCATATTCTTTATATAATCTTTCACATAAACTAGGGTTTCATTTGCCACAATTGCACCAAATGAAATTAAATATACAGCAGCAACTATAACCGTACCATCCAATAGCATATTCATATAGTTTCACCTCCTATCATATTTTATTTTTATTATCCAATGTATATATTATTTACTATAACAGAAATACTACGATATAAATTGACAATCAATTTGTGATTCATAATCATATTTCATGGCACACGTATGCCAATTACAATATATATATTAGTAAAGTTATTTTTTTACCAATTATTTTCATCATCTTCAATATAATATATCCTTTGTTCATAGTATTAATATACAAATATCAGAATCAACGCAACTACAAGCCCAAAAATTGCAATGGTTTCTGGAATAACTGTCATTAACAATCCTTTACCAAAGAATTTTTCATCCTCTGCCATTGCACCAACTGTTGCGGCACCTATTGATGATTCTGCATTTGCCGCCGCATATCCCGATAACCCTACAGCAATAGCCGCCCCAATCGCAATCAGACCTTTAGTAATGTCTGGACTTACCAATGTTGGATCTACCATGTCATTATCTTCTCCTTTTAATATTGTTATTTACTTTATTATAATCATTATATATGTAATGACATAAATAAATAGTTAACTGGCATTAGTTGCTATAAAATAGCATAATTGATTCATTATTGCCATTGTTGCTGTTATCAACCTTTTTTCAAATTTTTCTCCTTGTATCGTATTAATCCTATTAGATATCCTAACCACGATTCATATTCTTCCATTTCTTTTTTTACAGTATTCATTTGAAGAAAATTCGTAGTATCATGAATACCAAGTCCATCTCCTTCTTGTTTAAGATAATCCCATTTTTCCATCAGCTCTACTATTTTATCTTCAAAATCCTCAAGGTCTTCTAGACGAAAACTTGTAGTAGAATTATCTAATCTTTTAATAAGTCTTTCCATCGCACCATTCTTCAAATCTTCGTCTTGATTGTATCTTCTACATAAATCACATTGACTTATATGTGCTTTAGCAAAATCCTGAGTATAAGTATCTACTCCTATCAGTTTATCTGGATTGTCATCAAAATATTGCCGTACAACTGGACATCTGCCATGTAACCATATATTTTTTCCTTTCATAATATTATCTCCTGTATAACAATTTTCACATAATATAATTTATATCTGATCCTAAATCTTGGACCTTTGGATTTTTTGTATGATTATAACTTCTTTTTGGTCTAAAATATTCATTACAATGCATCTCATTACTTATTTCTTCCTCCATATCTTTAACACCCAAATCCCCATAATAGAACAATTTTATGTTTTCTATGACAATATTTATTGCTAGAATCTTAATTTTGTAAGGCCAATCTTTTTCGTTTATATAACCGACAATATTCATTGTATGCTGAACAGCTATATCATATAATTCTGCTTTATTTTTTGAAAACCAATCGTTAAACTCTTCATTTCCACTATATTCTACCCCCTTATTCCAACATATAAATATTTCAAAACAATTCTTACATCTATACCTTATTCCTCTATTAAGTATTGCCAATATCTCTTTGTTATCCTCCTCACAATTTGGGCATTTATCCATATTTTTAACCCATTTTAAAACTCATCAGGAAATTTAGGTTTTGCTCTCAAAATCTGTTTTCTATTTATTTTAATTCCAGGAATATCATAATATCCTCCATACTTCTCAAAAGCTTTATTAATTTTGTCTGCAATTACGACTCTTACCATATCTATAAACTCATCAGGAACCATATTAATGTTTTCTACCTCCCATTCAGTATATATTGCAACATTTACATCCTTTACTTCTACTAATTCTTCTAATGGTTCCGAATCAACAACAGTTGATTCCATTTTAAGTTTTAGCAGTTCTCCCTTCACACCAGATGCTGTTAAAGCCACGGATCTAGCATTAATCCTTTTATCTTCCAAATTATTTTTAGCTACTTCTATATCGCTAATTACAGAAATCTTTTGTTGTTCTAAACTATCCAATTCTTTTTCTTTATCTCCGTTTCCTGATTTCTCTTTTTCCTCATCAATTTTTTTGCATATTTTTGACAATTCTCTTTCTTTTTCAAGAACATCTCTTTCTGCATTTTTTCTCTCTTCTATTTTAGAGACCTTTTGCTTTTCAATAATATCTGATTGTTTTTCGACTTCTGAAATTTCTGCGTCTTTCAGTTTTCTATTTATAGCAGCATTTTCTAGTTTAATTCTATTCTTCTCATCCAGTTCTTTGTTAAAAGAATTTCTCCAACCTAATATCACATTTCTTAATTCAGCATTATCATTATTATTAGTTTTTATACGAGAATTATACTCTCCTGATATTACCTTTCCAAGAGCATTAATAGGCTCCAGATCCATTTTCTTATTATTTTTCAATTCAATGTCGATACCATTTGATACCCTTAATTGTTCATTTCTTGTATCATTTTCTCTTAGACTAGATATTTTTATATCACCCAATTTATTATGAAATTGGTCAACTTTTTTAAGATACTTTATAGAATTCTCAGGCAATATGCCCTCGCTGCCTATAGTTATAGTATAACCCCTTTTTTCATTTCCTATACTTATAGTACTACCTGGTTTCAGAATGCTTACAGCATTATTCATTTCTTCTTTTCCAATTAACCGAATTTCCTCACTAACCATATTTAGCATCTCCTTATATATGTAATTACATCTATTTATTCTTCTTCTGTTTCGACAAAAGTTGTATCGACTACATCAACAATGTTATCAATATTGCCGGCATTGTTAATACCAACATCGTTAACACCTATTCTCTTTTCTTTCTGTACATCATCATATACAACTTCTTTAATGTTTCCAAGTTCTATTAATATGGATTCAAATAATTCGTAATTACCTCTGAATATTTTTGACGCTTTTGCTCTAACATCATCTGTTTTTAGACGCCTCGGATGAAAATCTTTAACGGTTTCCAAAATATATGACGACATTCTTTGATATCTGTCCAAACTTCTTCTATCGTGAATTTCGTTTTTTCTACTCTCTTTTTTTAATTCTTCTTCAAGAACTCTATCCTGCCTAGTTTTTAAATCAGTTTCTCCTTTATTATTCAGGTCCTCTTGTTGTTTTAACCTGGTGTCTATAGTTCTCTTATTATCCCAGTTATGAACCTCTTCGGCAGTTTTAAGTTCGTTCAAAACTTTATCTCTTCTTTGTGGAGTATCAAATTGATTTAATAACCTTGCATCACTAACATTAATTTCTCCTTCTTCCAACTTCTCCTTTATGTCACTAGGCGACACTTTATATGTATTTAACGTATCTGTAAATTTTTCATCAGAAATTTTCGGAGTTTTATAATCTATTTTCATTCCTACTATTGGTTTAGATATATTTTCTTTATTTATATCTCCCTCCGATTTTATTGGTTCCTTGCTTGGGTCTTTGTTTGATTCTTTGTTCGTTACAAAACCACCAACATCACCAGTTAATACTATTCCAATAGTTTTTTCGCCTATAATTCCTGCTGTTTTTTCTTTTTTTGTATTGTCTACTATGTCTAACACCTTTTTTACTACAACCTCCTCTGTACCTATATCCAATTCACTTTTAATTTCTTCAGATATCTTGCCCATATCTTCTGAAGTCAATTTATCTTCTTGTTTTTTCTTTAATAAATCTTTTCTCAACTCAGGATGATCTGATAAATCCTTTGTGTTATCAATATCGTGTGTAGTAGCAAATTGTATAATAGGACTTGGATCATCATCCTTGAGCTTTCCGGCAGATATTATCATTCCCAAAAGAATACTATCTATTCCTATCTCATCTGCTAAATCCTGTATATATTCAAACTCCCCACTCTGTTTTCCTATTTTCCATGTTTCATAAATGTAGGCATCTGTCGCATTAGATTCTGGATCTTTTCTTTGGTAATTTTCATTCAGACACATGAGTCTACCTCTCATGTCTGACATATTTACAAAAATCTTTGCTAATATATCATCCTCCTTTGTGGCTACGAGCCTTCTTGCTCCAGCAATCAGATCATACTTTCCTTTTACTTTACTTTCTCTGACATCAATTTCATTTATCATCCCTCCATTACTAATTGATGCAGACAAACCTTTTATATCACTATCTTTTTCATCTTCCAACTGTCTCATAATAAAGTCAGGTATCAAAATATCTTTTTTCGCTATTTTCTTTACTTCCTTTAATTCATATTTTTTCTTTTTTGTCATAAATCTATAACCTCCTCTATCTATAAATACTGGAAAACTAATTTTAAAGCGTTGACATAAATGCGATATGCATGATGTGCAACAGAATAGTTTCGACGCATATTATAAACACCCCTATGGACATACATCTTTAATACCACTCTCAATTGCCTCTTCCATAACTTCTTTTATACTTCTATTTTCTCCCATTATATCTGATAATTCTTTTTGTCTCTCTATTATCAAATTATAAATATCGTTTTCGTATTCCTCTTGTAATAATCCCTTCTCTTTTCCTTTCTCTTCTCGCAATCTCTTTTTTAACATTTTTTGTACAACATTATTTGCACTATTCCCACTATTATCTTCACCATCAGATTTTAATTCAAATATCTTTCCTAACTTCTCCAATCCTAGTTCTATTGAACTTTCTGCCAAATATCCAATGCTTTTTTTAATGTTAGTGGCATCTAGTATATCTTGTTGTTTTTCGTACAACAGGAGACGGACAGCGCTTTTATGTTCATTTCTCAAATCATCATATTTCATACTTTTTAATTTTTGAAGTTCTTTCTTTAATTCGAACCCCTCCATGTCAGATATCTTTTCTTTGGAATCGGTTATCGAAAGAGAATTTCTATTCCAAAACTTTTTCTTACTCATTATTACTACTTTCTTACCATTTCTAACTTTACTAGACGTTGATACAAATACGATTCTTGATTTTACAAACCATAAATGTTGGAAACCCAATGATTCTCTATCATCAAACGCAGATAATAAAAAAGCGTCTGCATCCTTATTATTACCTATTTCATATTCCCAGAAATAAATATCCCCCTTTTTACCATGCCGTATTTGTCTGCCACTAGTTAAATGTTTAACCTTAAATCTTTTACCTTCCATGTCTAATATAAAATCAAAATATCTGTCTCTATTCCCATTGATCTCTGTGATCTTATCAAAAACTGATTCAACCTGTCTTTTTATGACATCTATAAATAGAGGACAATTAGGGTTTTCCCAATATTGAACCTTTTCATAAGAACGAATAATATTCTTGTATTCAATATAACTTTTACTAAACCCTTTTTTCATATCTTTAAAATCAATCAATTCCAACTTTTCAAACCCATTTTCTCCAATTGAAAATGGTTCTAACACACCCTTTTTTTCTTTTAATCTTTCCAACATAATTTTGAGGTTGTTAATAGACAACCTATATATACTAGGTACAATATCCATTCCAAGTAGTCTTCTAATATCTTCTATTTCTTTTATTATTAGTTTTCTAGTATTTTTTCTTTCTTCTATTCTATTTCTTTCTTCTATTCTCCTTTTTTGTATATTCTTATTTTTTTCTTCTATTCTTCTTTTTTGCTCTTTTTTTCTTTCTATTATTAAATCCAAGTTTTTCCCATCTTCTATTCTCTGTATTCTTGACATTTTCCTTTCTTCTAACCTTTCTTTACGACTTTTGATTACATCCTCTGCCTTAACAAGATCAATTATCATAAGACACCTGTAGTTAATAATTAATGATATAAACGACGCTATAATACATAAACTTTTCTAAAACGATCATACTACGATACACATAGAAGCACACAGAAAAGTATACGATACCAAAAGAAGCATTTCGTATACTCTGATTCTATTCAGAAGTAACTCTGTGCGCTTCATTGTACAAATTGACAAATATCTCTTTTAATTGTTTCTTCGATCATTTCCTTTATTGATACCAAATGACCTGTTTTTTCATATATGTCTTGTCTCTTTTTAATGACTAATTTAAACAGATCAATATTGTACTCCACTATTATATGGATACATCTCACACGTTGCTCTAAAATATCTAAGACCCAATTCTTTTGCTTTTGTAATTGTCTCTTCTCTTAATACAACTGTTTTTCTATATTCATCAATTTTACTAAATTCTAGACATACAAACTCTACTGACACCTTTGGTACAGGTTCATCAGAAACAATACATCTACCAGTATCAGATATCTTTAGACACAATATATCTATAATATCTTTATTCCACTTACGCAGAGTAGCACCGTTTGTATCAAAAACATCTTCAATTCTTTTCTTCTTTATCATATTACCATCAAGTATTGACGCAATATACACAAATGATAACAAATATGTGAAAGACGAATAACGGGCACATGATATGTCTTTTTGAGATACTCAATAGCCATATCTTTAGCTTTCTTAATTGTCACATCTTTTAGTCTGAGCTCTTTTCCTTTTTCGTCTATTAAGTTCAAACTTGGACAGGCAAAAGTCTTACAGTCAATCTCTTCTAGATTACAATTATTTCTCCTAATCTTCGTTACATCTTCGTATTCCATACTATCTCCTTAATCATCTCTATTATTTTCATCTTATTATCTCCTAATGTGATATCATAAAGTGATATCATTCAGATTGTTTATTAATGATACCGCCTAAATCTTGGCTTACCATTTGCAGGTCTCTCTTTTCTAATTCTTTATATTCTTTATATTTATCCATATCTAGATTATCGGTCACGGAATTTATTATTCTCTTTTCTAAAATTTCAACAGGTAAAGCATCTAACTCTGCCTGTAATACATATCCAGCCAATTTATAATTATCCAGATTTGTGTCTTCCTCCTTTTCTATATTGGTAGGAAGATTATATTCAAATATATCATCATATGTCAATGCAATTCTCTCTATATCAACATCGACATTTAATTTTCTAAATGTTGATCTTATGCTTTTATCTATTTGAATTCCATTAGGATCATGATCACCAAAATACAGGATTTTACATTTCCTTCCTTCTGCAATATATTTCTTAAATATTAATGACCTTTCATAAATTATACTCAACGAAGAATATCCTCTCACTGTCATTAACAATATTCCATGATCAAAAATTTGATCATAGAATATATCGTATAATGCACTTTTTTCCATCCATACTTCAAAATAATTTGGTTGGTTTAACCAAATATTTCTCCTGTATAGAGACGGTAATATGGAATAGAAATCTCCAACAGAATCCCACATATTTAATTGTGTTGGGAATCTTGATCTATCTACTATCTTATCCCAAGGTAATATGCCTTCTAATCTTCCTTGGGAACACAATCTACCAATTCTTTCATAACCATTAATATCTAATGAGACATAGTTCTTAGTCGCACATTGATAAAATATCTGTCTCACACTTAATCTTTTATGTTTTGACAATATGTCTTTAATCTTTTTAAACATATCCCAAGTTTCGGTTCTATGTCTCCTCGTCATTACATCTTCTGTCGATTGAATTGGAATTGACATATTATCACATCTTATATTTCATATGAATAATAACAATTTCGGAAATTAAATTGTCTTCTCATTTTATCGAAGTACCATTTTTCCATCTTTGCTATTTGCAATAAACAGGAAGGATATTCGTTACATATTCTTGTTTCAATATGATCAAACACAAACACGCTTTTAAATATGTACAAATATTCTATAATTCTCTCAATTTCATCGAGCAGTATAGTTAATTGTGTGCACTTTGCAGGTTCTGTTAGAAAACAAACATTGTATCCTCATTTTCATAGGATTTTTCCTATTTTCATATATACACCAGGCCTTCCGAAGATGGAACATTATATTGTATCCTCATTTCATCATGGCAAATACAAATGCTTTTAAATATATTCTATAATTCTCTCATTTTCATAGGATTTTTTGGGCAATGCAAGCTGCAGAGCTTAGATTGTTGTCATATCCTCATTTTTTCATAGGATTTTTCTTTTTTCATAGATTGTCATACCCTCATTTTATAGGACAACTCGAACTTGCATAACATCCAATTTTAAGTCCAAAACTTTATGTATATTCGTTTCCTTATTTTCATAGGATTTTTCGATGTCATCACTAACAAAAAGACAAGATTGTACCCTCATTTTCTTGAGCTGAAAAACCTATTCAACAGGCGTTAAACTCTCAAATAATGAATTATATCCTCATTTTATTGGATAATTTAAATGTCAGAAAACATCGAGAAAACAAACATCATACCCTCATTTTCTAGGGCAAGTGAAATTTATTAGAAAAACTTTAGGCGGCAAATCATTTTTCATCGGAACCGTTTCATCGGAATTCAAATTCATATATTATCTCATACAGTGAAAAAGCTTTTTGCCGTCATATCATTATCTCCATATAGATCGTCGTGGTATTTATTCATTATATCCAAACTTTCTTGTACACGCTTTCTAATAAATTCCTTAGTAAAGAATCCTGGATTTTCAAACCATGCATCTATATCTACCAATCTACCATATAAATACTCTATAGTATGTTCAGGAATATTCACTGTTCTTTCTACTTTATTTTTCATTATTATTCTCCTTATATATATTTCATATTCTCACAATGTTATCCTCACCATTTGGATAAATTTTCCAATACTATGATTCCAACAAAAGGGACATAAGGGTTTAATAATCACCCCAGCCCCCTCATTGATATAGAAAAAATTTACCGCACCGTGGACAAATCCAACGTTCTCCAACTATTGTAATCATATTCACCTATTTCTTCTTATATACATATGTATATTAATCTGTCTCTCCAACCAATGTTAGTTTAACACCGCCTACACTTGATGCAATAAGATTATATATTGCAGCCTCTATCATACCAAATATAAATCCCATTACAAAGGACAATATAACAACTATTAATAAAATTAATACAAATCCTCCTCCCAATATAGACTTCAACTCAGGAGGAATTCCTGGCATCATTACAATAATTCCAATTAAAGGCAATATAAATATACATTCTACAATACCCAACAAAGCCGACATAAAACCCATAATTGTTCCAAATCGAAAAACGTGTATTTTTGTTATCGTTTTTTCCGTTCCATTATTTAATTCTTCGATTTTAGCTCTATTTAACTTAATCTCATCTGTAAGACGTTTTAAATCGTCTTTAGTGTATTCCAAATCTTTCTTAAGATAAGAAACCTCTTCCTTTAGAAACAATATTTCTTCTACCATTTTATTTTTCTCCTTTCTTCCACTTTATATGTGCTTCTTGTATCATATTCTGCTGTAAGCTTGACGAAACCTACACCAAACCTGGTATATAGTCTCCCTTTTATTATCTCTCCAGAGACTTTTGTCAATAAATTTGCAAAATATTTACTGTCCTTAACTTTACTATTTTTGTTTTTCTTATCTCCAAATATACTCATATTCTACTTCTCCTTCTCAACGACTCCCAAAGTTCTATGTTCTCTTCCATTAATTTCTTGTTCATATCAAAAAATTGTTTTTCTATTTCTATCCACCATGTTATATCTCTATCCTCTTCTACTAACCTGTTTATCAACTCCCAATTTGGAGATCTGTCATTATTTGCAAAACCTATCCCAAACAAAATCCCATTTATAACAGATTCTCTTTCATTCTTTCCAACCAGTATATTTATTATTTTCTCAGCATCTTCATTATTCATATTTTACATCTCCTTCTTCTTTTCAACCATTTTTCTCCAACACAATTTATAATATCCATCCTTTCTCTTCAAAGGCCTTTTTTGGATCTCTTTTCGCTTTACGCTCTTCTTCATACAATTTGAAAAATTTTCCTTCTTCCCATCTTTTGTGTAACTCAGCTGACCACCTTTTTATTATATCTTTATCTGCATCTTTTTCTCCCTTCTCTATAAGAACCATCATATCTCTAGCGACATTAGCACACAGTTTATTATAATAACATTGACCACACTCTTCAATACTATGATCAAGCATTTTGTCTTGTCCAGTCATATTTTTAAGGAATTCAATTTCAGTTATTGTATCTAATACCATAATTATTTCTCCTTCAATTTTTATCTTTATCTTTATCTTTATCTTTATCTTTATCTTTATCTTTGAATATCGACCTAAATCTATTTAACAAAATTGCATCTGCAACTCCGAACTGTAATATAGCATTTGCCTTATCTTCTGGTATATTTGTCTTTTCTGAAATCCTCTTTGCGACCTCATCTATCTTGTCATCAAGTATTCTAATTTCAGACGTTTTTACCTTAGTTTGTAATTCGTTTGTCATTTTAATTCTCCATAAATTAGAAGGAAAAGACCATATAAGACAATATTCTTGAAAGTTTTCTTGGTCTTCTCCCTTAAAGCCTCAGCACTTTGCATCATTGGCCATGATCTTATTCTTTATCAAAAATCATTATTATTCTTACAGGAATATCAGGAATCTTATATTCGAAACTGGTCAGCCAACGAAAAACGGCCGATGAAACCTCTTTCGATTTATATTTTTCTAATTTTTTCAAAGCATCTTTTGTTTGATCTTTCCTGAAACAGAAAAGGTCGATACAATCTGCAACTTTATGAACCACTATATCAACATTTTTCAGAGTTATTGTATTACTATTGTCACTATCATTGTCGTCAATGACTATGTCATATCTTATTCCTGCATAATCCTTCTTTTTATCCAAATCCTTTAATATTATCAAATTATTTGTCATTATCTCTCCTTTTCATTCAACAATTCTTCAATTACTTTGTCTATAGCACCCATTCTCTTTCTTTTTCTTTCTAAGATATCTTTATCTATATCAAAATCAACCTTCTTCCATTCTTTTATACATTTATCGTTCAAAATCAACACACACTCACAATCCCATCCATATAGATTGCGATTTCTTATCATTTCTAATATTTCAGTTTTTGATCCACAAATATAGCCATTACTCATCTTTATCTCCTTCTTCATATTCTATTTGTGAAATAACAACATATACCATTTTCTCAATTTCATCGAAAAATATAACAGAACCGCTTCTAGTTCTTTATTATTCAGACTAATTTTCTCATTTTCATAGATATTATCTACCAATAACAAGATATCTTAGTAAAATTATTTTCTCATTTTCATTAAAACCTTTTACCTTTTCAAGCTATATCACTAGCGATAGTAATTCGCAAAAGTGATTAAAAAATTTGTTTCCTCAAATTAATTTCATTAGAATCATTCTTTTTCACATAACCTGATGGAGCTAAAATTTATATCGAATTATTACCTCAGTTTCATAGTGCCATTGCTACCGCCAATTACGAACAAAAGATATGAATATCAGTTGCAAAACATATATAAATATATAGTTTCCTCAAATTTTCATAAGAAACCTGATCCAAACAATCCTGATCATCTAGCTGTATATGTCAAATCATATTCTCAATTTCATAGATTGATAAAACACAACAAGTTATTCAATAGTATAGAAAGCAATTTACCGACTACTGAAATACGATCGTCTCCTCATTTTTCATTGGACTTACTAACTAAATAATCAACACTATGCAAAATTATCTCCTCATTTCCAGATTTCAAAATGGAATTATTACTCAAGCACCACAAGCAAATGCTGTATCAGTATTGTTATTTCCTCATTTTTCATTGGAAATATTGAAATGTTGATAAATCTCCAGAAGATATATCATTTCCTTATTTTCATCGGAATAATTTAAATAGTCAACTACAATTTATTATGCATTCAATATTATCAGAATAATGTCTGCAAAAATTTATTAGCCAATTACAACTTTTTATATATTGTTATCTCATTTCTTCAAAATAATCAAATCACAATACTCTAAATTGACCTTTTCCAAACGAAGTTCTATGACCAAATCCTCTCAACATCTCTGCAGATGCTAACGTATCAAACCATTTTTTGTATCTATCATTTCCATAGATATCGTCCAAGTTTTCTCCATTATTTAGCAGACAATCAAGTTTTGTACCTCTGGATATTACATTTAATTTTGTATTCAATGGTACTCCTTCATTTGTAAGAGGATCTATTTTAAGATCTAAGAATTGTACAACACTTCTTGGATCATTTCTTCCTTTCATTATTGTCATTTTTGGCTGTTCATACTTTGTTACAGACGTAACTTCATCTGGATCTTCTGCCCATTTACCTATTCCAAAATATTTAGCTGCATTTTTGCAGTCTCTAAGAATATCTTCTGGCATTATTACAGTTTCAGAAACTATATCTGAAAGAAAATGTAATGTCATTTTTCCATTATTTTCTCTCACCTTTCCTGCCAAATAATCGCTTCTTCTATCTATATCCCTTTTATTTATTTCTTTTTTCTCAACATTCTTTAATGTTATCTTCCCAAAACCCTTGTCGCCTCTCTTTCCAATATTAAGATCATTGTCTTTCGCATATTCCAACGCAGAAAGAAAGTCAGATAACCTTTGTACTTCATCTCCTTCTTTATCGCCTGGAATTTTCTTGAGGTTTAATATAATCTCAAATTTGAAAGTCTTCTTTTCCGTGATACCGTCATTATAGAATGACTGAACTCTATGTTCTCCTAAATGAACTCCAATGACACTATCTTTAACAGTTGGCTCTGCTATCAACTGCCCACATTTATTACACACATAGGCTTTACTTCCAATAGGAATAATAGATCCTCCACATTTATCTCCATGTTTCACGAAACAGTCACGAAAGTATAATATCGGATGACCATTCCAATATGATTTTGCTATATCCAATCCCATTTGAAGAAATATATATCCAAATGCACCTCTAATCACCTGACCCATAGGATATGGTTCATTATTCAAAAGTACGGAAGAGCTGTTTTCCAGCTCTCCGGTTACCTTTAATGCAATCATTTTGTCACAGCCTGCGTAGATTTCTTATCTTTATCCTTATCTTTTTCTTTATCCTTTTCTTTATCCGGATTTAATAATTTTCGAGCCTCCTCTTTTCCTATGTCTTTATATGTTGACCACTTTATTTTTTCAAGGGTTACATCTATCTTTGTTCTACCTCTTCCTCGCCTTGTCCATCCTCCTAGACCATGAGTTTCTATTGCTTTTAGGGCACCGGTAATAACTTCGATATCTCTTTCTTTTGGATTACGAATGACAATATTACCTACGAGCTCCGCTCCCTCTTGGATTTCTTCCAATTCTATAGTTGGACCCTGGTCTTTAGTGACCACACCAGTATCTCTATCAATCCTCGGGTGCGTAGATATATCCACAACTTCATTAAACGGTCTAACAGTTTTCAACTCATCAACACATACTCTTCCCTTCTTGCCCAAATATCCATACATATCACAAGTTATGCAATCTGGGCGTCCGCATCCTTTTGCGTCCCGAGCTACATCGCAAGCACCTGAACTCTTTAACATTTTCTCAGAAAATGCTCTCAATATTCCGCTCAAGTTAATTGTAGCAAAACCGTCTCCACTTTTTCTTGTCGGAATTCTATTTTTCGTCTTTCTTTCTTTTACTTCTTTTACCTTGTTCTCTCCAGTATAAATTGGAGACACTGCGGTAACCTTGAGGTGCATAATTATTATGTCCTCATTTGGTGTTACCGCACCTTGTATTATATTACTCATGTTATTTATTCTCCTTTATGTTATAACTCTCAATTATTATTGATCGTTGTGTGTATTAAATATTTCATCCTTATGTACTATTGTTGCCTGATTTTTATTTAGAATATACTAGGTAATGATGCCTAATGATAAAAGCGGTAAATAATTTGGATTTGTTACCTCATTTCGTCGGTACGTTATTCCTCAATTAACTCTAAATGATTTTATAACAATATTACCTTATTTTCATCGGAATAATTTTGTTTACCTATTTCATTAAGTCACATATAGCTACCTGTCCTAATATATCTAATATATAATCGTTGCCTATTTTCATAGGCATTTATATTCACCTAGATTGGCATGCCGTTCATTATGTAAATATATTGTTACCTCTTTTTCATTGGAATTTACACTTAACACTCTTACACAAAATTTTTTGTTACCTCTTTTTATCGGTAATATATAGACTTTACCAAGTCCTATTGGAGATGTTATTGCCTTATTTCATAAGCATCAATTCAAATCAATATTCTATTAATATCTTTTATTGTCTTTTATCGATCTCTCAGTTTCTCATTTATTTTATCAATACTTTCCTTCAAAAATCTTATGTTCAACTTCGCACCTCTTCTTAAACATGTTGCTATCATATCATTTGTTTTCTCCCTGTCAATTTTTACATCTATTTTATCAAGATCTACTTGACGGGCTATAAGAACATCATGACTTAATTTGTTATCAATAATGTACAAATATTCACTTTTGCCTTTTTCTATTCCATCTTTCAGTTGTTTAATCAACCCCTTTGAAATGATCTTATCATCAAAAGCCTTAATCAAGACATCAACATATTTTTTAGACTCAATTATATTATCAGGTCCTTCAAATTCTTCTCCAATATCACTTCTTTCTTCTACTGGTAATAACTTATCTTTTTCTAGACACAATGCATCTAACAAATTCTTTTGCATCTCATCTTGGGATACAAGTTTATAACTATTCCCATTATCAACAATAAACCCCCAGTATGGGGCAAAAATTTTTCCTGCCCTATTTTCAAACTTTACTATTTTACTTTCTCTCAATACATCAATATTCGTAATATCCTTAGTAATTACATTTTCATTTGTAGCAGACTCACTAAGTTCATAACTAACATTGAACTGACTAACTATTGTCTCAACCCTAAACTTTCTTTCAATCTCACTTTTTAACGACTCAGACGCATCAGTTTCCCCATGTACTACGAAAATCTTCTTTGGTAATATGCGAAATTTATTGATATATTCCAATAAATCATTTTTATCTGCATGAGCACTAAGTCCTTCAATCCTCCTGATAGAAGCATTTACAAAGACTTTCTTTGATACATCTTCTATTTCACCTTCTGTATTTTTAATCTTGTAATTTACATGAACTTCTTTTTCTCCATCTATCAATTGCCTTCCCAATGTACCTTCTCCCTGATATGATGTGAACAGGACAATATTCCTATTATCTTCAAGTATACCAGGAAGATATCTCATAATCCTTCCCCCCTCAAGCATTCCACTTGACGCGATGATTATACATGGGAATTTAGCACCAGCTATTTCCATACTCTTCTTGTTAGATATAACCTTCTCGAATCCAGCTGGTTTAAATATCTCTTTAAAGTCAACTTCACCCTTCCCCTGCTGAAGAGTCTTACTCAACCCATGAGCAAGATAATGTATACTACCCTGATATTCTCCATACTGTTCCAACTTTTTAGCTATTTTAGGAAGATCGTATCTATTTCGTGTATAAATTTCCAATACTTCCAAACCAAGAGGCGTATCAAAATATACTTTCTCCTTTACACCTAAATCTTTGATTAAATGCAACAACTCTTCAGCTCTGTCAACAGCCAATACAGGTATAAGCAACCTACCTCCACTTTCTTTTACATATTCAATTGCATTTTGCAAAGAAAGAGCATCGCTCTTTTCGATTTCTCTATTACCATAAGTACTTTCAATTATCAAATAATCAACAATCTCATTCCCCTTCCCCACTGGAGAAGGTATCTCATGTAATGAAGATCTCCCTCCTCCTAGGTCTCCTGTGTAAAGTAAACTAATCGGCTTTGTTATCTTAATTGATACCCCACCAATTATATGTTCACTATTTACAAATTCAACCTTCAACTTACCATCATCACTTTCCCAATCACCAAATTCCATTGGAATCGGAGTAAATAATTGTTTTGTTCTTTCAACATCCTTTTCACTAAACAGTAATCCTAGATCTTTTTCTGAATCATCAACACTACTATCTTTCCCGTCATTTGTCTTTTCAATTCCATTCCCATTTTCTTTTTCTTGCTGTTTTCCTTTTTGGATTTTTAACATATCATCCAATATGATAAATGCTAAATCTCTCGTTACAGGCGTACTGATAATCTTACCTGTAAAACCCCGCTTTACTAACATGGGCAGACGCCCACAATGATCAAAATGGCTATGACTTAAAAAAATATATCGTATATCTTGAGGATTAATAGAATGGGGAAGATAACCGTTCAATTCTTCACTATCAAGACCTTGAAATGCTCCTGCATCCAAGAGAATTTTTAAAGATTCTTCTCCTTCGTCAAAACTCAACATATGTAAACTGCCCGTCACTTCGCCACACGCACCATAACTAGTAAGTTTAATTACCATTTTTATACCTCCTTATATATAACCATTTTCCTTTCTCCATTTCAACCAATTTCTGGTATCCTCAGTTCCTCAAGAACGTTTTCTTCTTCCACTCCCATTTCTCTTAATATTCTATGGATATCTTCTCGTTCTTCATCACTAATTTCTACTTCAGGAATATGTTCCACATAATATGGAAATCTCATATCTACTATCTTTATCTTTTCCATTGCTCTGAAATGTCTATATATATCCATATCTATTTCATACATATCCATTTTCCTTTCCCCATTTTAACCAATCTTCTTTCATAAGCTTAATAATTCCTCTATGAGATGATTCAATAGGATTGAATCCAGTAAGTTTTTCAAGAGCAAAAAACCAGAATGCAGGATCAGATTTTAAATCCTGAAATATTAACGGTAACACTTCTCTACCCATGTCTATAATCTCTAAATATGACTTGTTCGATATTATTTCACTTACAGACGATGTGATTAAGGTTTCTTCTTTCCACTTTCTTGATAAATTATCAAATTTATCTTTAAATTTGTTCTGCTTTTTCCTTTCCTCTACCTTCAATAAAATATCTTTTGCCCATTCTTTCAATTGTTTTCTATGATTAGACCAGCAATCAAACTCCTTTATTTTATCATGCTCCTCCAATATTTCCATTGACTGTTCTGCAAACCTTTTCGCAGCATGAACATTACCTTTATCGTCAGAACTAGAACAACTAGAACAACTAGAATTACAACTATCTAACAAATCTTCTGCACATCTCAAATTTTTTGACAATTCCAAAAAAAGAATAGTCACATTTGCATTTTCCATTCTTTCCATTATTTCGTTAATATCATCCATATTTGTAATTCCCATTTATTTTATTATTCTCAGTCATTACAAAATCTATAAATTGATTCATCACAACATAGACACGCATATCCATGACAAATTGGCTTCTTAAGTTCGCTTTTCAAATCAAATCTTAACTGCTCTTTCCTCCTCTTTCGAATTAATTTTGTCTCCTTATTAGGATCTCGACACATCTTACACATCCCCATACAAATATAACTACGCCAAGTAAGTGGGATTCCACATTTATATACCCATACTCCATTAATACAATTCGGAAGACTTAAATCACGTCTTTGTGCTTTCTTCAATCTTCTGTTATAAATTCTCTTCGTCCTAGTCATCGACATACTCTATTATATTCAAAATTTTTCATAATCTATTCATTGTTTCTATATATATTGTTTTTTCTACTTTGTGTTATTAGTCAACTTTTTAAATATTTCATTAGCTCTCTCAAGTTCGTCTTCATCTGTTCTTCTATATTTATCATAACAATGACAATTGTCGTTTCTATATACAGAAATACTTTTTACCCTTTCTATTTCTCTTTTAGGAAATATATAAATTCTTTCTACAACCTTTCTGTCTTCCCAATCAATTTCATCTATTGAAATGGATATACCATTTTCTTGACATATTCTACGAAGTTCTTTTATTTCTTCATAACATATTTCCAATTCCGTCTTCAACACTCTTATTTTGTATTCTTTCTGCTTGCATTCTTCACACATCTATTTTATTACCTCCTTTCCTCTATTGTTTTACCTGAAATATGTCTTATACCATTCAGTCAACTTTGATCTAATATTAACATTCTTCATTTCTTCTAACAACTTTAATCTTCTTTTTTCTTCATTATCTTTCAAATTTTCAAATGTTAGGTTTAACCTTCTTTTTTCATCATCAATTTTCAACTGTTCAAGAAACACATATGCATCTTCTTCAACAATTGTATCCCCAATTATACACGCAGAAAATATATTCTTTATCAATTCTTTGATATTAAAAAGACTTTCAGGATATTTTTCCATACAATCCTTTGCAATTTTTCTGATAATTTCGCAATTTCTATTACTCCCCAAATACTCTTCGTATCCTTTTTTTGAAGAGAATCCTTGTTTTTCCCAAAAAAAGTATCTGAATTTCAAATATTCATAATAAATATCAACTCTAATATTATAAGTCTCCATCTCATTCCTTATATTGAGATATATGGTTTTATCTTCATATATATTAAAATCTTTTCCAAGTACTTTTCTCATATTATCCATCCTTATATAAGTATTATCATGCAATTCCAATTCCTTCTTCATTGAAGGTAGAATTTCTTTAATTTTATCTCTATATGTCAATAGATCTTTTTCTTTTCTCAATTCTTCTTCTTCTTCTTCTTTTATCTTTCTAATTCTCTCTGTCTTTCTCAATTCTTCTTCTTCTTCTTCTTTTATCTTTCTAATTCTCTCTGTCTTTCTCAATTCTTCTTCTTCTTCTTTTATCTTTCTAATTCTCTCTGTCTTTCTCAATTCTTCTTCTTCTTTTTCTCGTTCTTCATTAGTAATAATACTAACAAAGTTTTTTGTACGTACGACTGGACTCGGATTTACATTTATACTATTTGGTGTCTGTTCTACAGGTTTATACTTTTCTTTTTTTGTATTTAATGCATTGATATCCGGCAGTTTTAACTTGGATTGTCCGACTACCTGGAGAATCTTTTTGGGTTCGGTTTTTACTCCTACAACTACCAGTTTATTCACAATATCGGATTTTTTTCTGGATATGTAAAGATATTCTTTTTTATATAACTCCGTATAGATACCGTATCTAAATAACAACCGTTTTAGAACCATATAAAATACTATTGAGGTTTTATCTAAGAGTTCTCTTTT
Organism: Terriglobia bacterium; assembly: GCA_020072805.1. Taxonomy (GTDB): domain Bacteria; phylum Acidobacteriota; class Terriglobia; order Acidiferrales; family UBA7541; genus Acidiferrum. The sequence continues at coordinate 20,929 of JAIQGC010000126.1, forward strand.
TGATTTGGCAATCTCATTTTGAACATCTTTCAATCTAACAACTATGAATTTGTCTTTACTTTTATCAATCTGATAAATAAGCCACGGAACAATAGGTCTCAAACCTTCTTCATAATCTTTTGTTGTTACCAATACCATTTTATTATCTCCTTTATCTCCTACTATCTCCTACTATACTATCTCCTTCTAGGCGTGAAATCTTTATGTTCTATTACAGACATACCATCATCGAAATCATCCACAATTCCTTCGCCTTTATTTTTTGTACTTTTTGTACTCGTAACAACCCTTCGCCTTTCACTTTCATTTACATTTACATTAGGTAATTCATATTCTACATTATATTCTGGTATAATAGTTGAAATTCCGAACAACCCCTCTATCTCTTTTTTTAAATTTTCAGAAGCATCTAACTCTCCATGTACTATGAAAACCATCTTTGGTAAATATGAAAACTTACTTATATATTCAATAATATCATTTTTGTCGGCGTGACTACTTATTCCATCCATTTTCCTAACAGACGCTTCTACTTTAACTTCTCCATCTAATATTCTCCTGCCCAAAGTTCCTTTACCTAAATATGAAGTAAATAGAATTATATTATTAGGATATTCTAGAATACCTGGTAGATATTTCAATATTCTCCCTCCCTCCAGCATACCACTACTGGATAGAATAATACAATTCGGAACTAATTTCGTATTCTTGGATACTTCTATGAAATTTTTTGGTCTAAATGAATAATATACTTGATCTGCATTTAAATTTCTATTCTTAATCTGTACTCTATTAAACTTTTCAGTCAACTTTACAAAAGAATTGGCTGTATAAATAGAAAGCACATCCAATGCCATTGGACTGTCTAAGTATACAGTTTCTTCAACATTTAATGATTTCAGCAACGCCAGTATTTCTTCTGCTCTATCTATTGCAAGAATAGGAATTAGCAATCTACCTCTATTTTCTTTAATATCGTTAATAGCATTCACCAAAACCATACTATCGCTCTTCCCTATTAGTCTATTTCCATAAGTACTTTCTACAATTAAGTAATCTATACCCCCTTTTGGGGGAACTGGAATCTTATGCAAAGATGACCTGCTTCCACCTAAATCTCCTGTATATAATAATTTTATGGGTTTTTCAATATATATACTCGCACTTCCTGCAATATGTTCTGCATTGATGAAAGTTACTACAAACTTTTCATCACTGCTTGCCAATTTTCCATATTCTTTACGTATTGGTACAAATAGTCTTTTGGTCATTTCAATATTTTTTTCTGAAATTGGACCAATATCCTTGTCTCTCTCAAAGTCAGAATCACTATTCTGAATTTTTACCATATTATCCATCAAGATAAACGATATGTCCCTTGTTGCAGAAGTACAAATTATCTTTCCATGAAAACCTCTACTCACAAGTAGAGGTAATCTTCCAATGTGATCCAGATGCGCATGCGAAATTAAAATATAATTTATATCCATTGGATTAAGTTCCGCCGGTAAACAACTATTCTTTTCTCCAGCATTAAGACCTTGGAAAGAGCCAGCATCTAACAAGATTTTCATCGGATAACCCATTTCGTCACTCAAATCCAGAAGATGCATTGACCCTGTCACACACGAACAACCGCCAAAACTGGTAAGTTTGACCGTCATATCGATGTCCTCATGTTTTCATATTATTTCGTCTTATCATCCTCGTTAGCTTTCCACAATATCCACATTTTTCACCTTTTCAGCCTTTTCAACAACAGCTGTTAATCTTGAAATTTTTATGACACCTTTATCTTTATAAGAACCTTTTGTTGCCACTAAATCTGACTTAGTCCTTACAAAATAATTGTTCATTATCTCAATAAGTCCTGTTATTTTGAATACATTTTCAAAACCTTTATACTCTTTTTTCCCAAGCCCAATCGTTGTCTCGAAAAGGATGAATACTTCCTTTCCCATATCTAGCTCATCATTTATGTGTTCCAAACTAGCTCCCAAAAGACAGCCTACAAACCCATCATAACAATCATCTTTGTCTTCGTAAGCCAAAACTGAAGTATTAAAATTCATTGTTTTCTCCTTACTATTATATTATTGTCTTATATTATTGTCTTATATTATTGTCTTATATTATTGTCTTATATCATTGTCTTATATCATTTGCGTTTCACTCTGATCATCGATGATCCCTGCATCTGAGATCTCGGAAGGTTTCTCTTGCATTTCAGTATGAATACCTTCCTCTTCTTTTTCCTCTTTAGACGGTAATTCAGACTGAGGTTGTTCAATAAAACGTTTCTTATCGTCCTTTGTCTTTTCTTCTTTCTGTTTCAACAACCCTCTTTGTTCCAAGTACTCCCTTATTACACTTTTTATGAACTGTGTAGGTTCCTCGAACCTGCGTTCTCCTTCCTTTTTTATAATCTTTGCAACTCTTGCCTTGAAGATTATACTTATAGCAAGATCTTGTTCTTGTTCTTCGAGTTTTTCCTCAATTTCTTTTACGGTGATTTTTGGAGCCTCTTTTATTGCTTCTATTATCGCATCCTTTCTTTTTTTGTCCTGATAAGGAATAGTAGATATTTTCTCAGCTATCTTTACCATCTCTTCTGGCTCTACTTCTGAATAACGAGCAAGTTTTCGAGCATAGCCAGACCCTATTTTATCTCCTGTAACCATTACTTGTATCTTTTCTGGAACTTTACAATAGTTTGTCCAATACTGTAAAGTGGTTATACTTCTATTCAAGACTTCTGACAGAAGTACCCAATCGTTATCATATGCTTCAAGCAGTTCTAACACTGCCATAGCCCTGTCTTTCGGATCAATATCAACTCTGTTGATATTTTCGCTTAACGAAAGTAATCTATCATCCTCAGGTAAAGTATCACTTAAAATAAAGGCTCTAATAGTTTTCCATCCGATCATTCTAGCAGCAGCAGTTCTTCTAGAACCAGCGACAACATCGAACAATTCCTTATTGCCACTAACTTTTGCCCTTCTTACTTCAATGGGTTGTCTTAGTCCATGTCTCCTCATATCTTGAGCTAATATTTCAACATCCTTCAATGGGTCAGTTAGTCTTACATTTAATTTAGATACTCTAATATCTTCTAATGGTATGTCTCTGAGTTCCCTATCGTCCTTTCTCTGTTCTGTTACTTCTGTCTTATCAAACAGAGTTATTACTGTATCTTTCTTTTTTTTGTTATCTGGTGTACTTATCTCTATCTCTTCATCCACAGTTTTTTCTTCATCTTTAGTTTCACTATTGTCGTTTGTCATACTATATTCCTCACTTTATTTAATTTCCGACTCAGTAATTGTTTGTCATTTACAATCATCGAATCTTTAGAAAAAATAAAGAAAAAAGTTTCTATTTAAAGTCATAGTTACGCCGAGGGGAAATGGGTGAATCTCACTTTCGTATGCCATTCATTACCTCCTTCCCGACATTTGCGCTATGACTTTATTCGTTTTATCAATATAATCCAATAGCATTTTACAATATCATTCTACAACATCATTCTACAATTACAAATTTTCCATTCTTTCTTATTACTTTTTTCCATTTTATCCCATATTCTTTTTCAATTCTTTCTACGGCTTTTTCTGCATTATCGATCATTGTAGAAATATCGTAATTAGCTTCCTTCGCAAGTTTTTCACGTACTTTATGTACCTCGCCCACAATAGGGTCATACATAATTGTCTTCCATCTTTTCCTCCTTTTTATCTTCCTTTCTTTCCTCCACTTTCCCCTCCACTTTCCCCTCCACTTTCCCCTCCACTTTCCCCTCCACTTCCCCCTCCACTTTCCCCTCCACAGTCCAAGTTACTGTTCTAAACAGAATTGAATAATAATTCTCAATATTTTCTTTTCTGTCTTTCTCTTCCTTCAGACGAATTTCATCCATTTCTTCTTCAGAATTCCTAACTGCGATCACATCAGTACTAAGTTCTAGCGCAATCAACTGGTCTTGCAGAATTTTATCTCTGATTAAATCAAGTCTAACATCATCAACTTCATATTTACTATATTTTTTTATACTTCTGTCATGAGTTGATATTAAGAAAGCACTTCTATCCCTAAACTCTTTTCCATTAACAATTTCATGGGCTTTAAATATCCAGGCTTTCAGCAAATTAAGATCTTCACTATTATCCCATGCTGTTAATATGAATACATCAGCTTTAGTATTGTTTGCGATTCCCCACTGAAAAAGGTCTCTCTCAAAACCCTCTCTACCAGTTACTTTTGGTTGATCAATTCTATGTCTTACTGTTGATGCGAAATGCTTTACTTTTAACCCATCACTTGTCCAATCATATCCTCCCCATTCTTCAGAATATTTGCCGGCTAAAGAAAATTCATTTATTACAACATTCGGAAATATAATACTAACATATTTCCTTCCTACAAGGACAAAATAACGTTTATCTTCCTTATCAAACATATTAGTGCTGGTTCTGTTTCTATGAGAAGGAACGTTTCTTATATAATCTGCATAGTATTCATACCCAGCCTTTATTGCCGTTTTCATTCTTTGTTCTCTAAGAACTTCAATACGAGGTCTAATTTCAGACTCTTTTGCAAACGATAGAATCAAGTTTGCACCATAATGATGGTGAAGTTTAATATTGATTCCATGTTCTAATAATATTGGTTTTAACATGCCATAAAAAGAATTAGTATTTTTATCTTTAAACTCCTCGCCCATCATATTTTTAACATCTTTTATCTTAACCTCAACCTCACCACTACTGCTATCTTTTATTAGCGATTTCAACCTTTCTATATGAGGAGTGATTTTCCTCAAATATAAATTATCACATTTGTGTGACTTTTCAATCTTTACGTCTTCTTTTTTAATTAATTCCATCGCCATATTTTTATTATCTCCTTTTCTCCTTTTCTCCTATTTCAATTACAATCAATTGATTCATCCTTAGTGACATCTATATCAACCTTATCTATATCTACATCCATATCTATATCAAGTTGTGATACCGATTCAAGTCTTTCTCTTATTTTCTCTAATTTTTCTTTACTAACTTCATATTCAGAATATTTTTTCAATGATCTTTTGTGAGTTGAAATCAAAAAAGAAACCCTATCCCAAAATTCACGATTATTGATAATGTCTCCCTTATTAAATACCCACGCCTTTATTAAACCCCCTTTACCACCTCTACCCTCTCTACCCTCTCCGACTTCTTCTACATTTCCCCAACCAGTTAGTAAAAACACATCTGCGATCTCATTATTTCCAATCGACCATTGAAAAAAATTCCTTTCATAATCATCGACAATACCATGTTGTAAGTGAGAACCAATATGCTTTATTTTCAATCCAATAATACTAGCTTCCCAATCATATCCACTAACAGTAAGCCTAGATCCCAATGAATGTTTGTTAATAATAGCACCAGGATATAAAATAGGTGCAATATACTTCTTTCCTATATATACAAGATAAAATTTATTTTCTTTGTCATATCTCATGTCAGTTAAATGTCTTTTTCTTTCAGAAGGAGCATCCCTAAAATACTCAGCAGTACCATCATATCCAGCGTTTTTTGCTGTTTTCAGAATTCTTTCTCTACCTGCATCAATAGAAGGTCTAATTTCACCTTCAGATGCAAGCGAAAGAATCAAATTTGCACCATAATGATGATGCAATTTGACCTTTATTCCGAATTCTAACAGTATATCTTTGACTCTGGAATAAAAAGAATTAACAACTACATCTTTGAATTCCTCTCCCATCAGACTTTTTAAATCCCTAATCTTAACCTCAATCTCACCACTACTACTGCCTTTTATCAATGCTTTAAACCTTTCTATATGAGGACTTAGTTTTCTTAGATATGTTCCACAGCCTCTATTATATGATATATCCTCTTTAATCACGTCCTCTTTTTTAATCAATAAACTTTCATCTAATGACATAATACTCCTTTTGATATGTTTTTCCTTTTATCAGAATATGTCCACCATTATAATCATAAAAAAAGACCAAAGAAAGAAGACCAGGCGAACAATGGACATCTTATGAATCCTGGTCCTCTTCCTTAGATTGCCTCAGCGATAACAAGGTGAATTGAAATCACTTCATCGGCAATCACATTATCCAAAAATTCCATCCCAAAATCCATGTAACATTCCCGATAGAAACTTTTCTGCACCAGCTCCAACCCACTTTCCCGTATTATAGGAAAAACTATCAGACGATGACGTAGTTACCATAGGTGTCACAACAGGAGTATAAACCACAGGTTGAACCTGAACAGACTGTACAGTAGGAACAGGAGTAATCATAGTTTGAATACCATCTCCTGGATGGGGATTATTATCATCATCAGATACAACTTCAAAATCTATTCTAGCTTTACCCCACGACGTATCAATAATAACGTAATAATACCCACCACCTTCTATTTCCCCAGTAAAATGACCAATATATGAATATTCCTCAATACTTCCATATGCTCCACATTCTCCTTCTCTTCCAATATGAGGATATCCTCCACATGCAGAAACTATAAGTTTATCTGTCTGGACAATTAATTTATCAGTTCCATCAGCATTTCCGCCTTTCTTATACCACGAATATTGAACATACCCATCTACAGGATCATTATCAAGTAGGTTGACAACAGCTATCGTCATTTCGCTTTTACTTATTCTTCCACTATTCCCTCCACTGGGTAAATCATTTAATGGAAAATACTGCGCCGAATTCGGATCTCCTAAATGCAAGCTGTATGTAAAATCAGAATTGCACCAATCCCATCTAACTCCTTCATTTGTATTGTCCGTCGGAGTCGGTTGACACAATTTAACATCATTTTTCAACCCTATATTATCATAAGTTATCCCCAAATAAACACCTGGAGGATTCCAAGGATTATGTATAAGTTTACCAGATTCTGCACTCACACTAAATGCTATCAACACCAATACAATTGCCGACACACATACCAAAACCACTTTTCTTCTTTTCATTGTAATCGCCTCTTTTATTATCTATATTTTTATGTTCTTTTATATTTTTCTTAACACTGGACAATTATCTAATTTCATAGTATGAAATAGATCATCCCATTTCTTAACTTCTTCTTCGCTTTCTTTATATTTATTGTATAAAGAATATCTATTATAAGGCATCTTTATAACACTCAATTTACATACATCGTTTTCGTTTGGTATTATATATACAGCTATCACATGTTTTCTATTCTTATCGTATCCTATGCAGAAGAAAAAGTCTGCTTTTTTGTTCTTATTTATACCGAACTTATGATATAATTTATCTCTACCATCTTTTATTAATAGAGAAGACCCCTTAACATCTATCAATCCCCAATCATCGTGTTCTATCATATCATATTCAGGATAGCAAAAATTTCCAGTTAAATCAAAACAATCTTCAATATTTAGAAATTTCTTTACCAGAACAGTTGTAATATATCCTATACCATGACTACTATTAGGATCTAAGTTATTATTTCTACAATCTGCCTCTAGTTTTCTTTTATTATTATTACTATTATGATCATATTTTTGCCAACAGTTGCGACAATCCCATATTCCTATCCACTTTCCGTCTTTATCTTTTTCTTTTAAAGGCCATTTTGACACTTCATCAAAACTTTCTCCACATCTATAGCACGTTTCAGTTGAATTGTGTTTAAATGTCCAATTTTTAGCAGATTTCAATTCTTCGTTAGTAGGACTCTTATTTACTATAAGTCCGTCTCCACCTACTATTACCCATCTCGGTTTTTCTCCAATATCAGATATTTTGAACATTGTATATATATTCTTATCGTTATCACGATTAAGCAATCTGACCGATGTATCAATTACTGTCATTTTTTCAATTCCATATTCTATTCCTCCTTTTACTTCCTATTATTTGAGTATTACTTCCATATTTGCTACATCAATTCTATCAACATCTTCTTTATAGACCTGGTATATTGGTATCCAATGTAACAAGAATTGATATTTATCTCCTACTAATACAATCTCATCGCAAAAGATTTCTGAAATTTCTCTACCTTCTTTTCTTATGTGAAAAGACATTAATCTATCTATTACTTCTGGATCTACCAGATCTTTTTTTAGTTTCTCTATTTTATATTTATGTCCATAATCCCAGACATAATTTCCTTCGTCTCCATTTTCCATTTCAAAAACCTCTCTTATTATTTAAGCTATCAACAGCCAATATACATTATTGATAATTATAACACAAAACCCCACATTTAAATACAAAAAGAATTTCTCTGGAATCATATTATATCTCTCCAGTATCAACCTTTTATTGTCCATTATCTTATAGATAAAATAAGAAACCACTAATATGATAATGATATATAGTACCATCGAAACAATTATTCCAATATTTCCTATGGTATATGAAGTTATAGGATTCAATTCACTAGCAGACGGATTTTTCAACGCTATATATGTCAACACCTTATCAATAACATTAAACATATTGAATAAACCTAACAATAATAGCATCCTAAATCTGTTAGTATAATTAAATACCATATTCATCTACCACCTACATCATCCATAGGGCAATAACTTAATAATTCCTTTACCCTTTTCTCTCCCCACATCTTTACACAATATTCGATAAAATCATCTTGCTCACTTAATTCAGCTAATTTCAGGGCAACATTCGCACCAGCCATCGATTCCGCATACAAACACTCATAAAGATGAGTAGACGAAAACGTTTCCAGATCAGGTGGCACTCCAAAAACCGCAAACCAGGTATTTTCTGGGCAATCTAATGCCTTCAACTGATCATCATTTAACTTGAAATATAGTGTCATATTCAATTCCTCATTCATTTCTCATATTTTTATCCCTTATTGACAACTGTCCCTATATGACATCATCTATCCATACGTCACTTTGTTCATTCTTTTCTTCATATGTATCAATATCATTTTAGCAACTTCTTCTGGATCAGTATCCAAAAGAAAATCCAAAAATTCAGTCTGCTTCAGATTTATCCCAGCATTTTTATAGACTATATCTATTGCTCGATCCATTATATCAAGCTTATCTTCATTCACTTTTATTGCACTTACCATATTTTTCACCTCTTTTATTTCCTTTTCATACTGACGATTTTAAAAATTTTAATATACGGATTCCCATCCTGTTTTAAGATTGCCTCCACAGCCCTTTGTGGTATGGTACCATTCTCAATACCCTTTGCTAATTTATCAACAGGAACCTCTTTCAACTCTTCTACAATTTGACACCCAATGAGTTCCTTAAGCAATTCCTCATTCACTCCTATCTTATCTTCAGGATATATCATCTCTATCCTATACGGATCGAAATCTGCTACCTCTATTCCAAGCAGCTTCATAAACATCATATTCTCCGCCTTTAGAAACTCTTTTCTGACAAGAAAAGGTCTAAGCTGCTGATTGATGCTATAATATTCCACCGTATTCGCTTTTAGACGTAACATAAGTAAGTCATTATCAAACTTCTTTTGTTCCTCTATATTAATGTCATTATCCGTATCGTTTTGCATTTTATCACACTCTTTGTTTATTTTTTTAATTTTAATATTCCTTTAAGCCTATCAAACCCATTATCAATTAATTCCTTTTTTTATTCTCTACAAATCCCTATTTCTTTAAGTTTATCCAATTTTTCAAGCGTTTCAATATATTTGTCAAGTGTCTTACCAATTTCGTCTTCTATTATCTTCTTAGCAATTTCGTCGTCACAGTTATTTTGTTTTTTTACTTTCATAATTAACCATTGTTCTGGAGTAGTCCCTATCTGATCCTTTGATGCAGGACAATCTTCTCCTTCTCTGTAATCTCCCCACATGTATTCAGTCAGCCCAGGAACCCATTTGTCTTCAATTGGATGTGTACGACAAATTATAGGCCGGCTTAATTTATAAATATTACAACCTCTAATTTCTTTGTTGTAGAATGGACATGGTAATTTCATCCTATAAAATGGCAATCTATCAACCGGAGTGTATTCTACTTTATTACTCAAATATTTTTTCTTGAACTTCATTTTTGACATATGTAAGTCTTCAGCCAGAACTGGAATATCAACATCATAAATTGCAATGTTTTTAGTCGCAGTAGTACAACAAGCTCCACATCTGGCACACTCAAAATGATTTTGTAAAATCATCATTACAATATGGGTCTTATGCGATTCTTCTAATTCAAATCTTTGCTTTCCCTCAGACCCATTTATAGTAATATAGATTTTAAATTCGTCAAATTTCATTTTTATAAACCTTTCTTTATATTATTACTTTAATTCTTGCAACCTGTCCTACTTTAATGGTTTGACAAATAGCAAATAAAGCCTTATCATTTTTAACTTCTATTAAAGTAATCTCATCATCCCCTGTTTTCTCAAACAAGAAGCCCATAGGAGCTGCCCAATGACCCTTAATACTAAGATTATCAACAAGACTTTTTAACCACGTAATATCCTTTTGTGTAGGCTCATATTTTTCATCTACAAATTTTTGCATTACTTTCCCCAAATCATCAAACAGTACTTCTACCATTATCACTATCTTTATACCAGTTTCCATTTCATACATTTTGACCTCGTCAATAATGTCTTTATCAAATGTGAAACACCAAAAGACAGCTACTTTTTCCTCCTTTATTTCCTTTAATGGATCTGCAACAAGATGAGATTCATGAACAGTCCTTAAACTTTCACAAAAAGCCCTTATCTCTTCCATTCCCGCAATCTTATGCTCCAGGAATTCGTCTTCTGTCATAGGTCTCATATGAATCTGGTCCATACGACCCTTATTTATCTTGTTAAATTCCTCAAGCCCCTTTTGGCCAACTATTATTTCCATTATTACATTCTCCTCAGAATTTCACCTTTCAACTCTTCTAACTTAGCCATATAATTAGCTCTAATCGAATCCAGTAAATCCTGTTCTTCTTTGGTCGGTTTTCTTCCCATATTTTTTACAAACTCAACATCTGGAGCATCTGAAGCAAATATTTTCATAATATTCTCAACATGTTCCAATATATCTTTCAACTTTTCTTTTTCGTCTTTCATTTAATCCTCATTTATTTAATATTTAACTAACTTCTAATTTTTCCATTTTTAATCACCCTTTTTACAAATATTCTCCGTAAACATTTTTTTCACATTCTTGAATTCCAACCTTAAGTCTCACACACTTACCCATAAAGTTCTTCTCATATATATTCTTTATATATAGCAGATTTTCAATAAAATCGATCATTTTCATATCAAGTTCCACTATTACAATTCCATCGTCACCTAACATATCCCTGTAAGTTGGAATAACACTCTCCCCAGCATCTCTACGGTCTTTAACCATATTCTCATAGTCATTATTTATTGCTGTCTCAACTCGTTCAAGAGATTTGAAAAGTCTTTCCATTCTTTCTGCAGAATATCTATTGCTTGCATGAAAGAATGCCTCACTCAATCTCAACTTATTATATTCTTCTATTGTTTCCATTTTTAATCACCTTTTTTGTATCTCTTTTTCCATAATTTCTTTAGTTAACAATAGTCCAGTTGTTTTATCAAAAAACAACCATTCTTCTTGCAAACATTTCTCAATAGCCTTTCCCAGTTCTTCTCCCATATTACGCCAAGGATAATTTAAACAAGAGCCTCTGCTACCAACAAGTCCAAGCATCAAAGCTTGAACAGAATTAAAAGAAACTGCTAATTCTTCCATCTCTCCTTTGTCATTTTTCATTTTTACTACATAATCTCCATCCACTTCCATATGAATCCTGAAATAATCTTTTATCTCACCTACACTCATTCCAGGACCAAGATTATAAGCAAAATTGACAACAGCATCAGGAATATTCCCTTCTTTAAGAAGTTTTGCCCACTTAGTCCATCCGTCTATTCCTAATACTAACTCACTTTTTCTACCCTCTGTTCTTCTTAACTTTATCTCTTTTAATTCTTCCCTAACTTCTGACAAATTAATCACCTTTTCTTCCTATTCAACACAATCTGGCATATTCACAACGACACCATTATTTGATAATATATCTACATAACCAGTACCAGCAAATATGGTATATTTAACTCTACTTTTATCTCCACCCGAATCTCCATGTCTAACCTCGACAGGTTGAATAGCAATACAGCAACCATCGAACTTTCGTATAACCAATAAATCACCGATCAAACTGATTTTCAAATTCTTTCTAGTATCTTCATCTATATCATTTAAAATGGTCTTCTAACTTCATAGTATCTGACATATTTCATTCCTCATATATTTAATCGTTCAAACCATCTTAAGATGACAAAACGATCAATTTAAATGTCTCAAATTCTCTTGCGATTATAGGTTCTCCGTCTTTCCTAGTACCCAACTGTACACACATTTTTGTAGGTATTCCCAAAATTGCTATTTTGTCACCTTCTTTAATATCGTCAATCTCCGCTTCACAAATGTCTCCTCCATGTTTTGTGACAATTACTGTATGAGAAATAACATTACCATTATGATCATGCTCTGTTGTCTTTGCTATACAAATCGCATTTTTCATACCATTCCTCTCTCTTGAGTCGTCATCAAATGCAATTAAGACTTCTCCACCAGAAATTGCCCCAGTAACAATACTATTTGCAGAATACGCTAATATTCTCTCTTTTTCCATTTCTCCCCATTTGTTGTCTGGATATATGTCAACCCATTTACCTATGACTTGTTCCTTTTTTCCTATAAGTTTTCTAACCGCAAAATCCTGCAACAAGCTGTCGGTATTTAACTTCAATTGTCCGTCCTTGTCACTTTCCAATATACTAATAATCCTAGCATACATCATAGGTAATTTTCCCAATTCCCCTAGTTCAAGTTCTTCTACATTCCCCTTGTCGTTCCCATAATAAGACATATCCTCATTTGCAACACTTATTCTATCTCCAGGCACGACTTTTTTAAAGTCTTGCTCATCCACTACAAGAATAATTTTCTTATATTTTTTTCTACTACTTTCCTTTGGTTCATTGAAAATCTTTACGAGCAGTGCAAAACCGTCTCCCTCTTCGTCTCTTACATGTCTATCTTCACCTTCACCTACAAATTTGAACTCCTCATCTGCTCTTCCTCCGCATCTCATAAGCAATTGTCTTTCTACCTCCCCAACAATTCCCATTCTGTTACTCTCTATATTCTCTTTTTCTTGTATGGCTTTCAATGTATCAACATATTTTTTGGAAAATTCTTCCTTTTCAAAAACCATTGCCGCTTGTCCGTCATGGTGATATACAATTATATTCATAATATGTTCACCATCTTTATCTCTTATTATTCTATTACAAGACTTTCCGCTCTTATCAGTATTAACAGCAACTTCAGCATCTTTACTAGTCCCATCGTCACACACTCGTCTTTTGGTTTTCTCACATCTTCTGAAATCTTTACAAGTTTCGATAATCACAGTTCCAAACGCCTTTTCCATAGCCATTTCAAAACCTTTTCTACTTGTTGTAGCAAATAGACTCTTACCGATAGAATCTAAGTCAATCTTCCCTGTTTCATCTTTTCTAATTTTAGACATATTTCACCTCAATTATCGATACTTATCATCAAGTTTGACAAATGTTGATAATTCAAGAAGTTCATTTTGAGTCTCAATAGTTCCAGACTGGGATTCCACAAGTTTAAGTAGTTTTTGATTCCAGACATTTTGTTTCTCGGTTAACTCATTTAACCGATCAATAGAATCATCTTTTCCAGTTATAATAGACTCTTGTAAAATTATTGTATTATTAAGGTCACTTATTGTATCATCTTGTTTAATAATTGTATATTCCTGTTTACTTATTATACTGTCCTGAATCTTTACAACTTTCATCAAATCCTCACTTGCTTTTTTTAATCTATGATACTCATATTCCCAGTTTACATTTTCCATGTTACCACAACTTATAGTCCATTTCTGAAAAACCTGAAATAAAGTCTGCATAGCCATAAAATAATTTGATTATACTAATTACGCACCCCAGGTATATAAACTTTTAGTTAAGTGAGATGCTAGATAACGCAAAGGGAAGCATAATGAACACTTTTTTAACTCGGAAATGTCTGCGCAATCTTAAACATTACTCAACAAATCCAACTTATAATCTCATATTCAAGATCTTTTTCTTATATGTTTTAAGAACGAGTGTAGCAAGTTCTTCCGGATCACTCTCAAACAAATATTCAATAAACTTTTTTTGTATAATTCTTACATCTGCCTTTTTATAGAATATAAAGCTTTTTAATTCCTCATGCTGCGATGTGCAAAGACGCACACAGATTAACACAGATATCTAAATAAACTATGTCGTATCTTATAATCACTCATAAATCGCGTTAAAATTTGCGTTGAATCAAAGCTTTCGGAGAAGCTATATTGATATAAATATTAGCATCATATTGACATATATTGGTATCTTTTAATGATCACATATTGTAACTATATTGATATGAAAGTTGATCACTGTAATTACGCTAAATATAGAGTTCATTACCATAGCTATCAAAAAGCCCACGTCATATATATTAAGCGTTTCTAAGGGTTTATTATAACGTTGAACGTATATATCACGCCGAACGAATTGAATCACATATTGGT
>JAIQGC010000023.1:0-49351 GCA_020072805.1 Terriglobia bacterium
CTTGGCGATTTTGCCGATTTCCGCGATGGGGTTGATCACCCCGATTTCGTTGTTCGCGTACATGATGGTGATCAGGATGGTCTTCGGGGTAATGGCCTTGCGCACATCCTCCGGGTCCACCCGCCCGTCCTTGCCCACCGGCAGGTAGGTCACCTCGTAGCCGTGCTTCTCCAGGCGCTTGCAGGTGTCCAGCACGGCCTTGTGCTCGATCACCTGCGTGATGATGTGGTTGCCCTTTTCCCGGTACATCTCCGCGACACCCTTGATCATCAGGTTGTCGGACTCGGTCGCTCCGCTCGTCCAGATGATCTCCTTCGGCGTGGCGTTGATCAGCGCGGCCACTTGCCCGCGCGCATTCTCCACCGCTTCCTCCGCGGCCCATCCAAAGGCATGGTTACGGCTCGCCGCGTTGCCGAATTTCTCATGAAAATACGGCAGCATCGCTTCCACCACGCGCGGGTCCACCGGCGTGGTCGCATGATTGTCCAGATAAATCGGCAGCTTCACTCCCATTTCCTTGCTCTCCTCTGATCCTGTCCTAAGACCGCAACTCCACCAGCGACGTATCCTGCGTTTCCTCGCTCAACTGCGCGATCGTCACCGTGCTCAACACCTGCAAAATACTGTCATTCACCCGCCGCAACGGCTCCCGAATCGAGCATTTCGACGTCGTGTCGCAATTCCCGTGATTGGTCACGCACGAGGTAATCAGCACCGGCCCGTCAATCGCCGCGATCACGTCGAGCGCGCTAATCTGCCCCGGCTCCCGGTCCAACTGATACCCGCCCGCCGCTCCGTGCCGCGCCTGGACCACTCCCTGCCGCGCCAGCTTTTGCAGCACCTTGGCCATCAGCGTCCCGGAAATCCCGTAAGCCTCCGCGATCTCCCCGGCGCTGCACGCGTGCTTTTGGCTGTGCATGGCCAGATGCTTCACGGCAATCAGTGCGTAATCGGCCTTCTTGGATAACTTGAACATTGCTCGCGGTCACCTTTATATACGACTGTTTAGGTCTGATATAAAAATACCCGCAAACTCTCCGTTCGTCAAGCGCAACTGCCACTTATTGCCTAGCTTTGCCCGCACATACGTATACGACCATTCCGGTCCTGATTCCACTCTTTTTCGTCCAAATGCCATTTCCTGCAGTGAGTTGCGCCGGGGTCACATTGAGCGGTCCGCCCCGCCTCCCGCATTCCCTTTGATTTTGACTTTCGTGGTAGTCTGGACAGGCATCGGGATCTAAATTCAAGACGCTGCCGGGGACCATCTCTTGCGGAACACATCCAATTCCAAAATTCGCGTTTCGCTTTCTTTCCTTTTGGCCTTTTCACTTCTGGGAGTGAATCCTGTCGCCGCAACTCCTCAGCAGCCCGCCCCCAAGCGCCATTCGCGCACCAAGCCCAAGCAAAAACCCGTCCCCCAGCCCGCCACGCTGGTCGGCGCCGGCGATATCGCCGATTGCGGGGAACTGGGCGGCGCCGAAATCACCGCCAAGCTGATTGAATCCATTCCCGGAACCGTTTTCGCGGCCGGGGATCTGGCCTACGAACACGGCTCGGCCCGCGAATTTGCCGACTGCTACGGAAAGACCTGGGGCCGCTTCAAGGACCGCACCCGTCCCGCGCTCGGCAATCATGAGTACGGGTCGTGGAAGGCCGCTCCGTATTTCGCCTACTGGGGCCAGGCCGCCGGCCCCGTGGATGCGGGCTACTACAGCTACGACTTGGGCGCGTGGCACATCATCGTCCTGAACACGAACTGCAGCGAGCCTCGCCTGGGCGGTTGCTTCCCCGGCTCTCCGCAGGAGCACTGGCTGCGCCAGGACCTTGCCGCGCATCCCGCCGCTTGCACCCTGGCCTACGGCCATTACGCGCTTTTCAGCAGCGGTATTTTCTCCCGCCACGCCCTTCACCCCGAACTCCGCCCGCTTTGGCAAGCTCTCTATGAAGCCCACGCCGAACTCATTCTGGCCGGCCATGAACACAGCTACGAGCGCTTCGCCCCCCAGGACCCCCTTGGCAATCCCGACCCGGCCAACGGCATCCGCGAGATTGTGGTAGGCACCGGAGGGGGCAGCCACACGCCGCTGGGGAGCGCCATTGCCAACAGTGAACTTCGCAATACCAACACCTTCGGCGTCCTCAAATTGACCCTCGGCGCCTCCAGCTACTCTTGGGAATTCATCCCCGAACCCGGCGAGTCCTTCCGCGATTCAGGCTCCGCCATCTGCCATCCCCGCGCCGCCGGCCCGGTAGAGAAGAAACCCGCGAAACCCTGACGGCCCCCAACCAAATTTTGCGGCCCGCGAAAGCGCCCCGCTGGGTTAAAATACGGCGTTCTTTGCGGACGGTCCGCTGCTCGCTCCTGGAGCCCTGATGAAGACATCCACCGCCATCTATCCCGGCTCCTTCGACCCCGTCACCAACGGACATCTCGACCTCATCGAGCGCGGCGCAAAAATGTTTGACCGCCTGATCGTCGCCGTGCTCCACAACGCCGAAAAGCAGCCGCTGTTCACCGTTCCCGAACGCCTGGAAATGCTGCGCGAAGTCACCCGCGCCTGGCCCTCGGTCGAAATCGATGTCTTTGAAGGCCTGCTCGTGGATTACGCGCAAAAGCGCCAGGCCTCCGTGATCCTCCGCGGCATCCGCGCCATCTCCGACTACGAATACGAACTGCAAATGGCCCTCATGAACCGCAAGCTCCAGCCCAAGCTGGAAACCGTTTTCATGATGCCCGCGGAAACCTACAGCTATTTGAGCGCGCGCCTGGTTCGGGAAATCGCCATGTTCAACGGGCCGCTGCAGGGCCTGGTGCCTCCTCTCATCGAGGCCCGCCTGCGCGCCAAGAACGCGAAGAAGTGAACGGTGAATTTTCAACGATTTGGCTTTCCTCCGCCGCCGGCGGAGAATTGAAATTCCGGCACACTGCCGCCGATTCCAAGGAGAAACAGCAACGTGCAAGTTAAACTGACCGACCGCATCAACCGCATCGCCGCTTCCCCGACCGCCGCCGTCGTCGCCGAAGCCGAGAAATACAAAGCCAAGGGCATCGACATCGCGGACATGGGCGTGGGCGAGCCGGACTTCCCCACCCCCGATCACATCAAGCGGGCCGCCATCCGGGCCATCGAGGAGAACAAGACCAAGTACACCTCCACGCCCGGCATCATGCCCCTGCGCGAAGCCATCTGCTCCTGGCACAAGCGCGAATTGGGCTCCTCCTACGAGCCCAAGGAATCCGTCGTCAACGTCGGCGGCAAGCACTCCATCTTCAACGTCATCGGCGTGCTCATCCAGGCCGGCGATGAAGTCATCATCCCCGCCCCTTACTGGGTCACCTATCCCGACATCGTGAAGTATTCGGGCGGCACGCCCGTGCACGTCGCTACGCTGCCCGAAGACGGCTTCAGCGTCAAAGCCGCGGCCATCGAAAAAGCCATCACTCCGAAAACGAAGCTGATGATCATCAACTCGCCCTCGAATCCCTCCGGCGCCGTCGTGCCCACGCCCGAGTACGAAAAAATCCTGGCTCTCTGCAAAAAACACAACATCTGGCTGATGAGCGACGAATGCTATTCCCACTTCGTCTACGCGCCCCACAAGTCCTTCTCCATCTCCAGCGTTGCCGGCGCCAAGGACAACGTCATCGTCGTCGGCTCCGTCTCCAAAACCTTCGCCATGACCGGCTGGCGCATCGGATACGTCCTCGGCCCCGAGGCCCTCATCCAGGCCGTCAGCAAGCTGCAAACCCAGTCCACCTCCAACCCCACTTCCATCGCCCAATACGCCGCTCTCGCCGCCATGACCGGAACCATGGACACCGTCCCGGTCATGCTCGCCGAGTACGCCAAGCGCCGCAAGCGCATCCTCGAACTTCTCCGCGCCATTCCCGGCGTCACCTGCGTGGAGCCCGGCGGCGCCTTCTACGCCTACCCCAACGTCTCCGCGCATCTCGGCACGGGCCCCAGCCACCGCGCCAAGGATGATATCGAACTGGCCAAGCTGCTCCTGGAAAAGGCCCACGTGGCCGTCGTCCCCGGCGCGGCTTTCGGCACGCCCGGCTACCTGCGCCTCTCCTACGCCACCTCCATCGAACGCATCGAGGAAGGCCTCCGGCGCATCGAGCGCTTCCTCGTCCGCGCCGAATCGGCATCGTGAACCCGGAACCATTTCGCCTCGTTCCCCAATTCGTTCCTCGCATCTGGGGCGCGCGTTCCCTTGCTCCACTCTATCCGGACCAATCGAACTTGGCTGAGCCGATCGGCGAAGCCTGGCTCACCAGCGTCGATTGCCGCATCGCCACCGGCCCCTTCGCCGGCAAAGCGCTGGGCGCCGCCTGGAAGGAAATGCCCGCCGCGTGGCGCGGCTCGCTCTTCGCGCAGGCAGGCAACTTTCCCCTGCTCCTCAAATTCCTCTTCCCCGCGGAGAAACTTTCCATCCAGGTCCATCCCGGTGACGCCTACGCTGCCCGCCACGAGCAGGCCGCCGGCGGCCGCGGCAAAACCGAAATGTGGCACGTCCTCTCCGCCGAACCGGACGCTTCCGTCCTCATCGGCCTGAAGCCCGGCGTCACCCCCGGCCAATTCCGCTCCGCTCTCGCTTCCGAAAAAGTGGAAGACCTCTTCACAAAATATTCCGTTCAACCCGGCTCCACTTTTTTCATCCCCGCCGGAACCCCGCACACCATCGGCCCCGGCATGGTCCTCTGCGAAGTGCAGGAATATTCCGACATCACCTACCGCGTCTACGATTACGGCCGCCTGGACTCCGCGGGAAAGCCCCGCGAGCTGCACATCGAAAAAGCCCTCGACGTCATGAAGTTCAGCCCCGCCGCATCCTCCCAACCCTCTCCCCTGCGCTTCCCCGCCCCGGACCCGGAGACCGATTTCCTGCGCTCCATCCTCGTCGCCTGCCGCTACTTCGCCATCGAACGTCTCGACACATCTCACCCCACGCTGCTCCCCGGTTACGGAGATCAATTCAGCCTGTGCGTATTTCTCTCCGGTTCCGGCCATCTCGAATTCCCCGGTGGCGAATTGCCATATCGCAACGGCGAATGCTGGTTCATCCCCGCTTCGCAGGAACAGGCTCAGGAAGAGTTCATCCTTCTCCCCGCCGAAAAGACGGCCATGCTCAGCGTCCATGTCCCAGACCTCCCCGGCCTGCGCGCGGTGCTGAAAGAGGTGGGCTTTTCCGAAGAAGCCCTCTCCCGCGCCATTTTCGATTAGGATGGAATCCTCATGCCCGCCGAAAACGAAAAACTCACCGCCCACGCCGTGATCCTCGCCGGAGGCCGCGGCACGCGCTTCTGGCCGCGCAGCAGCATGCGAACGCCCAAGCAGCTCCTCAACATCACCGGCCACGAAACCATGCTCGAGCAGACCGCCGCGCGGCTCCTTCCCCTCTTCCCCGCCGCGCGCCTCTGGACCGTCACCAACTCCGCCCAGTCCGCCGCCGTGAAAAAACAGCTCCCCGCCGCCGCCCGCTCCCGCGTCCTTATCGAGCCCACAGGCCGCAACACCGCCGCGGCCATCGCTCTCGCCGCCATTCACGTCCGCCACGCCTCCAAAGGCGACGCCCTCCTCGCCGTCCTCCCCGCCGACCACTTCATCGCCCGCCCCGCTCCCTACCGCCAGATCGTCAAGGCCGCTCTCTCCCTTGCGCGCGAACAGGGCCGCATGATCGTCCTCGGCATTCCTCCCACTCGCCCGGACACCGGATTCGGCTACATCGAGCGCATGGGCGACGCCATCGCCGCCAACTCCTGCTCCGCCTTCGCCGTCCGCCGCTTCACCGAAAAGCCCGAACTCGCCGCTGCTCAGGCCTATCTCGCCTCGGGAAACTACCACTGGAACGCCGGCATGTTCTTCTGGCGCGTTTCCACCTTCCTCGACAACCTCCGCCGCTTCCTCCCCAAGACCCACGCCGCGCTCGAATCCCTCGCCACAACCATCGGCACGCGCCGCTACGATTCGCTCCTGCGCAAAATCTATCCCCGCCTCGAATCCATCTCCGTGGACTACGCCATCCTCGAACCCGCCACGCAGCAGCCCGGCCCGCCGCAAGTCTTCGTCATTCCCGCCGAAGTCGGCTGGAGCGACATCGGCTCCTGGGCCGCCGTCCACGAACTCCTCGCCGCCCATCCCGGCGACAACGTCTCCCCCGGCCCCTTCCACGCCCTCGACGCCGAAGGCAATTTCCTCTGGAGCCCGGGGAAATTCGTCGCCGCCATCGGCGTTAAAAATCTCGTCGTCGTTGAAACCGATG
Organism: Terriglobia bacterium; assembly: GCA_020072805.1. Taxonomy (GTDB): domain Bacteria; phylum Acidobacteriota; class Terriglobia; order Acidiferrales; family UBA7541; genus Acidiferrum. The sequence goes on from JAIQGC010000023.1 coordinate 6,271, forward strand.
ACGCCCTGCTCATCGTCCCCCGCGAGCGCGCCCAGGACGTCGGCAAACTCGTCAAATGGCTGGAATCCCGCGGCATGAAAAAACTTCTCTAGAAGCCGCCTCGCAAATACCAGCGCCCCCGCCCTTTCGCGTATACTGCTCCTTTATGACTGACCTTCGCTTTGGCACCGACGGCTGGCGCGGCATCATCGCCGACGATTTCACTATGGAAAACGTCCGCAAAGTCGCCGCCGCCATCTCCCGCTACGTGGTCCGCTGCGAGGATCCCCGCAAAGGCGTCCTCGTCGGCTACGACCACCGCTATGCCGCCGACCGCGCCGCCGCCGTCGTCGCCGAAGTCATCAGCTCGACTGGCACGCCCGTGTGGCTCGCCGACAAGCCCTGCCCCACTCCGGCCATCTCTCTGCTCGTCCGCCAGCGCGGCGCCGCCGGCGGCGTCGTGGTCACCGCTAGCCACAATCCCGCGCGCTGGAACGGCATCAAGTACAAAGCCACCTACGGCAGCTCCGCCCTTCCTTCGATCGTCGCGCAAATCGAAAAAGAACTGGAGCACGTCCTCGATTCGAACCTCCCCGCGCTGCCGCCGCGCCCCGACCTCATCCACTCCTTCGACCCCCGCGCTCCCTATCTCGCCACCATCGAAAAGCTGGTCGACTGGGACCGCCTGCGCGCCGCCAACTTCCGTTTCCTCGCCGACCCCATGCACGGCTCCGCCGCCGGCCTCCTCCTCGAACTTTTCTCCCGCAATGGCGTCCACTGCGACGAAATCCGCGGCTCGCGCGATCCGCTCTTCGGCGGCGTCCATCCCGAACCCATCGAACCGCACATCGAAGCCCTGCGCTTGGCTGTCCTCGCCGGCTCCTACGACGCCGGCTTCGCCGCCGACGGCGACGGCGACCGCATCGGCGCCGTGGACCGCGATGGCTCCTTCATCAACCCTCACCAGATCTTCGCCCTGCTCTTCCAGCATCTCGCCGGCACCCGCAACCTCCCCGGCGACGTCGCCAAAACTTTTTCCGTCACCAAGCTCATCGACAAAATCGCCGTCAAACTCGGCCGCAAGCTCCATGAAATTCCCATCGGCTTCAAATATGTTTGTGAACTCATGCTCGAGCAGAACATTCTCATCGGCGGCGAGGAAAGCGGCGGCATCGGCACCAGCCTCTATCTCCCCGAGCGCGACGCCACCGTCTCCGCACTGCTCCTCGCCGAACTCATGGCCTGGCGCCGCCAATCCCTCGGCGAAATGGTCCGCGCGCTGCACGCCGAATTCGGCGAGCATCATTACGGCCGCCTGGACCTCGAACTCCAGCCCGGCCAGAAGGAAAAAACCCTGGCCCATTTCGCGAATGCCAAATTGGCGAAATTCCTCGACTGGCCCGTCCTTCGCCGCGAGGACATGGACGGCATCAAGGTGTATCTTGGGGACACCGGCTGGGTCATGGTGCGCGCCTCCGGCACCGAACGCATTCTGCGCGCGTACGCCGAAACGGCCCGCCCGGAAACGACCCGCCGCGTGCTCGAGGAAGTCGGCCGCCTCGTCCGCAGCCTGTAGGAAGTGACCGATGGACACCGTCAACTTGCGCGAAAAATTCCAGCTCTTCACCGAATACTGGAAGCCCAAAATCATCGGCGAACTAAATGACAGCTACGTCAAAGCCGTGAAGTTCAAGGGCGAATTCGTCTGGCACCATCACGCGCACGAAGATGAATTGTTTCTCGTCGTCAAAGGCACGCTCAAAATGAAATTCCGCGATCGTGAAACCATCGTCCGCGAAGGCGAATTCCTCATCGTTCCCCGCGGCGTCGAGCACCTGCCCGTCGCCGATGAGGAAACCCACGTCGTACTGCTCGAACCGAAATCCACCCTGAATACGGGCAACCTCACCAATGAAAGGACTGTCGCCACCCTGCAGCGAATTTGAAACATTTTCGCGCGGTTTCGCGCGGGGCCCGGCGCACACAACCACCATGGAACGCCGCTTTTACACTCTCGATGTCTTCACCAACACCCGCTTCGAGGGCAATCCCCTCGCCGTCATCACCGACGGCGACGGCCTCTCCACAACGCACATGCAGGCCATCGCCCGAGAAATGAATCTCGCCGAAACCGTCTTCGTCCAGAAACCTACCAACAACCGCGCCCTGGCCCGCCTGCGCATCTTTACCACTCTCGAAGAACTCAAGCTCGCCGGACACCCCGTCATCGGCACCTGGTTCCTCCTTGCCGAACTCGGCGTGGTCCCCGCCCAGGAAGGCCCCGTGCACATCCTCCAGCAGACCGGCGCCGGCGTCCTCCCCGTCGAAATTTCCTTCCACGACGGCCGCCCCCAGCGCGTCACCATGACCCAGAAGGAAGCCGCCTTCCGCCCCGCGAAAATTTCCAAGCCCGCCCTCGCCGCCGCCCTGGGTATCTCCGCAAAAGATTTCCACCCGGATCTCCCGCTCGAATCCGTCTCCACCGGCATCTTCAATCTCATGGTCCCGCTGCGCAACCGCTCCGCTCTCGCCAAAATCGAAACCAACATGATCGGCCTGAGAAAATCTCTCCGCGGCTACGGCACCGTGGCCTACTGCTTCGTCCTCGGTCCCGCGAACAATGTCTTCGCCCGCAGCATGGCTCCCTGGGAACTCTACGAAGACCCCGCTACCGGCTCCGCCGGCGGCTCCCTCGGCGCCTACCTCGTCCGCCACGGCAAACTCGCTCCCGGCAATTCCCTGCGCATTCTCCAGGGCGCCGAAATGGGCCGCCCCAGCCACATCTCCGTCGAGGTCGCTCTCAAGGGCAAAAAACTCGTCCCCCGCGTCAGCGGCGCCGCCGTGCGCGTCTTCGCAGGCACGATCCACACCGCCTGACCCCGTTTGAATTTTGCGGCGGCCCTATTCCGTGGCACAGCCATTCCTGGCTGTGCGCCTTTCTTCCCCGCCTGCTACCACCGGCCCGCACGCACCAAAAAAAAGGGCCGCCCCGGTTCCCCGGAACGGTCCTCCTCGTTTCTCGATCTTCTTCTTCCCGGATCTTAGTGTTTGTCCTCTTCCTTCTTCTCCTGCCGAACCTCGCGCCGGTCCTTGTTCACGTCCCGCTGCGCCCCGTTCCGCTTGCGCCGGTCCTGCCGCAGCCCTTTCTTGTCCTGGTGCAAATCCTTCACGTCCGCACGGCGCTCGCGCTGATCCTTATGCAGTTCCCTGCGCTCCTGCTGCACGCCCTTCTTGTCTCCCTCGCGCCGCTCTTTTCGAATCTCTTTCCTGTCGTTGCGCACTTCGCGGTTATCCTGCCGGACTTCGCGCCGGTCCTGGCGCACCTCGCGCTTATCCTGGTTCACCGTCCGCTGGTCCGCGTTGCGCTCCTTCCGGTCCTGGTGGAGATCCTGCTTTGCCTCCCCGGGCTTCTCCGGTTCCTGCGCCGCGGCTCCGCAGGCCAGCAGGCCCGCCAGCGCGATTCCCAATAGGCTCCCACGTGCGATTTTTTCGAAAGTCATCTCATCTCTCCTTTATCGTTCCTGGGCTTTTACCACTCTAGGAAATAGAAACACGGGGAGGAACGAAAAGTTTCTGCCTTGTTTATAGAAAAAAACCTGTACGGACGTACAGGGAGAAAACCAGCCGCTTTACCGCGCCCCCGGCAGGGCCTTGCGCACCGCGTCCAGAATCCCGTTGATAAACGGCGCCGATTCTTCTCCGGAAAATTTCTTGGCCATCTCGATGGCCTCATTCAGCACCACTTTCGGCGGCGTTTCCGGCCTGCGCAACTCATAAATCGCCAGCCGCAGAATCGCCCGGTCAATCGCCGCCAGCCGCTCGATTCGCCAGTTTTCCGCGTGCTTCCCGATCAGCTCGTCCAGCTCCTTCGCTTCCTTCACCGCGCCTTCGAACAGTTCGTTGGCAAACTTCCTCGTATTGGGCGCCGCCTTGGCCTCGCGCCAGAAAAGCTCTTCCAGCCGGCTCGGTTCCGCCGGGCTCATGTCCCACTGAAACAGCATCTGCATGGCGAATTCCCGGCTCTTGCTGCGCAGGGACATATCAGCGCCGGGCTTTCTTCGCCGCGCCGCGCTGGCCCGATTGCTTGCCCGCCAGTTTATGGGACAGATGGGCCATCTCGATCGCCGCCAGCCCCGCCTCGAATCCCTTGTTTCCGCCCTTCAGCCCCGCGCGGTCAATGGCCTGCTCCAGCGTATCGCACGTCAGCACGCAGAAAATCACCGGCACCCCCGTATCCATCTGCGCCAGTTGCAAGCCCCGCGCCGTTTCCGAGCACACGTAGTCATAGTGCGAAGTCTCTCCGCGCAGCACGCACCCGATCGCGATCACCGCGTCCGTCTGCCCCGCCTGCGCCAGCTTCTTCGCCGCCAAAGGCAATTCAAACGCTCCTGGCACGTGCAGCACTCGCACCTGCTTGTCCGTGGCGCCCGCGCGCTCCAGCGCATCCAGCGCTCCCGCCAGCAGCCGCTCCGTAATGAAACTGTTGAAGCGGCTCACCACCACGGCAAAGCGCAGTCCTTCCGCTTTCAGCTCGCCGCTCAATTTTCCCGGTTGCAACTTGGTGGACATAAAGAAAAAACTTCAGCGCCCCTTGAATTCCGCCGCGCGCTTCTCCAAAAACGCCTTGGTCCCCTCGCGCATGTCTTCGGTCGCGCAGCACAGCCCGAACAGCGTCGCCTCCAGGAACAGCCCTTCTTCCTGCGGCATCTCCAGACCGCGCTCGGTCGCTTCCATCGTGTATTTCACCGCCAGCGGCGCCTTCTCGATGATTTTCTTGGCCATCGCTTCCGCCGCCGGCAGCAGTTCCGCCGCCTCGTATACGTGATTCACCAGCCCGATTCGCAGCGCCTCTTCCGCCGTGATCATCTCCCCCGTCAGATTCAGCTCGTGGGCCATGCCTTTTCCGCACAGTCGCGCCAGCCGCTGCGTCCCGCCATAGCCCGGAATAATCCCCAGCTTCACTTCCGGCTGCCCCATCTTCGCGTTCTTGCTGGCCAGGCGGATCGAGCAGGCCATCGCCAGTTCGCACCCGCCGCCCAGCGCGAATCCGTTGATCGCGCAGATCGATGGCTTGCCCATCGTCTCCAACAGGCGCACGACCGCCTGCCCGTTGCGCGAAAACTCCTTGCCGGCGACCGGCGTCTGCGTGGCCAGTACGCTGATGTCCGCCCCGGCCACGAACGCCTTTTCACCCGCGCCCGTCAGGATCAGCACCCGCACCGCGGCGTCTTCCCGCGCATCCACAAACGCCGCGCGCAGTTCTGCCACTGTCTGCGGGTTCAGTGAGTTCAGCACTTTCGGCCGGTTCACCGTGATCCAGCAGATCCCGTCCTTCTTCTCCACCAGCAAATTTTCGTAAGCCATGGCGCTCTCCCTTTCCCCCGCATTTGTAGGGGCCAGGCTTTAGCCTGGCCATTCTTCTGCTCTTATAAATTTCACTCCCGCTACAAATTCGACGCCTTCGGATTCGTCGGGTCCGCATAATCATAAAATCCCCGCCCCGACTTCCTTCCATTCCATCCCGCCAGCACCATCCGCTTCAACAGCGGCGGCGGCGCAAAGCGCCTCTCGCGGAACTCGTTGAACATGATGTCGGCGATGTAATACGTCGTATCCAGCCCCACGAAATCCAGCAGCGTGAACGGCCCCATCGGATAGCCGCAGCCCAGCTTCATCGAATTATCAATGTCCGTGATGGACCCCGCGCCCTCTTCCAGCGCGCGAATCGCATCCAGCAGATAGGGCACCAGCAGCCGGTTCACGATGAACCCCGTGCTGTCGCTGGCGCGCACCGGCGTCTTCCCCAGTTTGGCCCCGAATTCCACCATCTCTTCGTACACCGCATCGTCCGTCGCGATGCTCTTGACCACTTCCACCAGCTTCATCACCGGCACCGGATTGAAAAAGTGCAGCCCCACGAAGCGCTGCGGCCTCTTCGTCGCCGTGGCCATCTCGATGATCGTCAGCGAAGAAGTGTTGCTCGCGAAAATCGTCGCCGGCTTGCAGATCCCGTCCAGCGCCGCATACAGCTCCCTCTTCACCGGCAACTGCTCGATGATGGCCTCGACCACCACGTCGCAGTCCTTGAAATCCTCCAGCTTGGTCGTCCCCGTCAGCCGCCCGCGAATCTCCCCCCGCGCCGCCTCCGTGATCGTTCCCTTCTCCACGAGGCGCGCCAGGTTCTTCTCGATCCCCTTCAGCCCCTTGTCCAGCACTTCCTGGCTGACCTCGCGCACCACCGTGGCAAAGCCCGACTGCGCCGCCACCTGCGCGATGCCCGAGCCCATCAGTCCACAACCCACGACTCCTACCTTTTGTATCGGCATGGGAACCCCCCGAGATTTGAACAGCCGTTCGAATCCGGCTGCAATGCTAAAGAGTTTAGCAGAATTTGCTGGCCGTTAGCTTCCCATCGCTTCCACAATCATGGCGATGCCCTGCCCGCCCCCGATGCACGCCGTGGCCAGCCCGTAGCGCATATTGTTGCGCCGCAGCTCATTCAAAACCGTGATCACCAGCCGCGTCCCCGACGCCGCCAGCGGATGCCCCAGCGCAATCGCCCCGCCGTTCACGTTGGTCTTCTCCCGGTTGAGCCCCAGCACCTTCTCCACCGCCAGGTACTGCGCCGCGAATGCTTCGTTCACTTCCACGCGGTCTATCTGCCCGATCGTCAATCCCGCCGCTTTCAACGCCGCCTGCGACGACGGCACCGGCCCGATCCCCATGATGCTCGGCTCCACTCCCGCCACTCCCCAAGACACAATTCTCCCCACCGGCTTCAGCCCCCGCTCCTTCGCCGTCTTCTCCCTCGTCACCACCACCGCCGCCGCTCCGTCCACGATTCCGCTGGCGTTCCCCGCGGTCACGATCCCGTCCTTGCGAAACGACGGCGGCTGCTTTTCCAGCGACTCCATCGTCGTTTCCGGCCTGCGGTGATCGTCCTCGCTCACCGTCACCGTCTTCTTCCCTTCCTTCACTTCCACGCTGAATAGCTCTTCCGCAAACCGCCCCGCCTTGTACCCCGCCTCCGCCGCCTGCTGGCTCCGCAGCGCAAACGCATCCGCATCCTTCCGCGTGATCCCGTGCTGCTGCGCCAGATTCTCCGCCGTGATGGCCATGGGCGCGTTGCAATAGGAATCTGTCAGCCCCGCCATCAGCGAATCTTCCATCGGGCTGCTTCCCAGCCGCAGTCCGCTCCTCCCTCCGCGCAACACAAACGGCGCCTGCGTCATGTTCTCCATCCCGCCCGCCAGCACCATCTGCGCTTCGCCCAGCAGCAACCTCTGCGCCGCTTCCACGATCGACTCGATTCCCGACCCGCACAGCCGATTCACCGTCAGCGCCGGCGTCTCGATCCTCAGGCCCGCCTTCAATCCCACGTGCCGCGCCCCATAAATCGCGTCCGCGCTCGTCTGCATCACGTTGCCCATGATCACGTGATCGAACTCCGCCGGATTCACACCCGACCGCCGGATCGCTTCCTTCGCCGCGTGCGCCCCCAAATCAATCGCCGAGACGTCCTTGAACGCTCCCGTATACCGCGCCATTGGCGTGCGCGCTCCGGCAACAATCACTATGTCTGTAGGAAACATGGGTCCTCTCTTCTCTTTCCAGTTTGATTTTCGATCAAGCCTTTGCGGTTTCCGGCGTCACCATCACGTTCCCGCCCTTCTTCCGTGCTTCTTCCAGATACCCCTCCGCGCGGTTGATCAGCTCCGTCACGATGTCCTCGCTCTCGAATTCCAGCCGCGCCGCCGCCTCCGTGATGGCCGCGCTCACCGTCAGCGCCGCTCCATCCCACGGCGGCTTCACCGTCTGCGCCGTCCTGCGCAGCTTGTCCGCCAGATTCTGCGCCCCCGCCAGCGTCGTGTCCGGCAGGATGAACGCCAGCGCCCACGCCGTATATTTCACCGCTACGTCGTTCTGCCGAACGATCGGCTGCAGCGTCTTGGCCAGCTGCTCCAGGTATTTCTCCAGCGTGCCCTCGCCCTGCTGCCGCAGCAGTTCCGCTCCCTTGTCAATCTGCAGGATGGCCATGGACAGCGGCGTCCCCTGCGTCCGCGCACGGTCCGCTTCCGTCAGCAGGCAGCTCTGGTACGAGCCCCTCCCCAGCAGCCCGCTGCGCTCATCCGCAACTCCCATCCGCCGCACCAGCGAGCGCAGCCGCGTATGGCTCACGCTCATCAGCATCTGGTCGCCCACCGCCTGCAAAAAATAAATCTCGTTCGGCTTCCATTCATGCGCCGCCTCGTGCGCCACCAGCAGCATCGCCGCCGGCTGCTGCGTCTCCCGGTCCGTCAGCGACACTCCCATCGCCGTCGTCAGCCCCAATTCCTTCAGGATTGGGCTCACTGCCGCCTCGATGATCAGCCCTCCCAGCCCGTCCGGCGTCGCCTTCTCCACCTGCGAAATCAAAAATACCACCTGCGCCCCGGGCGCCGGCTTCACTCCCGCCGCGCAGTATTCCGCCGCCATCTCCGGCGCCCGCCCCGGCGCTCCGATCACCGCCAGCGACCTCGTCCCCTTCAGATATTGCCCGATCTCGTTCACCGCCGTATTCAGCATCGCCCGCGGCGTCTGCTGCCGGAAAATCTTCTGGGTGATCTCCGAAATCTTGCTCAAATCCCGCAGCGTGTCCGCGCTGTACGCTCCCGCCTTGGCCGCCGGCGCTTCCGCCGCGGCCACCGGCGTCGCCGCGATGGCCACCGCCTCGCCCTTCGCCTTGGGCGCTCCCGCCGGCCACCAGTGCGCCGCCTCGTACAGATTTCTCAGCCGCTCGCTTCTCTCTTCCTCGCCAGGAAACATCTCCGCAATCCTCTGCAGCCTCTCCATGGCCTTGTTCTGCAGCGAATACTGCAGAAAGATCTCCGTCTGCACGATCAGATCCTCGAGCGCCTGCTGCGACGCCGCCGCCGACCCCGGCGCCGGCTTGCTCCCTGTTCCTCGTCCCCCGCCGCTGCGATCCGGCGACGGCGCCGACACCACCGACCCCTGGCCCAGCCGCGCCGACAGATTCTTGTATTGCCCGTCGTCGATCTTCCCCTTCAGTTGCGCGAACCGCTCCTGATTCCGGTGATCGTACGCGTCAATATCGATCATCCGCTCCAGGCATTCCTGCGCCTTCTTCGCGTCGCCGCTTTTCAGCGCCAGATCAAACAGCACCACCAGCGCTTCAAAATATTTTGATTCCCGGTTCAGCTCGTTATATAGCCCCACCCAGTACTCGATGATCGGCAGCGCTTCCTTGTGCCCGGCAGCCAGCGCATCCACCCGCGCCGCAAAATCGTTCTGCCTCTTTTCCGCGAACATCTTCTTCTTCATCATCTGCAGCATGTCTACCGTCTTCCCGTATTCCTTCCCCGCTGCATACTGCTCCGCCAATTCAAACAGCCGCTCCTCGCCCGCGTTCTTCTCCTTGAATAATTTCTCCAGCACCGCCCGCGCCGTATCCAGATTTCCCGCTTTCGTCAGCGCGTCCGCGTACGTCTCCAGAAATGCCGCGTCGCTTTCCGCGCTGGCAAAGGACTCCAGCAATTTCGCCGCCTCCACCGCGTTCCCCGCCTTCAGTTGCGCGTCGGCGTACAGCATCGTCACGCTGCGCTCGCCCGGCGTCAGCTCGTGCGCCCTCCCCAGCAGCCGCACCGCGTCCCCATACGCTCCCGCCGTCGAGGACAATTGCCCCGCTCGCAGATACGCTCGCGCCGCGATGGGCTGTTTCCCCAGCCGCTCCGCCACCTCCGCCAGCCGCAGTTGCCGCGGCAAATCGTCCGGAGCCAGTTGCGCCACGCGCTCCCAGCAGAACATCGCATCCTGCTCGCGCTTTCCCGCCGTGAACGCATCCCCGGCGATTGTGAACTGCTCGATTGCCTGCGGGATCTTGTTCTGCTTCTGCAATAGATACGCGTACCGCGCCACGCGCTCCGGCGCCTGCAGCCCCGTCCCTTGCAAAAACCTCGTATATAACGCCAGCGCCTTGCTCTCGTCCTTCCCCTCCACGAACATATCGAACAGCGCCCCGTAGTAAATCGCCGCATTCCCGGGCTGATTGATGCGAATGTACAAATCCCCCAGCGCCTGCGTCACTTCCAGGTTTCCCGGAGCGTCCCGCAGCACCTGCTTATACGCCTCGATGGCCTCCTCGGGGCGGTTCTTCTCCATCGCCTTCTTCGCTTTTTCCAGGTTTTTGCTGATGTCCACGGCCATGGAAGATGCTTACCTTTGCTGGTCTTTTCCAGCCAAATTCTCGTCTGCGGCTCTGCCAATACCCCTCAACTATATACCTCCGCCCGCGGCCCGGCCAAATCGCCTCTTTTCTACGTTGGTCTATCCGCCAAGCCTTCCCTTCCTCTCTTTGCAAATCGAATTTCGCTCCCCGCTCCGGATATGGCAAACTGGACTATTGCAGCTTGCGGTTTCTCCCGGCTGGCCTCTTTCCTGGCCTTCTGGCAGTCCCGCCCGGCGGAAAGTTTCGATGGACCCACGTTTCATACGCAATTTCTGCATCATCGCGCACATCGACCACGGCAAGTCCACACTCGCCGACCGTCTGCTCGAGATGACCGGCGCCCTCACCCAGCGCGAAATGCACGAGCAGGTCCTCGACTCCATGGACCTCGAGCGCGAGCGCGGCATCACCATCAAGGCCAAAAGCATCCGCCTCCATTACAAAGCGAAAGACGGCCACACCTACCGCCTCAATCTCATCGACACTCCCGGCCACGTGGACTTCTCCTACGAAGTCTCCCGCGCCCTCTCCGCCTGCGAAGGCGCCCTCCTCGTCGTGGACGCCAGCCAGGGCGTCGAGGCCCAAACCGTCGCCAACACTTTTCTCGCCGCCGGCAATAACCTCACCATCGTTCCCGTCATCAACAAAATCGATCTCCCCGCCGCTCAGCCCGACTTCGTCAAAGAGCAAATCGAAAGCGTCCTGGCCATTCCCGCCGGCGACGCCCTGCTCATCTCCGCCAAGAGCGGCATCGGCGTCGAAGACGTTCTCGAAGCCATCGTCAAGCGCGTCCCTCCCCCCAAAGGCTCCGCGGAAAATCCTCCCCAGGCCCTCATCTTCGATTCCTGGTTCGACCCCTACCGCGGCGCCGTCGTCCTCGTCCGCGTCATGGAAGGCCGCTTCACCAATCACATGAAGGTCCGCCTCTGCCACAGCAACGACACCTACGAAATCGAGCAGCTTGGCACGCTCACTCCCAAGCCCGTCGCCCTCCAGGAACTCGAAGCCGGCGACGTCGGCTTCATCGTCGCCAATATCAAGCGCGTCGCCGACGCCCGCATGGGCGACACCGTCACCGACGCCTCCCGCCCCGCTCCCCCGCTGCCCGGCTTCGAAGCCATCAAGCCCATGGTCTTCGCAGGACTCTTCCCCGTCCTTGCCGACGATTACGAGCCTCTCCGCGACGCCTTGGGAAAACTCCAGCTCAATGACGCCGCCTTTTTCTACGAACCGGAAAACTCCGTGGCCCTCGGCTTCGGCTTCCGCTGCGGCTTCCTCGGCCTCCTGCACATGGAAATCGTTCAGGAGCGCCTCGAGCGCGAATTCGGCATCAACCTCATCACCACCGCCCCCAGCGTGCGCTACCGCATCACCCGCGTCGGCGGCGAAGCCATCGAAGTGGACAGCCCCGCCAAATTCCCCACTCCCAGCGACATCGCCAAGATCGAAGAGCCCATCATCAAGGCCATGATCATCACCTCCGACGATTCCGTCGGCGGTATCCTCCAGCTCTGCCAGGAAAAACGCGGCGTCCAGAAAAATTTCGAATACCTCTCCCCCACCCGCGTCATGCTCACCTACGAGCTGCCCCTCAACGAAATCGTCCTCGATTTCTACGACCGCCTCAAAAGCGTATCCCGCGGCTACGCCTCGCTCGATTACCAGCTCGCCGGCTACCAGGAGTCCGACCTCGTCAAACTCGACGTGCTCATCGCCGGCGAGCCCGTCGACGCCCTGGCCCTCATCATCCACCGCGATTTCGCCTTCGAGCGCGGCCGCGAACTCGTCACCCGCCTCAGGAAACTCATTCCCCGGCAGATGTTCGACGTCCCCATCCAGGCCGCCATCGGCAGCCGCGTCATCGCCCGCGAAACCGTCTCCGCCATCCGCAAGAACGTCCTCGCCAAATGCTACGGCGGCGACATCTCCCGCAAACGCAAACTCCTCGAAAAACAAAAAGAGGGTAAGCGCCGCATGAAACGCGTCGGCCAGGTCGATATCCCCCAGGAAGCTTTCCTGGCCGTCCTCAAAGTCGCCTCCTCCTCCGACGACGAATGATCCACTCTTGGTCTTGGTGGCACAGCCAGTCCTGGCTGTGCGGCCCTGCCCCAGCCACCCCCAGACAACAGCCGGACCCATACCCACTCTTCCCCTCGCAAATCCCCCCGCGTTTGCCGAAAGCCGCCGCGCTGGTGTAGTCTTTCCAAGAACCAAACAGACCGCGAACACCGGGGCAAACGGCACAGCGCATGGCAACCTTTACCGGCATCATCGGCACCGGCAGCAAATGGCTGCTGGACAAAATCGTCGGCGCGCTGGCCGCCACCGGCATCAACCCCAACTTCCTCACCTTCCTCGGACTGGTCGTCAATTTCGGCGCGGCCGCCATGTTCGCCACGGGACGCTTCCGCAGCGGCGCCGCCATCATCTTCTTCGCAGGTTTTCTGGACATGCTCGACGGACAAGTAGCCCGCCGGCAGAATCGCGTCACCGCGTTCGGCGCCTTCTACGATTCCACGCTCGACCGCTACGCCGATATGGCTCTCTACATGGGCCTTCTGGTCTATTACTCGGTGAGCGGCCGCACTCCCTACGTGGTGCTCGCGGCGGTGGCCACCGCGGGATCGGTGATGGTCAGCTACGCGCGCGCCCGCGCCGAATCCCTCATTCCCCTCTGCAAGGTCGGTTTCATGGAGCGGCCCGAACGCCTGGTTCTGCTGATCATCGGCGGCGCGTTCAACCGCATGGGGCCGGTGCTGTGGGTCATCGCGGTAATTTCCACGCTGACCGTCATTCACCGCATCGTCTTCACCTGGCAGGAAACCCGCGCCGGCCGCACTATTCCCGGCATCAAGCTGAGCGTCTGACCGTTCCCGCGCCCGCCCGGCGCTCCCCAAGCAAACCGCAAGAAAGTAATCCTTCAGCCTTTCAGTGGGCCGGCGATGATGGCACGCACGCGGTCGCGCAGCGCGGGAACGTCTTCTTTCGTCAATTCCCTGGTCTCAATCAGGTCGTGGAGATGCACGACGATCCGCGCGGGATGCAGCATCCAGCCGCCGGTGCGGTGATGTTCGAACGAGCCCACCACGGTGACCGGAACGATGGGCACGCCCAGCGTCTGGGCCACGCGGAATCCTCCGTCCTGAAATTCGCAGAGCTGGCCATCGCGGGTGCGCTTGGCCTCCGGAAAAATAATCAGGCTGGTGCCGCCGTCAATCGCGTCGCGGGTCAGCCGCCACATGCGCTTGAGATCGGAGGGGCGGCGGATATCGGGAACCGGGACGTTGCCAAAGCGGCGCATCAGCCAGCCATACACCGGAATCTTGAAATGCGATTCGAGTTCCCATCCGCGCACAAACTGCGGCACGGCTGAATACAGCACGAAGGGATCGAAGAGATTGACGTGATTGACCATGAAGAAGCAGGTGCGCTGCGGATCAAAACCGGGCGCGCGCCGCACCTCCAGCCTCGCTCCGGCGAGAAAAAGAATGCGGCGGCAAAGCCCGCGCTGCAGCCAGTCGTGCTTGCGCATATCGAGGAAGACGCCAAGAAGAATAAGCAGCGGAACGAGAATGAAGAAATGCAGCCCGCTGACCAGCCACAGCAGCAGGCTGCGCAGCACAGCCCACGCGTTTCTCATACGAAGCAGTCCAGCGCGGCGGGAATCACTTCCACCGAGCGCAGGTCAAGTTCGAGAACTTCGCCGTCCACTAGTACATTGACGGGACCGGGCAGGCGAAACTCGATGCGGCGCGCCGCGCGGCGGCTGGCCAGCGGATGCGTGACGTGTGTGCCGTCATACAGCCGCGGAAGCATGCGGATCAGCCCGAGGCGTCCGATGGGGCCCCAGCGGACTACTTCGATCAGCCCGTCGGTGGGATCGGCTTGCGGAGCGATCATCATGGTTCCGCCGGTGTATTTGCTGTTGCTGAAGGCATAGAAGAGGCAGCGGCCCTCGTCCCACTCCTTGTCGGCGTCGCAGCGCAGGGGAAAAGGGCGGCGGGACAGCGAGGCCACGCGGGCAAAAACGCCGAGGAGATAGCCGAGAGTGCCCAGACGTTTGAAATAGCGGTTGGCGGTCATGCCCACGTCGGCCGGAAAACCGATGCTGATGATGTTGAAGGAATAGACCGCGCCGGTGGAATGGGTCAGACGAATGACGTCGCAAGGGCGGCTGCGGCCGGCGAGCAGGGCGTCCATGGCGGCCTTTTCGCCGTCGGCGGAGAAATCGCGAAGAAAGGAGTTTCCCGTGCCGAGGGGAAGGAAGCCCAGCGCGATGCGTCCGGGAGAGGGATTTTCCGTGAAAATGCCGTTGATGATTTCATGCGCGGTGCCGTCGCCGCCCACGGCCAGAAACTTGCGGTAGCCCTGCTGGTAGGCCTCCTGCGCCAGGTGCATGACGTGGCCCTGTCCGGTGGAGGCGATGACGTCCACGGACAGGCCAGCCGAACGCAGGCGCATCAGGGCGGGGCCGGCCAGTTTGGCGGAGCGCCCGCCGCCGGCGGCGGGATTGACGATGGCGAAAAAACGCTCTCTCATGGCCGCTTCACGCAGCATGCGCAGGATTCCTCATAGGGATCTTACCGCCGATTCACGCTCCAGCCGGGCCAGTTGCTCCGCAAGAACATTGCGCTTGATCTTGAGCGAAGCGGTCAGCGGAAAATCTTCCTTCCAGAAGACCACGCCATGAATGCGCTTATAGTTCAGCAGACGGCTGTTGCGCGCGTTAATCTCGCGCAGCAGATCCTCTTCGGAGGGACCCCCGCTGTCCGGATGAACGACGAGGACCAACTGCTCGCCGGTCATGGAGCGGCGCGGCCAGACGAAATTGGCCGCGAAGACACAGAATTCCTTCACGGGAAGGCCCGCGAAAACATTCTCGATGTCCTCGGGGTAGATGTTCTTCCCTTCCTCGGTGACGATCATATTTTTTTTGCGGCCGAAAAGCTGCAAATGCCCGGAAGAATCCAGCCGGCCAATATCTCCGGTCATCAGCCAGCCGTCCACGATGGTTTCTGCGGTCAATTCCGGCTCGTTGAGATAGCCGGACATGATGGTGCGGCCGCGCGCGGCGACTTCACCAATGCCATCTTGGCCGGGGTTGACGATGCGGACTTCGACACCGGGCAAAGGTTTACCCACGGTGTCGGCGCGAAAAGGCTTCAGGTCGTTCACGGTAATGACCGTGCAGGCTTCGGTGAGACCGTAACCGTTGGCGACGGGAATGCCGAGATCGTAGAAGAACTGCAAATTTTGGGGTTCGGAAAACGCGCCGCCCACGACGATGGCCAGCAATTCGCCGCCGAAGGCCTTGTGCACCTGCGGGAGCAGGCGGCGGCTGATCCACAGGCGCGGGCGTCCGCGCGTGAGCAGTTTATTCAGCGCGATCATGGCGTTGAGCAGGGCGCGCTTGGCCGGGGGCAGCGCGGCGAAGCGCTCCTGAAGGCCCTTCTGCAGATTTTTCAGGACGGCGGGAACGAGAGTGACGTAGGTGATCTTGTAGCGCGTGAAGGCTTCGCGCACAAATTCCGGGCGCAGCGTGCGCAGATGCACGACGGCGGCGCCGCAAGTGAAGGGCCCGATGAATCCGACCATGAAATCCACGGCGTGATTGGTAGGAAGAATGCTGAGGTAGCGGACGCCGGGCCAGAAGGGATAAAGGGAGGTGAGCGCGACGCACTGCGAAAGATAGCACTCGTGGGCCATCATGCAGCCCTTGGGGCGGCCGCCGGTGCCGGAAGAGTAGACGATGCAGGCGGTGTCCGTGCGCTGGCGGGGAATTAAATCGGGATCGGCGGCTCCGCGGAACTCCTCCCAGCGCAAGGCGCCGTGGAGGTCCGCGCTGGGCGGGGCTTCGGTGACCAGGATGATGCCCACGGCGCTACCCGCGCGGCCAGGATCGGCGGCCAGCTGGCGCCAGATGTGATACTCGGTGATCAGCACGGTCGCGCCGGAATGTTTGAGAAGCTGCCAGTGCTCGGGAGGAGTAAGTTTGTAATCGAGCGGAACCAGGACGCCGCCGCGGAAGAAAATGGCATAGGCGGAGATCAGCCACTTGGACTGATTGGTCATGATGATGGAAGCGCGATGGCCGGCGGCGAATCCGGAGTCCTGCAGTCCGCGCGCGAGGGGATGGGCGCGCCGCTGAAAATCCAGGTAAGTGAGGCGCTCTTTTTCTTTTTCGCGATCGGCTTCGATCAGGCAGACTTCGCCGGCGAAGCGGGCGAGCGCGTCACGCAGCGCCGCTCCCAGAGAATCATACCCGGTGAGATCCAGCATCGAAGTTGAAGACGAGCGGCTCACAGGCGTGACTGGATGCGCTCGGCGAGGGTACGGAAATCGCTGACGCCCTGCACTTCGTAATCGGGGAGTTCGATGCCGAAATGATTTTCCAGGCGGGTGAGCAGTTCGAGGGCTTGCAGGCTATTGATGCCCAGCTTCTTGAAGAAATCGTCGGCGGGAGAAAGGCTTCCGATCAGCACATTAAAGTGCTGGGCCGCGAGGGTCAGGACTTCCTGCGTGGTTTGTTCCAATGTGCGCATGGTCAATCAAATTTATCATCCCTGCCGGGCGGAACAAAGCGGAAGGAGCAATTTCGCGCCCTGCTTTTCACCCGCAAAACGCCCCGGAGCATCCGCTAGGGAATGACCGGGAGGAGGATGTAGGAGACCTGGGCGCCGGAATGGTGCACAGTCTGGCGGGCGATGCGCCAGGAGTTTTCGTCGTAATTACTGCCGCCGGTGTTGAGGTTGCGGTCAAAGCGCGGGAAATTGCTGGAGGAGATCTCCAGGCGCATGCGGTGGCCGGGCGCGAAGAAATTGCTGGTGACATTGAGGTTGATATGAACCTCGTAGGTTTCGCCGGGTTTCATGGTCACTTGTTTATCCAAACCTTCGCGATAGCGCATGCGCTGAATGCCCTCTTGAACATTGAAGGCCGTGCCATCGGGATAAACGTCCACCAGCTTGGCGGTAAAGTCCGTATCCGGAACGTCGGAGGAAACGAAGAGCACCACCTCGACGGGGCCGGTGACTTCGGCGCCTTTGGCTAGGACCGGGGAGGTATAAACCAGAACGTCGTGGCGCATTTCGACGTCGGACTGGTCCTGCGCGCCGGATTTCAAATCGCCGGGAGCGGCGCCCCAGTCCGGGCCGCCCACGCTGGGAACGGGAGTCTTGGGGTCATAGACGAAATGGTCGGGGGGCTCCTCGGAGGGGCGGTCGGTGGAAAGAAGACCGTCGCCGAAGCGGCTGTTGGCGTGGCCGGAACTGCGCAGATAGACCTGCGTGGGCAGGGCGCGCGCCGGGGGCCATTCGTCTTCACCGCGCCACTGATTGCGGCCCATGACGTAGTACTGAACTTTGGGCATTTTTTCCACGCCGTTGTCCACGTCCCGGAGCCAGTGATCGAACCAGGCGAGATACAGGCCGAAATAGTCGTAGCGGGCATCGCCTAAATCGCGCGCGCCGACGAGCGTATGTTCGCTGGACTGTTCATAGGCGCAGTGGGTGGTGGGGGCGATAATCACAAATTGATTGTTGCGGCCAATGTCGCCTTCGCTGTTCTTGCGGATGAGTTCGGCCAGGCGAAAGGTATCCGCGGGGCCGTAGTCGTACCAGGAGTCCACGAAGAGACTGGGAATGTCGAAACGGTCTCTCTCGGTAATGTAACCGCGCGAGCGCCACCAGGGATCGCCCTCGGCATGGGAGACGAATTCGTCCCAGTCGGTGGCGGGCATGCCGGCGCGGTCCATCATGCCCTTGAGGGGCAGGCTGCGCCAGAGCGAGGGCCAGTCCACCTTGGGGGGAATGAAATCGGGGGGGCGAGCGGCGCCGGGGGCCGCGTAGGGGCGTTCCTTGGCGCCGTGCGAAAGGAACCAGTTCGCGTCTGCAGCGAGTTCAAAAGCGCCGCCGCGCCAGGAGCCGAAATACTGGAGGCTGCCGCTGGCGGCCTGGGGAATCATGGCCAGATGGTGAGGCTTGCGGTTGCGCGCCAGTTCAACCTGGTTTTCGCCGGAATAGGAGCAGCCGGTGGTGCCGATTCTTCCGTTGGACCAGGATTGCGAGAGGATCCAATCCACGGTGTCGGAGCCGTCCTCGGTGTCGTCCGCGGAAACGGTGAAGGCGCCGCCCGATTCAAATTTTCCGCGAACATCCTGCACGACGACGACGTAGCCATGAGAGGCAAAGCGACGGGCGTCCGCGGCAATCCCTTCGGAACTTTTGTTATAGGGCGTGCGGATGAGGATGGCGGGCAGGCGCTGCCTAGCGCGCGTGCCCACGGGAACATAGATGTCGGCGGAGAGCGGGGCCATGTCGCGCATGGGGACGCGCACGCTTTTCTGGACGGTGATCTGGTATTTGGGGGGAGGTTCGGGAAAGCGGGCGATGGGGGATTGCGCGAACGCCACAGGGGCGAAGCAGTACGCCAGTGCCATGGCGGCCAACACGCGGGGAAGGGTGTTGCGCATGAGTGCTCCTTGCCGATGCGGACAGGGGGATGACGGAACGGCGCTTACGGCCGGAAATCCCTGTCCTTACAGTTCGGTTCAACATCATAGCCGAGGTAGTAATAACGATGCCATTTTCTGGGGCCCTCGAGGGGCGGACCATCCCAAACAGTAACGTGCAAGCCTTCGGAGCTGGCGCAGATGCGGAAGGAGTCGGGCCGGCCGTTTCCATTGAGGTCAGGACGGAGGAGATCGCCCTCTTTCGGGAATTTTCCGTCAAACCCCACAACGGCAATTCCCAGATCGCCCGGCGCGAATTCCTTTTCGCTGACCTGAAGGGAATAGAAGGAGTCCCGCGGGCCGGTTTCCGGATTGCGCGAGCAGCTCGCTTCGAGGCGGGCGAGAATGCGCGCCACAGAGAGCGTCTGCGGAGAGCGAGAGACGATGTGCAAAACCGCGTCCACGGGGAGCGAGGAATTTTCGATGGTCAGGCAGGGCTGGCCCTTGGGGCTGAAGTCCACGAGGCCCAGTTGCGAGGAATAATCGAATGGCTGGGGCTGCTGCCGGCCGGCGGAAACCACGGCCAGAGCGAACCCCGCAAGAATCATGGCCAGAAGCCGCATCCTTCCTCCTTCCGCGCTCCCGGAAAAATCAGCCGGGGGTCGCGGTGTGTCTTTCGCTTACGGCAGATAGGGCATGGCGTCGGTGGACTCGTCGAATTTTTTGAGAGCGGCCATGACCGCCGGGCGCTGGAAAAGGTCGCAGAAGATATCGATTTCCAGGCGCAGTTCGTCGTGGGGGATGGGCTTGATGAAATGCTTGGCGGCAGAGCGCGCGGCGGGATCGAATTTGGCGATTTGCGCGGCCGTCGAGCGGGCCACTTGGAGGGCCTGGCCTTCGCCGGCCAGTTGCGAGACGAGTCCCACAGCCTGGGCGCGGGCGGCGTTAACGCTGCGGCCGGTGAGCAGAATATCGCGCACAAAGGCATTGCCCAGGTCGCGCTTGAGACGGGGAATGCCGCCGAAGCCGGGGATGAGGCCGAGGCGCAGTTCGGGGAAGGCGAAGCGGGCCATTTTGTCGGCGATGATGAGGTCGCAGGCCAGGGCCAATTCAAAACCGCCGCCGAAACAAGCGCCGTGGACGGCGGCGATGGTGACGACGGGAGTGGCGTCGATGGTGTTGAGCACTTTGTGAATGCGCTCGAGGAATTCGCGCACGCCGGCCAGGCGCTCTTTTTCGGGGAGCGGCGCGGCGGCGTGATACAACTCGCGCAGGTCGGCGCCGGCGGAAAAACCTTTGGGTTGCGCGCTCGAGAGAATGCATACGCTGGTCTGCGCCGCCATGGAGTGCAAAGCGGAGACGAACTGTTCAAGTTCGCCGAGCATGGTCCGGCCAATCTCGTTAGCCGGAGCGCGGTCGAGGGTCAATTCGAAAATGCCGTCGCGCCATTCCCAGCGCAGGGTATTGCCGCTAAAGGACTTCATATCTGCCGCCTATCGTACATGGCGTTGATTTGATTTGCGAAGCGGGAATTGATGGCCTCACGGCGAAGCTTGCCGTTGGCGGTGAGCAGACCGGCTTCCGGAGTAAAAGGCTCGGCAAGGACGGTGAAATGATGCAACTGGCGGTAATGCGGCAATTCCGGATTGAGCGCGTCGAGCGCGGCTTGCACCGAAGAGTCCCCGACGGGGCCGGTAATCAGTGCGCAGAGATAGCCGCGTCCATTGCCCACGACGACGACTTGTTGCGCGCCGGGGATGAGCAACTGCAATTTTTCCTCGATGGGTTCGGGGGCGATCTTGTGGCCGGAATTCAGGACAAGGAGATTCTTGACCCGGCCGATGATGCGCAGATGGCCATCCGGGCCGAACTCGGCCTGATCGCCGGTATGGAACCAGTCGCTGCGCAGGACCTGGGCGGTTTCCTCCGGGCGGCGCCAGTAGCCCGGGAAAATATGCGGGCCGCGAACCAGCAGCTCCTGATTTTCGCCGATCTTCATCTGGATGCCGGGAATGGAGACGCCGACGAAGCCGGGGAGGGGCGGGCGCGTGGGGTCGTCGAGGGTGCAGATGCCAGTGGTTTCGGTGAGGCCGTAAGCCTGAAGAACAGGAATGCCCAGCATGAGGAAAAAATACTGCGTTTCCGGGGCGAGGGGAGCGGAGCCACAGATGAGCGCGCGAAGATGCGGGCCGAAGCGCTGGCGGATCTTGCTGAAGATGAGTTTTCCCGCAAGGGCCAGGAAGAAAGAATCGAGAAAGCGGGGCTGATTATCGGCGCGGCGCTGCCAAGCCTCGCGTGCGCGGGAGAAGAGCGCGCGGACGAGAGCGCCGCGCTTGCCGAGGGCGTCTTCGACGCCGCGGCGGACGCGTTCGAGCAGCGTGGGGACATTGAGGAAATAATGCGGCTCGGCGGCGCGAATTTCGTCGGCAAGTTTATTGAGGTCGGTGGAGAGAGTGAGCGTGCTCTCGCGGCTGAGGCAACTGAGCAGGAGCAGCCAGGAGGCCGCGAAATTGAAAGGGAGATAGTGGAAGACTCGGTCGCTGGCCGTGGCGGGGGGCTGATGCATCAGTTGATCGAGGCGGCCGGTGGTGCAGCCGAGCATGAAGCTGACGTTGGCAAGATTCAAGCACACGCCCTTGGCTTCGCCGGATGTGCCGGAGGTATAGATGATGGTGACCAAGGCGGAGTCCGCAAGGGGAATGGGGCGGTTAGGAATATCGCCTTGGGCTGGCGCTTGGCCGAGCATGATCTGGCCGAGGAAAACTTCCTGAAAGGTGACGCGAGCGGTAGGCGCCATCGCTCCCGCAGGCCAGGCGGCGGCAATGGATTTGCCGAGCGCGGCGTCGGCGCAGAAGAGAAAGCGGGGCTGGGCGTCGAGAACCATGGCGGCGAGCTCCGCGGGCGCCTGGCGGGAATAGAGCGGGACGACGACGACGCCCTCGGCCATGAGGGCGAGATCGAGGGCCACCCAGAGGATGGAATTGGCGCCGACGAGGGCGCAGCGGTCGCCGGGCCGCAGGCCGGATTTGCGGAGCCAGGCGCGGGCGCGGCGTACTTCATCGAGCAGTTCACCGCCGGTGACGGAGACGGGAGAGGGGGAGCGCAGTTCGGCAAGGACGGGGCGGTTCGCCGCGCTTTCAAGACGGGCAAAAATGTGTTCGAGGAAATTGGGCATGGGCGTCAGCACAAACAGAAAAGATTGTGGTTCATGCGGATTTGCCCGCGGCGGCGCGCGGCTCCGGTGAAGTGTCGTAACGTTCGATAAGGCCGCGCAAGGTGGGGCTGAGCGGGGGAAGATAATCCTCCCAGCCGAGCAGGCCGGAGCGCAGCGGAAATTCGGGATACTGGCGGCGGACGGAGTCTTCGAGGAAGACGCCCATGCGAGCCATGACTCGGAGATTGCGCACGACGGTGCGGCCGATGCCGTCGCGGACGGCGTCCTGCTCGGCGTGCAACTGTTCCATCACGGCGAGGAGGCGCGGTTCGAGGTCGGGGTCGTCCACGGTGAGGAGGAGGTGCTGGTGGCCGCGCTCGGTCATGAGGTTGCGGATGCGCTCGTCCATGGTGACGCCGGCGGAGGCCACCAGGCCGGGCATGCAGGTGACGATGCCGTGATAGCGCGAGGAGACCATGAGCGAGCACTGGCGAAGGATGCTGACCAACTGGAACATGTCGTAGTCGTCGGAGGTGAGCACGGGCGTGCCGGGGAGAAGGGCGGCGACGTCGCGGCAGGCGCGGGCGTCCAGGCGCTCCATGCCGACCAGCACGGGAAAAACATTATGGCGCTGGTGGAAGGCGGCGGTGGCGCGGGCGATGGAGGAGATGTAGTGATGGTACTTGGCGTCGACGGCGGCGCCGGATTCGTGAAAATAGACGGTGCGGTACTGGCTGTCGCGCCAGGCGCCGGTGGTGACGCGGGCGAGATATTTGGCGATGGAGGCTTTTACGGGCCACCAGAAGGGATGGATCGGGCAAATGGCGAGGACGGGAGTCTTTTCGTCCCAGCCGGCCTCGCGGAGAGCCTTTCGGCCATATTCGGGCGGGTGCGGCTCGAAGGTCCAGGCGGTGTCGGTGCCAAGTTCAGTGGAGATGCCCAGTTTTCCGAGGACGCCCTGGGATTCCGGATTGCGCGTGATGATCATCGAATCGCGGACGTAGCGGGCGCACATGCGCTCGATGAGGAGATCCATGTGGCCGGCTTCGGCGCCGTAGCCGACGGAGAGTTTATTTTCGGCGGAGGCGATGCCCAGCGAGCCGATCATCATGGTGGTAAGGGCGTTGGCGAATTTGCTCTTGAACATTGAGCCTTCGCAGGCGATCACGCCGTGATTGGCGCGGACTTCGCGGAAGAGGAAGGGCGGGTAAACGTCGGGGAGATGAACCTGCCGGGTGGATTCGAAATAGCCGCGGGTTCGCTCGAAATTCTGGGTCATCACGCTGAAGTCCACGTGCTCGGCGCCGAGGACGTGGCGCACCTGGCGGAGCATTTCTTCGACGCGCACGTCGGCGCCGGTGTTGCGCGTGCCGTTGTAGCCGGCGAAGAGCAGCTTCAGTTTTTCGCCGGGGCTCCAGCGGCGGCCGTAGCCGAGCATCCAGCCGATGCGGCTGATCTCAATGAGCGCGCTGACCCAGGCGACCAGGAGGAAATCGGTCATGGGCGCGGGCTCCCTGTGGCGTCTTTCGCAGTGCTCTCGGGCCAGGGCTGCGCGGGGTAGCGGAAATTATTTTTGCGGCTGAACTGGAGCAGCGGATAGGCGTAGGTAGAAAATTTCGCGGGGGCTTCGCCCAATTCGGCAACCACGCGGGAATTGTCGAAGGCCGTGTTCCAGACCAGGTAGGGCCAGAAAACCTTGAGCAGCCAGGCGGCCTGGCTGAGTTTGCCGCTGCGGCGGGCGAGCCAGTCAATCGTGGAAGAAAACGGTTTGCCCAGGCGCGGAGTGTAGAACGGCGTGCTGCGGCCGCTGGCGGCGGCCAGAGCGTCTGTGAGTTCGCGATAGGTCTGCGAACCGGCGCCGGAAGAAAGATGGTAGATGCCGTGGGCGGCGTGGTCTTTCTGGTGAATGGTGACGATGGCTTTGCCGACGTAGTCCGCCGGGACGATATCAATGCGGTCGGTGGGGCGCAGGGGGAGCACGGGCAGGCCAGCCAGAATGTGGAAGGCGCGGACCATATCGAACTGCGTGGTTTCCGGGCGGCGGCTGTCGCCCAGGACGATGGCGGGGCGGAAGATGGTGCGGGGAACGTCGGGAAGAAGCTGGGCCACCATGTGCTCGCAGAATTTCTTGGTGCGCGCGTAGGGGTCGTAATCGGAGCGGTTCCAGTCGATGGCCGAATCTTCCTGGACGATTTCGTCCTGGCGGTGACCGGCGACGGCGACGGTGCTGACGTGGGAATAGCGGCGCAGTCCGTGGTGGTTCTGCGCGCGGCGGGCGAGCTGGATGATTTCGAGCGAGCCGCGAAGATTGACGTTGAGGCACTGCTTTTCCGATTTGCGGTTGAGCGAAGCGGCGCAGTGGATGAGCGAATCGGTGGAGTCCACCAGGTCGCGATATTCCTGCTCGTCCAGGCCGAAGTGGTCGCTGGTGAGATCGCCGAGGAAGATGCGCACGCGGCCGCTGAGGCGGTCGAGAAATTCGGGGAAAGCGTAATGGAGTTGGAGAGATTGCCAGAGGCGCGCGCGGGCCTCCTGCTGCGATTTGGCGCGCACGAGAAGATTGAGCGGCTCGCGGTGCCCAGTGAGAAGACCGGAGACGATGTAGCTGCCGATGTAGCCTGTCGAACCGGTGACGAAGATGGCCATAGGAATTCGGTTTATGCTCCGGAAGCGCCGGGCGCGGTGACCGCCGCCTCATTCGCCCAATCGAGCTGGCGCGCCGGACGCGACTCGAGCGGCCGGCCCTCCATTAAGGGATAGCACCAGCGGCGCAGAGCCGGCACGTGGATGTTAATCCAGTATTCCCACCAGTCAATGCCTTCGGGAGCGAAATCAAAGCGCTCGCGTTCGGCGGGGCCGAGAGCCGCGGAGAGCATGCGGGCGTTTTCCGCCTCGAAGACGTGCTCGTTATGGAGGATGAAGGGCTCGTAGAGTTCGATGAGTTTTTCGGCGCGGATGAGGTCGCGCTCCTGGCGCCCCAAGGGAGGCTTTTTGCGGCCCAAAGCTTCGGCCAGGCGGTTGATGCGGGAAACGACGGCCTTCTGCATGGGGATGGACATGCGCTCGTAGCGGGCTTTGGAGACCGAGATGGTCTCGAACTTCATCTTGAGCCAGTGCTCGAGGCCCTCGATGGTGAGGTAGTGTTTGCGATGGGCCAGAGCGGTCAGCTCGATCGAGCGGCCCATGTCACAGGGATTGGTAGCCGAAGTGGCCAGATGGTAGAGCCGCGCGTTGCGGCGGCTGACCACGGCGGCGGCGATCAGAATCATGCCGCGGCAGACCATGTCCACGGGAATGACGTCGAGGCATTTGCGCTCGTTCGAGGGCAGCTGGCGGAAGTTGGTGCCCAGAAGGTAGGAGAGCGGGCCGGAGGTGTTGATGCCCTCGTTCCAGCCGGAGAAGGGCGAGCGCGTGGAGCTTTCCACGATGGAGGGGCGCACGACGGCGATGGGCAGGCCTTTGCCGTGGCGGGCCAGCAGGGATTCGCCGAGGCTCTTGGTGAAGGTGTAAGTGTTGGGCCAGCCGAGATGGCGTGCGCGGCGCATGCCGATGCGGGTGAGGCGGTTGCGCGCCCAGCGTGTGCGGTTGCGCTTGAGCATGCCGTCCAGATCGGCGGGCGGCGTTTGGGCATTTTCGGGGCGGCGGCCAAGGGCCTGGCGGTGGAGTGCGGCGGCCAGTTCGGGGCTTTCGGAGCGCTCTTCGACGCGGCGAACCGTCTCGCGGAGAGAGGCAATCTCTCTTTCGGAGTCGAAGGCGGGATCGTGGGTGGGATTGTAGTTTTCCTGCAGCTCCTCGTTGACGCGGCCGTCGCGCGCGCCGATGACATAGCAGGTGGAGAGGTGCATCAGGCCGGCGTGATCGCACTGGCGGAGGAACTCGAGCAGGTGCGCGGCCGAATCCACGTTGGAGGAAAGGGCGTCGCGCAGATCGGGATTGAAATCGGTGAGACCGGCGCTGTTGACGATCAGGTCGAGCGAGCGCACCAGGCGGGCGCGCACGGCTTCGTCCAGGCCGAGGCCGGGCTGGCTGACGTCGCCTTCCACCACGTCCACTTTTTCCTTCAGAAAAGCCAGCAGGCCGGAGCCGTGGCGGCGCGCCAGAGTGTCAAAGCAAGGGGACTCCTCGACGATTTTTTCGTAGCGGCGCTGCCCGCTGGTGGTGCGGTTGCGGCGGATGAGCAGGGTGATTTTGCCGATCTGGGGAATCTCTTCGAGGAGATTAACCAGCCAGACCTTGCCGATGAAGCCGGTGACGCCGATGAGCAGGATGTGCTTTCCGGCGAGCGTCTCGCCGACGGAAAGCTGGGCCACGCGCGGGGCGCTGCCGGAGAGGACCACTGGGCGCGGCGCGATGGAGAAGATGCGCGCGGCGGGCTGCAGCGCCGCGCAAAGGTTTTCCGGCTTACCCGGCCAGCCCAACTGGCGCAGCAGGCGGTCCTGATCCACATAGCCGTCCACCGAGCCGCCGGCCAGAAGAGCAAAGGGGCCGCGGGGCAGGATGACGGGGTCGAGCAGACGGCCGGTGGCGCGGCCGGCGCGAAATTCGAGGCGGTTGGCGATGATCCATTCGACGCCGAGATGCTGGGCGAGGGGGCGGAGGAGGTGATCAAGGCCCTGGCTGACCAGCACGATGCGTTCGCCGCGCTTTTGCGCTTCGCGGAGTTTGGCGACGGCCGCCGGGCGAAGCTGAGGTTTCAGAACGTAGCGGAAATACTCCTCGCCGAGGGAATCGAGGCGGTCGCGGGAAACGCCACGCAACAGGAGATGCAGCAGCCGCGTGGCGCCGATGCGGCTGGCGGCAAAGACGAAGGGACGCAGGAGGGCCATGAGAGCCATGCCGGCGCGGCGGGCCCAGCGCTCGGAAAAACTCTGCGTATTCCAGGTGAAGAAGCGGATGGGGCGCAGGGGGCCCAATTCGAGCAGGCTGCCGTCCACGCGCCAATAGGTGCGCTGGCCCGGAGCGGGCGGTGCGGGAGCGGTCAATTTTGGCTCAGGCGATGGAGACATGGCGCAATCACGCGGCGACGGTCCTGGCGGCTGGCCCGGAGAACGGGAGAGAGCCGTCTGGCTGCAAATCGTTTTCTGGTCCTCGACGAAGACACTCGACAGGAATCGCTATCCGCCACATGGGAAACGTAAAAGTAACATTCTTGGGGGGTTCCCGCAAGGCGCGGGGGAGGTGCGTTGACTCGCGAGGGACGAGCAAAGACTCATTGCGCCGCACGGTGTTCGAGCATGGGGAGCAGAAGCGCCTTTAAGACCGTGGAAGGGTATTTCTTGGCGTATTCGAGCAGCTTGGGCTGGTCCAGCTTGCGGAACTGGATTTCATCGAGGGGCACAGGCAGGCCGTCCTGAAGATGGAAATAGACCCAGTCGAGCAGGGCCTTTTCCGGTTCGGCGATTTTGTAGGTGGTGTAGCGGGTCTTTTTTTCGAGAAAGCCCCAGAAAAGATCGGTTTTGATTTTGCGATAGGTGATGTGCACGGATTCGGACCGGATGGTGCGCGCGTTGGAGGTGCTGACGCAGGTCAGGGCCACGGGGCTTTGCGTGGAAAGACCCCATTCGGCCAGGGCGGTATCCAGGGAGATATAGGAGTCGGGGCGCAGTTCGTTGACGAGGTCCCGCGCCGTGTAGCCGGCCGTGAGTTTATTCAGATAGACGCCATCGGCCAGGGGTTCGAGCAATCCCGATTTTTCCTGCCGTTTGAACGCCTTGCTGACAGCCGAAGGGGAAAGGCCGTACTTCGACGCAATGGGGCGAATGCGCAGGATCGCGCCCGTTTTGGCTTCGTTGGCTAATGCCGCTATCCAGTCCATGATTTCCGCACCCTAGAGCCACTTCCGGAAGAGCGTACGCAACGAAGCCCGCAAGGGCTCGAAGCCGACTGCTTCCAGAGGCCGATAAATTTCCACTGGCAGAACGCTTTGCAGCTCCGCCGCGCATTTTTTCGCGTCGATTGTGGCAATGAGCGCCGCGAGATCTTCGCCATCGAGTTCCCTCATGGCCAGACTATCCGCCAGACCGTCTTCCAATTCCGCAGCCAGCACCGCGCCCGCGCCGAGCAGGAGATTGATGTCGTAAGCATCTCTGGCTTTGACTCTGGCCCGCCCCACAAAGGCTTCGGCCTTCTGCAGCAGGAGGTGATTCTTCGAGACCACTTGTACGGCGGCCGTGGCGCTGCGCGAGACCGCTTCGAGTGAATGTTCCTCGATTCCCGATGCGGCCACCGCTCCCAATCCTCCCATGTCGATGGTAAAGAGCGTGGCTCCCTCGCCGCTGAACAGTTCAAGCTTGCAGGGCATGGTCCGGCTATGAACGATTTCCACGGTCAGCGGGGCGTAACCGAGCAGTCCCGCCAGTTCCTGGAGTTCCACGGACAAAACCTTGATGACTTCGTCCACGCTGGGACAGTCGAGAGCTTTGGGAATCAAATCCAAATCCCGCGATGTGCGCGCGCTGTCATGAAACAGGATGAGATTCGCGCCTCCGTAAAGCGAAAACGAGCCCGGGAAAGTGCTGGACAGGAGAATGGCCGCCTCGCGGATCAGGACGACTGTTTTTGCGCCCGCATCGTCGAAACCACGGGCTTTCAACCGATCGAGTTGTCGGGCAAGATGCATGACAAAGACAATGGTATTATATACGCTTAACCATGTCAATTATTTCACATGACTTCGTATAGCGATATATATGTCGTTTTACGTTGTCATATTGTAAGTATAGACACACAAATAGCAAATACTGTCTTTTATTGAATTTATGAATTATTTTAATAGCGCATTCGAATGTTGCTTAGACGCCCCAGCCGTAACGTTCTGCATGGGCCAGGGTGGACTGCATTTCCTGGCGGAGGTGGTCGATGAAGGCGGCGGTGCCGATGACCTGGGCGCCGGGTTCGGCGATGTCGGTGGTGCGGAAGCCGGAAGCGAGCACGCGGTCGAGGGAACGTTCGACCCAATCGGCTTCGATGCCCAGGCCGAGGGTGTCGCGCAGGAGCATGGTGACGCTGAGGATGGTGCCGATGGGGTTGGCCATATCCTTGCCGGCGATCTGCGGGGCGGAGCCGTGGATGGGCTCGAAGAGCGGCGCGCCGGTGCCAAAGCTGGCGGAAGGGAGCAGCCCGATGGAGCCGACGAGAGCGGCGGATTCGTCGCTCAAAATATCGCCGAACATGTTGGAGGTGAGCATCACGTCGAACTGGGAGGGGCGCAGGACGAGCTGCATGGCGGCATTATCCACGTACATGTGCTCGACCTGCACGGCCGGGTAGACCTGGCTCATGGTGTTGACGGTGCGGCGCCAGAGCTGCGAGCTGGCCAGGACGTTAGCCTTGTCCACCGAGCACAGGCGGCGTTCACGGCCCTCGGCGCGGGCAAAGGCGAAGGCGGCGATGCGCTCGATCTCCGGGACGGAGTACATTTCCGGGTTGCCGAAATACATGCCCCCGGAAAGTTCTCTAACGATTTCCAGGTCGAGTTCGCCGAGGCGCTCGGGCTTCAAGGGAGAGATTCCGCGCAGGGGAGCGCGCAGGCGCACCGGGCGGACATTGACGTAGAGGCCCAGGCCTTTCCTCAGGCCCAGCAGGCCGCTTTCGGGGCGCTTGCCCACCGGCAAGGCGTCCCACTTGGGGCCGCCTACGGCGCCGAGCAGAACCGCGTCGGCCTTGCCGCAGGCCTCGAGCGTGGAGGGAGGCAAGGGGTCGCCCGCGGCGTCAATGGCCGCACCGCCCACGGGATATTCCGGCAGGTCAAACTGGTGGCCAAACTCCTGCGCGCATTCGCGCAGGATGGCCGCGCCGGCGCGCAGGACTTCCGGTCCGATACCGTCGCCGGGGAGCAGCACTATGGTCTTCTTCAACATGTTCGTTACGGGGTTCCCTTCGGGGTGCGCCCCGGTCCTCTCCTTCGTTATACACCCATCGCGGCCAATGCACGCTCCAGGGCGCTTGCAGCTTGAATCCGTGCCGGGTTGGCGGAGCGAAATCCGCCTTCGCGAGTCCTTCTCCGCCCGTGCGCCCGAGCTTCAGGCGGGAAACGGAGTGGCGGAAGGAGCGGTTGCGGCAATAGCCGCGGACTTGCGGCGCATGACTTCATGGGCAATGGCCACGAGGTCGCGCAGGGCGTTGCGGCCGGAATGCTTGCCCAGGACCAGGGAGCGCGCAGGCACGCCCACGGCCTGAGGAGAAATGATTTCGTAGGTGAGGGGGTTTTTGATGATGCCGTCCTGATGGATGCCGGCTTCGTGGGCAAAGGCGTTGGCGCCCACAACCGCTTTATTGGGAGGGACATGCACGCCGGTAATCTCCGAAAGCATGCGGCTGGAGGCGAAGAGCTCGGCCAAGCGGACGTTGGTCTTGAGGCCAAAGGAGGACTGGCGCACGGCCAGAGCCACGACGACTTCCTCGAGCGAGGCGTTGCCCGCGCGCTCGCCGATGCCGTTGATGGTGCATTCGATCTGGCGGGCGCCGGCGCGAACGGCGGCGAGAGAATTGGCCACGGCCATGCCCAGGTCGTTGTGGCAATGGGCGCTGAAGGTGACGCCCTGGGGATCGCCCAGGTAGTCGCGGACTTCGGTGAACATGGCGGCGTACTCTTCGGGGACGGCGTAGCCGACGGTGTCGGGGAGATTGAGCACGGTGGCGCCGGCGTCGATGGCCACTTTGCAGACCTGGCAAAGGAATTTGAGGTCGCTGCGGCTGGCGTCTTCGGCGGAAAACTCGACTTCGCCGACGTGCTGGCGGCCCAGACGGATCATGGAGCCGATGGCCTCGAGGGCCTGCTGGCGGGAGATATTGAGCTTGGCCTTGAGGTGCAGGTCCGAGGTTGCCAAAAACACGTGCAGGCGGGGGGATTCCGCGGGCTGCAGGGCTTCAATGGCCGCGTCCACGTCTTCCCGCTTGGCGCGGGCCAGGGCGGCGATCCGGGCGCCGCGGACTTCGCGGGCCACGGTCTTGACGGCTTCCAGATCGCCCTGGGAGGCGATGGGAAAGCCGGCTTCGATGACGTCCACGCCCAGGGAAGCCAGCTGCTGGGCCATGCGGATCTTCTCCTCGGTATTCATGGAGAAGCCGGGCGACTGCTCGCCGTCGCGCAGGGTAGTGTCAAAAATGCGAATGGCATCCATAGGGTAGACTCCCTCGTCCGTACCATTAGAGCAGAAGGGTGCTCCCCAGCCTAATTTATCTTTATTCTAGTTTTGATAATTACGGCTTATACTTAAACATGCTCGGACAGGAGGCCTGAACCCATGGATTTCGGCGAATTGCAGATGTTTCTGGCGGTGGCCCGGGAAGGCAGCTTTTCGCGGGCGGCGGAAAAACTCTACCGCACGCAGCCGGCGGTGAGCCTTTCGGTGCGCAAGCTGGAAGAGTCCATCGGGCAGTCGCTGTTCGTGCGCGGCTCGCGGCCCATCCGCCTGACCGACGCGGGGAAGCTGCTGCAGGAGTACGCGGACCGGCTGATCAACCTGCGCGATGAAGTGACCAAAGGGCTGTCGGAGCTGGAAGGCCTGAAGCGGGGGGAGCTGTCGCTGGGAGTGAACGAAAGCTCGATTCACGCACTGATCCCGGCGCTGGCGAAATTCCGCAGGCTGCACCCCGGAGTGCAGGTGCGCGTGCACCGGGTCTATTCGCGAGACATTCCCCACGAAGTGCTGAATTACCGCCTGGACCTGGGGGCGGTTTCGTTCATCCCGCGCGAGGCGCAACTGCATTCGACGGAGATTTTGCGGGACGAGCTGACGCTGGTGGTGCCGCCGGGGCATGCGCTGGCGCGGAGGAAAGTGGTCAACATCACGGACCTGGGCCAGGAGAACTTCGTCGCGCACATCGTGGAATCGCCGTTCCGCCGGCGGGTGATCGAGCTGTTCGCGCGGCACGAAACGCCGCTGAACATGGAAGTGGAGATGCCCACCATCGAGAGCATGAAGCGGTTCGTGCAGATGGGCATGGGCGTGGCGATCGTGCCGCGCATGTGCGTGCAATGGGAAGTGGCCCAGGGGCTGCTGAAGGAAGTGCGGGTGAAACAGCTAAACTTGCCGCGACACCTGTACATGATTTCGCGGCGGGGAGCGAAGCTGCCGCACGCGGCTTCGGAGTTTATGCGGCTGTTGAAGGAGGGAGCGGGAGACTGAAGCGGGCGGAGCGGGAAGCGGCGCGGAAATCCACAGGAGGCGGGACGGGGAAAGCGTGCGCGGGCCGGGCGCTTCGGGTATGCTGGCGTTCACGGGACCGGACTCCGAACGTATGAACAGCCTGATTGTCATTCTCGGTATCGGATTTTTTCTGGGGATGCGCCACGCCACGGACCCGGATCACGTGGTGGCCGTCTCGACGATTGTCAGCCGGCAGCGTTCGCTGGCGCAGGCCGCGCTGATTGGCGCTCTATGGGGACTGGGACACACGCTGACCATCGTGGCCGTGGGCTGCCCCATTCTGCTCTTCCATATGGCCATACCGGCGCGGGCCGGCCTGGCCATGGAATTTTCCGTGGGGATCATGCTGGTGGCGCTGGGAGCGCTGAATCTGAGCGGGGCGCTGCAGTGGATCAGCGAGAAATTCGCGCCGACGCATCCTCCGCACCGGGGCGAACACGCCCACGTGCACAGCAGCGGCGGAAGCCTGCATTTCCACGCGCATACGCACGGGCCCGCGGCGGCGGGTCACGGGGAGAGCTTGGAGCCGCCGGCCTGGATTCGGCGGGCGTTTGCGCGGCTCGGTCTCTACCAGTCGCTGCGGCCGCTGCTGGTGGGCGTGGTGCATGGGTTGGCGGGCTCGGCGGCGGTGGCGCTGCTGGTGCTGAGCACGATTCGAGAGCCGCGCTGGGGCATTTTTTATCTTCTGGTGTTCGGGGGCGGGACGATTGCCGGGATGATGCTGATCACTGCGGCGATTTCCCTGCCGGTGGTTTTCGCAGGCGGGAAATTTTCCTGGATGCAGCGCGGACTGGCCATCGCCTCCGGAGTGGTGAGCATCGCCTTCGGGCTGTTTCTTTCCTACCAGATTGGAATTGTGGGCGGGCTCTTCAGCAGCCATCCGCACTGGACGCCGCGGTAGCGCAAGCGGCCCTAGCGCCGCGGTGCGGGATCAGCCGCGGGGCGATCCGGCTTTCCCGGCAGGCACATGATGGTGGAGAGCACGGTGGCGCAATGCGTCTCGCGTCCGCCCTTGAGCACATAGACGTCGGCGGCGCAGATCTTCAGCGTTTTGCCGGAGCGCAGAACGCGGGCGCGCGCGATGAGTTCTTCCCCGTCGGCGGGGGCCAGCAGGTTCATCTTGTATTCCACCGTCAGCACCGAAGAGTCCGCGGGCATCAGGGTGTAGGCCGCATAGCCGCAGGCATTGTCGGCAATGGCGCCGGAAACGCCGGCGTGAAAATAAGCATGCTGCTGTGTGAGGTCGGGGCTGAAGGGCACGCGGATTTCGCACTCCCCCGGATCGAGGCCGGTCAGGCGCGCGCCGAGATGCTTCATCAGGCCCTGGCGGGCGAAGCTATCACGCACGCGGCGTTCGTAGTCCTCATCCAGCGCTTCGTGTTTCTTCCGGTCCGGCATTGCCGAAGAGTATACTCGCGGACTCGCGTTACGGCGAGCCTCGCGTCAGCGCACCGCGGAAATGCGCCAGATCACTCCTGCGCCATCATCCGAAACAAGCAAAGCGCCATCGGCGGCGACAGCGATGCCCACCGGGCGGCCGTAAACCTCCGTGCCCGCCGGATCGGGAGCGAAGCCGCTGAGAATGGTGACCGGACCAGCCACCGGTTTGCCATTCTGAAAAGGCACAAAAACCACCTGATAGCCGGCGAGTTTCGAGCGGTTCCAGGAGCCATGCTCGGCCAGAAAAATGCCGCCGCGATATTTTTCGGGGAACTGCGTTCCGGTGTAAAAAGCGAATTGCAGGGGAGCGCGATGCGCGCCAAGAAGCACGTCGGGAACGATGGCCCGGGCGGTCAGGTCGGGCCGCTGGGGCTTGACGCGCGGGTCGAGATTGTCGCCGATGTAGCTGTAGGGCCAGCCGTAGAAGCCGCCTTCGCGCACGGAGGTGAGGTAGTCGGGGGGAAGATCGTCGCCTAGCATGTCGCGTTCGTTGACGCCGGTCCAGAGCTGGCCGGTGGAAGGCTCGAGGGCCAGGCCGACCGGGTTGCGCAGGCCGCTGGCGTAGATGCGCGCGTTTTTGCCGTCGGGATCGCAGACGGTGATGGCCGCGCGGCGTTCGTCCGCTTCAATGGAGACATTCGTCTCCGAGCCCACGGAGATGAAGAGTTGCTTGCCGTCGGGGCTGAAGGCCAGGGAGCGGGTGGAGTGGCCTTTCTTGGGCAGGTCGAGAAGGTGTTCAGCGGCGCCCGTGCGCTTGGAGGTCTTGGGGTCATAGGGGAAGCGAACCAACTCGCCGGTGTTGCCCACATAGACGTAGTTCCCGCGGAAGGCGATGCCGAAGGGAGAATCCATCCCGGCGGCGAAGACCTCGCGCTCCTGCGCACTTCCGGTGTTCTTGGGGTCGCGCAGGACGAGCACTTCGCCGCTGCCGGTCCCGGCCACGAAAATGTCCCCGTTGGGCGCGACGGCAAGCCAGCGCGGGCCCTTGAATCCGCGGGCAAACTCATTCACGCGAAATCCTTCGGCGGCTTGCGG
The DNA here is from genome assembly GCA_020072805.1 of Terriglobia bacterium. Taxonomy (GTDB): domain Bacteria; phylum Acidobacteriota; class Terriglobia; order Acidiferrales; family UBA7541; genus Acidiferrum. Next base: position 40,704 of record JAIQGC010000023.1, read on the forward strand.
TAGAAAGCCGGCGGGAGCGGGAACGACATGCGTTCCGTTGACCGCGCCTTTGGTGGCGAAGGGCGGAGGCAGGTCCGGTTTTTTCCCGCCGGTCACCTGGGCGGGGGCGCTGGCGGAGCAAGCCACGCTGAAGAAAGCGACGAGCCACAGCTTGGAATTTGCGTGCATGGATGGAGTGCCTTTCGCTTAAGTGATTCCTGCCGGGGCATTCCCGGCGATCAAAGCGTGATTATCTTACCGCGTTCCGGACGCCGGGAATAATTCTGCCAAAGAGGTGTTCTAAGGTTTGGGAAGGCTGGGGATGGTCCAGACGTTGCTGTTGGAATTGACGGCGCCAAAGGCGAGGAAGCGGCCGTCGGGAGAAGCGGTGGGTAGGAAGGCATCCCAGGCGGCGCGGGTGAGCACTTGCGATTCTCCGCTGAGGTCCACGTGGAGGAGGATGCCGCCCTTCGAGGAGTTGCGGATGGTGAAGAGGCTGTTGCCGTCGGCGGCCCAGCCCACAGAGACAAGTTCCGTCGCGCCCTTCACGGCAATATCATGCGGAGTTGCGCCGTCGAGCGGCACAATGCGAATGGTGGCGGCTTTGGTATCGAAGAATGTGATGGCGATGCGCGAGCCATCCGGAGAAAGCGCCCAGGTACTGTCTTCCGAGGATTGCACGCTAACCGGCTGGCCTTTTTTCCCCTGTGCGGGATCGAACGGAGTGAAGACGATGCGCTTATTTTTTTCGTCCGGCTCCGCCAGGACGCAGGATGCCTTGGAGGAAGAGGGGCAGTGGAAACCGGGGACATCGCCCAGGTTACGCATGACATCTCCGGGCCAGCCCCAGGTGGCGTAACCCTTCACCTCAAAAAGCGGCTCGGCGGGACCTCCGCTCACGGGGATGCGCATGAGGTGGCCGGAGGACGCCTGGGCCTCATGGGGCATGCGCGGCCAGGAAATATAAACGATCCACTGGCCATCCGGACTCATCTGCGGGGTGCGCTTTTCTTCCTGGGCCGTGCCGATGGCTTCTGCGGAGCGTTCAGCAACTTTTTGGCGGTAGAGGTCGAAATTTCCGCTGCGGTTGGAATAAAACAAAATCGATTTACTGTCGGCAGTCCACCCGCCGGGCCAGTCGTTCCTGTCGGAGAGGGTCAGCCGAACGGGCGTTTTGATTTGCTTGCCGCTTTTTTCAAGCTCGCCGATGTAGACATCGCCCTGATCATGATCATTCACAAAGATCAGACGCTTGCCATCGGCAGTCGCGCTCAACCTCTCGAACACAAAGCCGGACCAGTCGGTGATCTTGTGGGGCTTGCCGCGCGGCGCGCCGCTCCTGGAATCCAGGCTCAGCTCCCAGAGGTTCATGTCCTCGCGATGCGGGGAATCCTCCTGCAATGAATAGACCAGGCGATTTCCGGGCAGCCAGAGGAAATACCGCAGGTTGGGATTCGAAAGCAAAGTGACCGGAGTGCCCCCATTGGCATCCCGGCTCTCGAGAATGAAATCCGGATCTTGCGCCGCCCGGCGAATCCGCAGGAACAGAATGCGCTGGCCGTCCGGGGACCAGCTCGGCAACTGGATGCCATCGCCCTCCACGCCCGGAACAATGGTATGGGCCTGCTCGCCATCCGCGGTCATGACCATGACTTGCGCGGGATGACCGGTCACAAAGAGAATGCGCGAGCCGTCGGGAGAGACGGCCGCTCGCCGGGCGTCATCGCGCAGCTTGCGGATGGTCCCCCCAATGACGTTGATCACGTAAATGCCCACGTGATCTTCCGCGCCGACCGGCCCGCTCACCAGAAGTTTGGTTCCATCCTGGAACCAGTCGAAGCGCGCTCAACGGAAGCAGAATTCATTGGGAATGGGCAGAGACTGCGTTTCGCCGCTGGTCACCGTCTTCAGGTGCAGTCCTTCGAGGTCGGCGAAGGCCAGATATTTTCCGTCCGGGGAGATGGCCGCGGTAAAGACAGGATCTTCCGCGGAATTGGTAGTGACCTGAGCGGGATTGAGTTCCGCCTGGGTATAGGGCTTGCGGGATTCGAACCAGCCGCTCTTGTAACCGGCAAACCCAACGGCGGCAAGGACGATGGCGCCGATCGCGCCGGCCATGAACGGCATGCGGCCCGGCACGGCGGGAATGGAAGCGGAGGAAGCAGCCGTTGCGGCGGCGGAAACGGCGGCGGTGCGCGAGGATTCGCTGTCGCGCTTCAGGCGCTGCAAGTCGGACTGCAGGTCGGAGGCGGTCTGATAGCGCAGCTTGCGGTCTTTCTCGAGGGACTTGTTGATGATGCGTTCAAGCTCGGCGGGAAGCTCGGGATTGAGGCGCACCGGAGCGACTGGAGCTTTATTGAGGATGGAGTCAAAGACAGCGGCGGAAGTGGCTCCGGAAAAGGCCTGGCGGCCCGTGGCCATTTCGTAGAAAACCACGCCGAGAGAAAAAAGATCGGAGCGCTGGTCAAGCTCTTCGCCGAGCGCCTGCTCGGGCGACATGTAGGCGACCGTGCCAATCGCCGTGCCCGGACTGGTAAGCAAATCTTCGCCGGGTCCGAGCGTGGGGAGTTCGGCCGCGGCCGCGCCGCCGGAGGCGTGAGCGCTTGCGGAGACTTTGGCGAGGCCAAAGTCGAGAACCTTGGCCTGGCCGCGCTGCGTGACGAAAATATTGGCGGGCTTGATGTCGCGATGAACGATGCCTTTGGCATGCGCGGTTTGCAGAGCGTCGGCCACTTGAATGGCCAGTTCGACAAGGAAAGCGGTCTTGATGGGTTTGCCGTCAATGCTATCGCGCAGGGTCCGCCCTTCCATCACTTCCATGACGATGAAGGGCTGGCCATCGAATTCGTCGATGTCATAGACGGTGCAGATATTGGGGTGGTTCAGGGCGGAGGCGGCGCGGGCTTCGCGCTGAAAGCGTTCGAGGGACTGGCGATCGCGGGCCAGGTCCGGGGGAAGAAATTTCAGGGCCACGGAGCGGCCCAGGCGGTCGTCTTCGGCGCGGTAGACCACGCCCATGCCCCCGCCGCCGAGTTTTTCGACGATGCGGTAGTGCGAGACGGTGCGGCCGAGGAGGGGCTGGCTATCCACGACGGGCAAGGTATATCAGGCCGGAGCGAAGCGCAAGAGGGGGAAAGAATCAGCTATCCAGCGCGAAACGTACTTTTTTCAGCAGGGCGCTGTTGCAAAATGACTTCACCACGGCGCGCGTGCCACACAAACGAAAACTGCGGTAATTCTGCTAGAATCCCTTTGAGGGCCTGTAGCTCAGATGGATAGAGCAACGGTTTCCTAAACCGTTTGTCGGGAGTTCGACTCTCCCCAGGCCCACCATATTTTCACGCTCCTGGAGAGGCTCTCTTGCGCGGCGGAAAGATTGCGCGGCAAGGTGACCCTTCCCTCTCGCGGCGATTTCACCTACACTCGTGGAACAGTATCGCGAGGGCATCCCCGGGCGGAATCGACCTAGCACCTGGCTGCTCGCGCAATCCCGCGAAACCTACATTGCCCTGCTGACCCTTGCCGGTCTTATCCTCCATTTGGCGCTGCGCCATGCGCCGGGCCTGCGTCCCTCCGCCGCTCTTTTCCCGCTCTACGCTGTTCTTCTGCTGGGGGGCGTGCCCCTGGTGATCGCTCTGGGGCGCAACCTCTTCGCCGGAAAATTCGGCTCGGACCTGCTCGCCGGCGTCTCCATTCTCAGCGCGGTGCTGCTGGGTGAATATCTGGTCGCCTGCATCATCGTGCTGATGCTTTCCGGAGGAGCGGCGCTCGAGGAGTACGCCACGCGCCGGGCCTCCTCGGTGCTGGAGGCGCTGGCCAAACGCATGCCGCAAGCGGCCCACCGCAAAACGGACGGCGGCATCGCCGACGTGCCGCTCACCGACATTGCCATTGGCGATTTCCTGATCGTCTTTCCTCACGAAATTTGTCCGGTGGACGGCGTGGTCAGCGAAGGCCACGGAGTGATGGACGAATCCTACCTGACCGGCGAGCCGTTCCAGCTTTCGAAAACGCCCGGGGCCAAAGTGCTCTCCGGAAGCATCAACGGAGAGACCGCACTGACGATCCGGGCGGAAAAACTGGCGGTGGATTCGCGCTACGCGAAAATCATGCAGGTGATGCGCGCCACCGAAGAGCATCAGCCGCGCCTGCGCCGCCTGGGCGACGTTCTGGGCGCGTGGTACACACCGCTGGCCGTGGGCCTGGCCGCGCTCACCTGGGCGGCCACCCGCGACCCCCTGCGCTTTCTCGCGGTGGTGGTCATCGCCACACCCTGCCCGCTGCTGCTGGCCATTCCCGTGGCGGTGATCGGGGCCATCTCGCTCAGCGCGCGTCACGGCATCATCATCAAAAATCCGGTGGTCCTCGAGCAGATTGCCCGCTGCACCACGCTGGTGCTGGACAAGACCGGTACGCTCACCTACGGGCAGCCCGCGCTGACCGAAATTGTTTGCGCCCCCGGATTCCAGCGCGAGGAGGTCTTGCAGTTTGCCGCGGCGCTGGAGCGCTACTCGCGCCATCCGCTGGCCGGAGCGGTGCGCGAAGCGGCGCAGGCCGCCTCCGTGCCGCCGGGCGCAGTTAGCGAAATGGCGGAAAAGCCCGGCGAGGGACTCGAAGGGCGCGTCGGCGGAAGAANNCCGGCGACCGCATCAATGACGCGCCCGCGCTGATGGCCGCCAGCGCAGCCGCGGCGCTGCCTCCGGCCTCCAGCGGACTGGAATGCGTGGTGCTCGTGGACGGCGCCTTCGCCGCGCTCTTCCGTTTTCGCGATGCGCCGCGCCGGGAAAGCCGCTCCTTCGTGGACCATCTCCAGCCCAGGCACCGCATTGACCGCGTGCTGCTGGTTTCCGGCGACCGCCGCGAAGAGGTGCAATACCTGGCCGACGAGGTCGGTATCACGGAAATCTTCGCGGGACAAACCCCCGAGCAGAAAGTGGCGCTGGTGCGCGAGGAGATGCGCCGCGCGCGCACCATGGTGGTCGGCGACGGCATCAATGACGCGCCCGCGCTGATGGCCGCCACCGCCGGCATCGCCTTCGGCCCCAACAGCGACATCACCTCGGAGGCCGCCGACGCGGTCATCCTGACCACTTCGCTCGAAAAAGTGGATGAACTGTTTCACATCAGCGGGCGCATGCGCAAGATTGCCCTGCAGAGCGCGCTCGGCGGAATGATCCTGAGCATCGCCGGAATGGCCCTGGCAGCCTTCGGCTATTTGCCCGCGTTGGAAGGAGCGGTGGCTCAGGAAGTGATCGATCTCGCCGCCGTGCTCAACGCCGTGCGCGTGGCTTTGCCCACCGCCAGCCTCGCCGACATGGCCGGCGCGTCGGCGCGCTCTAGCCTGGTGAAGAAGGAATAATTCGCCGCAAAAGATCGTGCGCAATGGAAAAAGCCCCTTGATTCGCGGGGAATCAAGGGGCCAGAGGTTTTCCGCAGAGTCTCCGCCGCGAACTATTTATCCGACGGCGGCCCGACGTCCGGCGGCAACTTGCCGTCGAGCGCCTTGAGGAATTCCAGCAGATCCTCGCGTTCCTCGCCGGTCAGGAAGTCCAGAACGTGGATCTCCTTGTCCAAATGCGGGTTCGAGTTGCCCCCGCCGATGTAGTGGTCGATGACGTCCTTCAGCGTGCGCAGGCTGCCGTCGTGCAGGTAGGGAGCGGTCTGCGAAACATTGCGCAGCGTGGGCGTCTTGAACGCCCCGGTGTCCGCTTCATTTTTGGAAATTGCCGAGCGCCCCACGTCGGCAAAATTCCCCCGAGTGTCCACTCCAACGCCGATATTGTGGAATTGATTGTCGGTGAAGAGGGCATCCCGCGCGCCGATGGTATGGCAGACGGCGCAATTGCCCTTCTTGGGATTCACAAAAACCGCCAGGCCGCGCTGCGCGGATGCGGACATGGCGTTCTTGTCTTGGCCGTAGTAGAAGCGGTCAAAGGGCGAATCGCCGCTGAGCACCGTGCGCTCAAAGGAGGCGATCGATTTCGCCACCAGGTCGATGGTCACCTGATCCGTTCCCCAGGCCTTGCGGAATTCTTCGCGGTATTTTGCGCTGCCCTGCACATACTTCACCACCGCCGCGTGGGTATTGGCCATCTCCACGGGGTTCTCGATGGGCCCCTTGGACTGCTCCTCGAGGCTGGGCGCGCGCCCGTCCCAGAATTGCAGCGAGTTGTAAACCGAGTTGATGACCGTCGGCGCGCTGCGCGTGCCCTTCTTCCCATTCACGCCGTTGGAAACCGGCAGATTGTCGGTGAATCCCCCGTTGGGCCCGTGGCAGGTCGCGCAGGACACCGTGTTGTCGGCGGAGAGCCCGGCGTCGTAGTACAGCCGGCGTCCCAGCGCGATCGTTTCCGCCGTGGGCGGATTGTCCGCCGGTACGGGAACCGCGGGCAATCCCAGGGGCGGCTTGATTTCCACGATCTTGCCGATCGGGCGAACCGCCTCTTTCTGCTGCGCAAACCCCTGCTGCGCGAAACCTACTAGAAGAATAATCGCCAGGCCCAGCGCCGGGACAAAAATAGATACCCCCCGCGCCGCCTTCCTTTGATTTTTATGGAACACGATTCCCCTCCTCCTGTAAAACTGGTCCGTGATTTCAGGGTAGGCAATCGCGCATTCCTTGTCAATTGGAGCGGACGCACGGGCGCCGGCTTGATCCGCGCCGCATCGCCTGGATTGTGCGGCTTACTCGCGGAAGAGGAAATTCAGCCGCACACCGCTGACTTCAATCAGATCCCCGTCGTTCAGGCGATGGGGACCGCTGATCTTGGTTCCGTTCACCAGAGGCGTTTTGTCGCCCATGCCGATGTAATAGCCGTCATCGCGCTTGGAAATTTGCGCGGCCACCGCCGGCGCCAGCCAGCCCTTCAGCCGCACCGTGGCCATTTCCGATTTTCCGATGACGATCAGCTTATTGGTCAGCAGATATTCCTTCTTGTCGGTCTTTCCGCTGAGCACGGCCAGCGTGGCCATGCGCAGGCGTCCCGAGCCGAATTGCGCCTGTTCCCCGAAAGCGCTGGCCTGCTGCAAGAGGTCGCGGCGTTCCTTGGTGTCCAGCACCATGGTGGAATCAATGCCCACCGCTTTGGACGCGCGCGCCTGCTCCATCTGCTGCGGCAGCGCGCCGGAGGTGTCCACCTTGATGTGGTGCTTGCCCACATGGATCTGGTCCCCGTCGTGCAGCGCCGCGCGCTCCACGCGCAAATCGTTGACGAACGTCCCATTCAGGCTGTTCAAGTCCTCCACCACCAGCTTCCCCGCCTCCGCGTAAATCTTCGCGTGGTAGTTGGAAACCGCCGGATTGTCCACCGGCAGCTCGTTGTCCGGCGCCCGCCCGATCCCGATCGGACGCCCCCCCACGGCGACCTCCTTCACCACCTTGTCCCCATACATCAAAGTCAGCCTCGCCATCTCGTTCGCCTCCTCACTTGCCGTTCTTGCCCGCCCCGCCCCACAGCCAGGAAAGCCAATTCTTTTTTTCCGCCTCCAGCCGCAACACGATCACCGTTACGTTGTCCGCTCCGCCGTTCTCATTGGCCAGCGCCACCAAATTTTCCGCGGCCTTCTGCGGATTGCCCTCCGCCTGCAAAGCCCCGGCGATCTCCACATCGCTGACCATGCGGGTCAGCCCGTCCGAGCACAGCAGGAGAACGTCCCGGGCCATCAGCCCCTGCTCGCCGGTCTCCACTTCCACTTCCAATTGCGCTCCCAGCGCGCGCAGCAGCACGCTCTGCATGTCGCTCTTTTCCGCCTCGGCCGGGGTGATAATCCCGCGGCGCACCTGCTCGGCCACCAGAGAATGGTCGCTGGTCAGCTGGTGCAAATCCCCGCCGCGCAGCAGATACACCCGGCTGTCTCCCACGTGCGCCAGGGTCAGCTTCTGCCCATCAATCCATGCCGCCGTCAGCGTCGCGCCCATGCCCTTCTGCGCGGGGTTCTTTTCCGCGGACCAGAATATCTTCTTATTCGCCAGGCGCACCGCGCTTTCCAGCATTATCGCCCGCTCACTGCTCTCCCCATTGGACCCGGCGTCCACCGCGCTCTTGCCGTTTCCATTCGCCGGCCGTGCGCTGCCCGGCGCCGCTTGAATGAGTTGCGCGCAATGTTCCGTCACGGTCTGCACGGCGATCGCGCTGGCTACTTCCCCGTGCGCCTCGCCCCCCATTCCGTCCGAGAGGACATACAGCCGCAGCTCATCCACGATCCGGTAGGCGTCTTCGTTGTTCGCCCGGACCTGCCCTACGTCGCTGCTGCCGCCGCATACCACTCGCACAGCCGCCACACCGTTCCTTCCGTGGACAAGAGGATTTTCTTCTCCCCTTTCCACTTGGCGATGCCTTCACCCGGCAAACTGGTTCCCTTCCGCCGGCGCGCGAAAACACACCCGCGCATCTCTTCTCTATCACGCTAGCAAACCACTCCTCCCCCCTCAATGGACTGGCCTCAACTAGTTACCAGCGTTTTAGCCACATCCACGCCATACCCGTTCGTCGCCCCGCGATTCGCTTCCTCCCGCCCGCGCTCTCCACTACAATCGGTCTGTGCCGCTTTCACGCCCAACTCGCCTTTTCCTGGGCCTCCTGCTCCTCGAAGCCGCCGCGGCTTTGCCGTCCTATTCCGCTCCGCCGCAAGCTCCGCCAGATCCCTCCGCGGCGCGCATGATTCTTCTC